>NZ_JBQRUW010000038.1:0-63503 GCF_052663305.1 Streptomyces cyslabdanicus
GTGCTGCTGGCGGAGGCGAACCAGTGGCCGGAGGACGTGGTCGACTACTTCGGCGACTACGCCGCCGGCGGCGACGAGTGCCACATGGCCTTCCACTTCCCCGTCATGCCCCGCATCTTCATGGCGGTCCGCAGGGAGAGCCGCTACCCCGTCTCCGAGATCCTCGCCAAGACCCCCGCCATCCCCGCCACCTGCCAGTGGGGCGTCTTCCTGCGCAACCACGACGAGCTCACCCTCGAAATGGTCACCGACGAGGAACGCGACTACATGTGGGCCGAATACGCCAAAGACCCCCGCATGCGCGCCAACATCGGCATCCGCCGCCGCCTCGCCCCCCTGCTCGACAACGACCGCAACCAGATCGAACTCTTCACCGCCCTGCTGCTCTCCCTGCCCGGCAGCCCCATCCTCTACTACGGCGACGAGATCGGCATGGGCGACAACATCTGGCTCGGCGACCGCGACGCCGTGCGCACCCCCATGCAGTGGACCCCCGACCGCAACGCCGGCTTCTCCTCCTGCGACCCCGGCCGCCTCTACCTGCCCACGATCATGGACCCCGTCTACGGCTACCAGGTCACCAACGTCGAGGCGTCGATGTCCTCCCCCTCGTCGCTGCTGCACTGGACCCGCCGCATGATCGAGATCCGCAAGCAGAACCCCGCCTTCGGACTCGGCTCCTTCACCGAACAGCCCTCCTCCAACCCCGCGGTCATCGCCTTCCTGCGCGAGCACGAGGACGACCTGGTGCTGTGCGTCCACAACTTCTCCCGCTTCGCCCAGCCCACCGAACTCGACCTGCGGGCCTTCCAGGGACGCCACCCGGTCGAACTCATCGGCGGAGTCCGCTTCCCCGCGATCGGGGAACTCCCCTATCTGTTGACCCTGGCGGGCCACGGCTTCTACTGGTTCCGGCTCACCGCCAACGTCGCATCCCGGACCGGCCGACGCGGGTGAGCGTGCGGCCGACGAAAGGAGGCGTGACCATGCCGAAGACCGCGTCGCTGACGCCGAGTGCCAAGAGCCCGGCCGGGCCCTTGGCCTCGCTCGGCTCACTGCTGCGCGATTGGCTGCCGCGGCAACGCTGGTTCGCCGGCAAGGACCGGCCCGTCACCGATCTGCGCCTGCTGTCGATGACGGAACTGTTCCCGGGCTGTCTGCACCTGCTGGTCCACGCCGAGCACGCGGACGTCCACTCCGGTCCCGGCACGGTCCCCTCCCCCACCGGCACGCCCGCCGCGCCGCCCGCCGACTGCTACCAACTGCTGCTCGGCGTACGGCAACAGCTGGCCCCGCGCCTGCACCGGGCGTTCATCGGCCGTCCCGAGGACGGTCCGCTGGCCGGACTCGCGGTCTACGACGCGCTGTGCGACCCGCGTTCGGCACAGCTGCTCCTGGAGCGGATGCGCCACCCCGGCGCCTTCGGCCCGCTGCACTTCGAGGCGGACCCGTCCGTACCGATCCCCGGCGGCCTGGTGCCCAGGCTGCTGGACGCCGAGCAGTCCAACTCCTCGATCATCTACGGGGACGAGTTCATCCTGAAGGTGTTCCGCCGCATCCAGCCGGGCGTCAACCCGGACCTGGAGGTGCCGTGGGCCCTGGCCGGACAGGACTGCACCCGGGTCCCCGCTCCGGTGGCCTGGTTCCGCACCACGCAACCGGAACCGGCGACGCTCGGGGTGCTCCAGCCGTTCCTGCGCGACGCCGCCGACGGCTGGACGCTGGCCCTGCGGGCACTGGCCACCGGTGACGACTTCACCGCCCAGGCGCACCAGTTGGGGCAGGCGACCGCGGAGGTCCACCTGGCGCTGGCCGGCGCCTTCCCCACCGGCGCCCACCAGGACATCGCGCGCACCGCCACGACGATGACCGAACACCTGGAGGCCGCCGCGCACAGCGTCCCCGCGCTGCGGCCCTACGCGCCCCGGCTGCGCACCGCGTTCGCCGCGCTGGCCAGCTGCGACGCCGGGCCGCCCGCCCAGCGCGTGCACGGCGACCTGCACCTCGGCCAGGTGCTGCGGGCCGGGCGGGACTGGTTCGTCATCGACTTCGAGGGCGAACCGTCGCGTCCGCTCGCCGAGCGCCGCATCCCCGAGTCCCCGGTGCGGGACGTGGCGGGCATGCTGCGCTCCTTCGACTACGCCGCCCGCCAGCGCCGCCCCTGGCGCCCGGAGTGGGCGCGCCGCTGCCGGGAGGCGTACTGCGCCGGCTACGCCTCCCGGGCCGGCTGGGACCCCCGCAAGAAACACGCCCTGCTGCGGGCCTACGAGACGGACCGTGCCGTGTACGAAGTGCTGTACGAGGCCCGGCACCGCCCCAACTGGCTCGCCGTACCGATGGCGGCGATCGAACGTCTCGCCGTGAGAGGAGGCTGAACCGGTGGCACTGCGCGACACGTCACTTCCCGAGCCGTCCGGCCCCGTCCTGCCCGCCGCGGTACAGGGCCGAACGGCCCCGCCGCCGGCCCCCGCCGACCGTGAGCGCCTGCTGTCCGGCGCCCACCACGACCCGCACGCGCTGCTCGGCGCGCATCCGGTGCCGGGCGGCATCGCCCTGCGGGTGCTGCGCCCCTTCGCCCGCGCGGTCGACGTGGTCGTGGACGGCGAGCGCACCCCGCTCGCCTCCGAGGGCGACGGGCTGTTCTCGGCCGTACTGCCCCAGGCGGCGATCCCCGCCTACACCCTGGTGGTCGGCTACGAGCAGGACGAGTACGAGGTCCACGACCCCTACCGCTTCCTGCCGGCCCTCGGCGAGCTGGACCTGCACCTGATCCGGGAGGGCCGGCACGAGCAGCTGTGGCGGGCGCTCGGCGCGGAGCCGATGACCCACCAGGGCGTGACCGGCACCCGGTTCACGGTGTGGGCGCCCAACGCCCGGGGCGTGCGGGTGGCCGGCGACTTCAGCCACTGGGACGGGACCGCCTTCCCGATGCGCTCGCTGGGCGCGGCCGGCGTGTGGGAGCTGTTCCTGCCCGGGATCGGGGAGGGCGCGAGGTACAAGTTCGAGATCACCTCGCAGTACGGCGGCCGGTTCCTCAAGGCCGACCCGATGGCCCGCCGCACCGAGGTGCCGCCCGCCACCGCGTCCGTCGTGACGGCGGCGCACCACGAGTGGGACGACGCGGAGTGGATGGCCCACCGGGCGGACACCCCGGTGCACGAGGCGCCGTTCTCGGTGTACGAGGTCCACCTGCCGTCCTGGCGCCCTGGCCTGACCTACCGCCAGCTCGCCGAGCAGCTCCCGGCGTACGTCAAGGACCTTGGCTTCACCCATGTGGAACTGATGCCGGTCGCCGAGCACCCCTACGGCCCCTCCTGGGGCTACCAGGTCACCTCCTACTACGCCCCGACCGCGCGCCTCGGCTCGCCGGACGACTTCCGCTTCTTCGTCGACGCCTGCCACCGGGCCGGGATCGGCGTGATCATGGACTGGGTGCCGGCCCACTTCCCCAAGGACGACTGGGCGCTGGCCCGCTTCGACGGGGACCCGCTGTACGAGCCGGGGAACGCGCAGCGCGCCGAGCACCCCGACTGGGGGACGTACGAGTTCGACTTCGCCCGTACGGAGGTGCGCAACTTCCTGGTCGCGAACGCCGTGTACTGGTGTGAGGAGTTCCATGTCGACGGCCTGCGGGTGGACGCGGTCGCCTCCATGCTCTACCTGGACTACTCGCGCGACTCCGGTCAGTGGACGCCCAACGCGTACGGCGGCCGGGAGGACCTGGACGCGGTGGCGTTCCTCCAGGAGATGAACGCCACCGTGTACCGCAGGACGCCGGGTGTGGTCACCATCGCCGAGGAGTCGACCGCGTGGGGCGGGGTGACCGCGCCGACCGACCGCGGCGGCCTGGGCTTCGGGCTGAAGTGGAACATGGGCTGGATGCACGACTCGCTCCAGTACATGAGCAAGGAGCCGGTGCACCGCAAGTACCACCACCACGAGCTGACCTTCTCGATGGTGTACGCGTACAGCGAGAACTACGTGCTGCCGATCTCGCACGACGAGGTGGTGCACGGCAAGCAGGCTCTGGTGTCGAAGATGCCCGGCGACTGGTGGCAGCGACGCGCGAACCACCGCGCCTACCTGGGCTTCATGTGGGCGCACCCGGGCAAGCAACTGCTGTTCATGGGGCAGGAGTTCGCCCAGGGCGGCGAGTTCTCCGAGGAGCTCGGGCCCGAGTGGTGGCTGCTCGACGACGACTACTGCGCGGCGGGCGACCACCGCGGGGTGCGGGACCTGGTCCGCGACCTCAACAGGTGCTACCGGGCCACACCGGCCCTGTGGCAGCGCGACACCCGGCCCGAGGGCTTTCGCTGGGTGGCCGTGGACGCCACCGACGACAACGTCTACGCGTTCCTGCGCCACGACGCGGCCGGCGCCCCGCTGCTCGCGGTGTCGAACTTCTCCCCCGTGGTGCGCGAGGGCTACCGCCTGGACGTGCCGGGCGAGGTCACCGTGTGGCGCGAGGTCCTCAACACCGACGCCGCCCGCTACGGCGGCGGTGACGTCGGCAACCCCGATCCGCTCGTACCGGGGGGCCGGGCCGGGGACAGGCACCTCCGCCTCACCCTGCCACCGCTCGCGACGCTCTGGCTGACTCCGCACCCCGCCTGAGCGGACCGGGGCGGGGGAACCGGGGCCACTTCCCGGTTCGGGGCCCGTGCCGCGCTGACCTGGGCTACATTCGATCCGCGCCGACCGCGTCCCTCATCGGCGCGGTCACCTCCGTGCACCCCAGGAGCAGCGCATGCGCGACCTCGCCCTCGCTCCGTCCACGGTCGCCCCGCTGACCGGCGGGCTCGCCGACAGCGTCTTCGAGACCGCGAGGACCCGTCCCACCCTGCCGGTGCTCGCGCGCCGCGCCGATCCCTCCTCGCCGGTGTGGGAGGAGGTGACCGCCGCGCAGCTGCGGGACCAGGTGACCGACCTGGCGCGGGGACTGGTCACCGCCGGGATCGCGCCCGGCCACCGGGTGGCGGTCATGGCCCGCACCCGCTACGAGTGGACGGTCCTCGCGTACACGCTGTGGGCGGTCGGCGCCGAGGTCGTCCCGATCCACCCGACCTCCTCACGGGAACAGGTCGAGTGGATCCTGCGTGACTCCGAGTGCGTGGCCGTCGTCGTCGAGGACGAGCAGGGCGTGATGACGGTCGGCCCGATGTGCGCGACGCTGCCCCGGCTCCGGCACGTGTGGCAGCTGGACGCGGGGGCGCTGGAGCAGCTGGTGGAACGGGGAGCGCTGATACCGCCGGCCACGGTGGACTCGCTGCGCCGGATCGTACTGCCAGACGCACCCGCGGTGATCGCCTACACCTCCGGCACCACGGGCCGCGCCCTGGGCTGCGTGCTGAGCCACCGCGCGCTGGCGAGCCCCTGCGACACGCTGCTGGCCGGCTGGGGCCATACCGCCGCGCCACCCGGCGAGCAGGCGTCGGTGCTCGCCTTCCTGCCCTTCTCGCACGTGTACGGGCTGATGGTTCAGGGCCTGTGCGTCCGCGGCGGCATCCTGATGGGCCACGAGCCGGAGCTGGGCGAGGAGGCGCTGGCGTCGGCGCTGCGCACGTTCCGGCCGACGTACCTCCACGCCGTGCCCTCCGTCTTCGAGAAGGTCTACAAGAACTTCCTGCGCGCGGCCCAGCAGGCGAACCGCGGCACGTTGTTCGAGCGTGCGGCCGACACGGCCCGTGACTTCGCCGCGGCGCTGGAGCGGCAGCGGCTCGGCCGGGGTCCGGGCCCCGGCCTCGACCTGCGGCTGCAACACGCCCTGTACGAACGGACGGTGTACCGCGGGCTGCGGACCGCGCTGGGCGGCAGGGTGACCCGCGCCACCTCCGGCGGCTCCCCGCTCAGCCGCGAACTCTCCCTGTTCTACGAGGGCATCGGCATCCCCGTGCACGACGGATACGGCCTCACGGAGACCGGGGGCGGCATCACCATGCAGCCGCTGGGCCGGGAGAAGTCGGGGACCGTCGGCAAGGCCCTGCCGGGCACGGAGATCGAGGTGGCTCAGGACGGGGAGATCCTGGTGCGGGGGCCGTCGCTGTTCCAGGGCTACGTGGGCGACGAGGCCGCGACCCGGGCCGCGCTGCGTGGCGGCCTGCTGGCCACGGGGGACATCGGGAAGCTGGACGCCGAGGGGTATCTGACGATCACCGGGCGCAAGAAGGACGTCATCATCACCAGCGGCGGCAGGAGCGTGGCTCCGGCCCCGCTGGAGCAGCGGCTGCGGACGCACCCACTGGTCCACCAGGCGGTGGTCGTGGGCGACAACCGGCCGTGCGTGGGCGCGCTGATCATCCTGGACCCGGAGTTCCTGGCCCACTGGCGTGCCGCGACTGCGTCGCAGGGCGACGCGCCGGGACGCGAGGCACGCGAGGAGCACGCGTTGCGGGAGGAGATCGGGAGGGCGGTCGCCGCCGCGAACAGCGCCGTCTCCCGCTCGGAGTCCATCCGGGTCTTCCGGGTGCTGCCCGCGCCCTTCGACGTGGCCGGTGGGCTGCTCACACCGTCGATGAAGCCGCGCAGGGACGCCATCGTGCGGCACTACGCGGTCGAGATCGACGCCATGTACCGGGCGCGGAGCCACTCCCCGCGCCGGGACGGCCCGAGCGACCCGACGCCCGACCGGAACGACCGGGACGACCGGGATGACTCGGACAACGTGTTCCGCTGACGCGGGCCAGAGCGCCTTGGCCGGCCCTCCGCCGCCGCGCCGACCGCGCGTAGGGTCCGCGCCGCTGGGAACAAGAGAGTGGGACGCGAGGAAAGGCAAGGAAAGGACGGGAGCCCGGCCGACGGGGCCGGGCCGGAAGGCGAGATGGCATCCGAGCCGCGTGGGGACGACGCACTGGCCACCGAGGGCATTCCGAGCCGCACCGCCCGTTTCGCGGGCGCGTTGCACCATGTCACGGGTGCGCGACTCGCGGCGGAGGAGTTCCTCGACGAGGTCGCACGGCACGCGCGGCCGGCGGCGTCCGAGTACTGGGACGACATCCTGCTGGTCGTCACGGAACTCGCGGCGAACGCGGTGCAGTACGCGCCGGGGCCGTTCGAGCTACGGCTGCGGCGCACCTTCGACGGGGTGCACGTGACGCTCAGCGACACCAGCACCACCCGGCCGGCCCCGCGACCGTTCCGCCCCAGCCGGGGCGGCGGCGGCATCGGCTGGCACCTGATCCACACCTTGTGCGACCAGGTGAGCGTGGTGGTCAACGACCACGGCAAGGACGTGCACGCCTTCCTGCCGTGGTGAGCCCGGATCACCCGGAGCCCCGGCTGCGGACGGGGTCCGGGCTCGGTTCCGGTGTCAGGCCCCGCCGCGGGGGCCGCACCGGTTCACGCGCTGGTCGCCGCCCGCGGCGGAAGCCCGTCGTAGTAGGCACCCACCCGGGTCAGATAGGCCGGGTCCCTGGTCTCGCTGTCGGTCCTGAACGGCGGCGCCGCCTTGATCTGCCCGCGCGAACAGTCCACCGTGACCCTCCGCCCCGCGGAGTCGATGCCGGCGACCATCCCGACGGGCACCAGCACGCTCTTGCCGAACACCCACACGCCGGTCTCCACGACCAGGTGCCGCATCCCCAGGTGGCCGCCCTCCCGGTCCACGTGGCCCACGGTGCCGTCGGTGGCGACGACCGTGAAGCCGGTCAGATCCTCTCCCTCGGTACGAGCGACCTGCGGCGAATACGACCAGATTCTGTCTATGGTCACGCTGCTCCTTCCTCCCCGGGCTGACGTGTCACAAGCCTCGGGCCGACGGTCCCGGCGCGTCGGCTCCCACCGCACCAACTACCCGTCAGCGACCCCGGCATTCGACTCCGCGGGGTGCGCTCGAACGCATCGAGTGCCCATGCACCACGACGCCATGCACGGCCGCCGGGGCGCCGGGCGGCTGACGCCCGCCGGAGCGAACGGGCACCGGCCGGACGTGGGCGCTCCACGAAGGGGCCCATACGGCGCCGGATCCCGGGAACCCGCCGAGGCGGCCCCTGGCGTTCGGGCGGCGGGGACGGCGGCGTCCGGTGCGCGCACGGCCCTATGGGGGCATCGTGGTGCTCGGCGGACCCGACGGATCGCCGAGGTGCGAAGCAGCCGTCCACGGGCAGACGCAGAACGCAAGGACGTCGACGCAGCCGCCCGAAGCCCGCAGAAGGGATGAGACATCGTGACACGACCCAGGATCCTGGTGATCGGCGCAGGCTTCGCCGGTGTGGCGTGCGTCCGCCGTCTGGAGCGCAGGCTCGACCCCAGCGAAGCGGACATCACCCTGGTGACACCGCGTTCGTACCAGCTGTATCTGCCGCTGCTGCCCCAGGTCGCCTCCGGGGTGCTGACACCCCAGTCGGTCGCCGTCTCCCTGCGCCGCAGCAAGAAGTACCGCACCCGGATCATCCCGGGCGGGGCCGTCGGCGTGGACCTGCGGGCCAAGGTGTGCGTCGTCCGCAAACTCACCGACCACATCGTCGACGAGCCGTACGACTACCTCGTGCTCGCCCCCGGCAGCGTCACCCGGACGTTCGACATCCCGGGGCTGCTGGACCACGCCTTCGGCATGAAGACGCTGGCCGAGGCCGCCTACATCCGCGACCACGTCATCACCCAGCTGGACCTCGCCGACGCCAGCGAGGACCCGGCCGAGCGCGCCTCGCGGCTTCAGTTCGTGGTGGTCGGCGGCGGGTACGCCGGCACCGAGACCGCGGCGTGCCTGCAACGGCTGACGCACGCCGCCGTCCAGCGCTACCCGCGGCTGGACCCGGCGCTGATCAGGTGGCACCTGATCGACGTCGCGCCGGCGCTGATGCCGGAACTGGGCGACAAGCTGGGCCGCAGCGCCCAGGAGGTGATGCGCCGCCGGGGCGTCGAGATCTCGCTCGGGGTGTCCATCGCGAAGGCCGGACCGGAGGAGGTCACCTTCACCGACGGCCGGGTGGTGCCGACCCACACCCTGATCTGGACCGCGGGCGTGGTGGCCAGCCCGCTCATCGCGACCCTCGGCGCGGAGACGGTCAGGGGCCGGCTCGCGGTGACCGCCGAGATGCGCCTGCCCGGCCACGACGGCGTGTTCGCGCTCGGGGACTCCGCCGCCGTGCCCGACCTGGCCAAGGGCGGCGGCGCGGTGTGCCCGCCGACCGCGCAGCACGCCACGCGGCAGGGCCGGCGGGTCGCGGAGAACGTCATCGCGACGCTGCGCGGGCAGCCGCTGCGGCCGTACGAGCACAAGGACCTGGGCCTCGTCGTCGACCTCGGCGGCGCGGACGCGGTCTCCAAACCGCTCGGCGTGGAGCTGCGCGGCGTCCCGGCCCAGGCCGTGGCCCGCGGCTACCACCTGGGGGCGCTGCGCACGAACGTCGCCAAGACCAGGGTCGCGACCAACTGGCTGCTCAACGCGGTCGCCGGGGACGACTTCGTACGCACCGGGTTCCAGGCCCGCAAGCCCGCCAAGCTGAAGGATTTCGAGTACACCGACTCGTACATGACGCCCGAGCAGGTGCGGGACCACGTCGAGGGGGTCCGCCCCCGGCAGGTGTGAGACCGGGGCGGGGCCCCAGGGGCACGGCCGGACCGCAAACGGCGGTCCGGTCTGGACATGCCATGCTGGTCGGGCGGATCATTCGGGCGGATCATGACGGGAAAACGGGAGGGTGCGGCGGCGTGGGAGCAGCACAGAGGCCGGTCGGGTCGCGGCTGCGTGATCGCTTCACGGCGTCCGATCCCGGCCTGCTGCGGCTGGCCGCCGGATCGCGGACGGCGGGCTCGATCGCGCTGACGCTCGCCGTCCTCGGCGTGCTGCGCGTGCCCGTGACGCATCTGGTGGCCGGGGCGATCACGTCGATGGCGGCCACCTTCGCCATCCGGGAGAAGCAGCGTGCGCAGCAGGCGGTCACGCTCGCCCTCGGGCTTCCGGTGGCGCTGGCGTCCGTCTCGCTCGGCGCGCTGCTCAACCCGCTCGTGGTGGCCGGGGACGTCTTCTTCGTCGTGCTGATCTTCAGCGCGGTCTACAGCCGCCGGTTCGGCGACCGGGGCAACGCGCTCGGCCTGATCGGCTTCCAGCTCTACTTCATGTCCCTGTTCGTCGGCGCCACCGCGTCGGCGCTGCCCGGGCTCTACGGTGTCATCGCGGTCGCGTTCGCCTCCAGCGCCCTGGTCCGGTTCGTGATCGTGTACGAGACTCCGGCGGGTGTCCTGCAGCGCCTGCGCGAGGCGTTCCGGGTGCGTCTGGCGCAGCTGGTGTCGGCCCAGCTGGAGCTGCTGGACGCCGGTCCGGACGAGGTGGAGAAGGTCGTGCAGGCGGTGCGCGAGGGCACGGCCCGGCTGCACGACACGGCCATGATGATCCAGTCACGGCTGGCGGACGGCACCTCCGACGAGGCCGTGGCGCGGCTGGTGCAGCGGCGCATCGCGGACGCCGAGATCGCCGCCGAGCGGCTGGGGCTGCTCCTGCTCAACGCCCGCAGCGCGGAGCGGACGAACACGCTCACCCTCCACCTGCCCGGCGCGTCCGTCCCCTCGAGCGGCCGGCTGCCGGTGCGGGACGAGGCGACCGAGACGCTGCGCCGCGACCTGCGGGCGCTGGCCGTGCTCGTGCTGCGGCCCGTGGGCGAGGGCGGCGGGACCGCGCTGGCGCACGTCCGCAACCGGCTCCTCGGCTACCGCGACGAGGAGAACCTGCCGCCCGCGTCGCCGGCCGTGCAGGACGTCTTCCGCGGCATCGGCGAGACCGCGCGGGCCGTCATGGGTCTGCGGATCGCGCTGGACGGCCCGCAGGACGAGTCCGACGACACGCCCGCGACGATCCGCTCCCGGGAGGAGCTGGACGCGGAGAACGCCGCCATCGAGGGGGCCGAGGAGGCCGAGCGGGAGGAGCAGGTCCAGACCGGGTGGCGGCGGCCCACCACGCGGGCCGCGGTGCAGGTGGCGGTGGGCTCGTCGCTGGCCATCGTCGGTGGTGAGTTCCTCTCCAGCCAGCGGTGGTACTGGGCGGTGCTGACCTGCTGGATCGTCTTCATCAACACCTCGTCCACGGGCGAGATCCTGGTCAAGGGCTACCGCCGTCTGGTGGGCACCGTGCTCGGCGTGGTGGCCGGGATCGTGCTGGCGGGGCTGGTGGGGCCGCACACGTGGACGGCGCTGGCCCTGGTGCTGGTGTTCGTCTTCGCGATGTTCTACACGGCCCCGCTGTCGTACACGCTGATGTCGTTCTTCGTCACCGCGGCGCTGGGACTGCTGTACACGCTGCTGCACCGGTACAGCGCGGCGGTGCTCGTGCTGCGCGTGGAGGAGACGGCGCTCGGGGCGGCCTGCGGGATCATCGCGGCCGCGCTGGTGCTGCCGGTGCACACCGACCGCCGTACGAACGAGCTGCTCGGCAAGGTGCTGGAGCGGCTGACGGACGTCACGGCCGCCGCCGTCGAGCAGCTCAGCGGCGGCCCGCCGGTCGATCTGCTCGACCGGGCGCGCGACCTGGACCAGGCGCTGGGCGATCTGCGGGCGGGCACGCAGCCCCTGACGCATCCGATCACGCCCCTGCGGGCTCGGCGGAACACCGCCCAGTACGTCATGGCCCTGCTGGAGACGTGCGCCTACCACGCACGGTCGCTGGCGGCGACCGCCGAGCTGCTGCCCACCCATCCGTCGATAGCCGCGGACCCCCGGCTGCGCCTGGCCTGTGCCCGGATCACCCGCAACATCGAGACGATCCGCGCGCACGTGGCCGACGAGCCCACCGGCGCCGAGGTCGAGCGGGGCCCGAGCATCGCCTCGCTGCTGGAGCCGGACGGGGCGCCCGGCACCCCCCGGTTCGGGCGCATCACCGACCGGGTGCTGCGGCACCTCCAGCGCCTGGACGAGGCGGTGGTCGGCCTGGCCCGCCCGCTGGACGTCCCGCTGTCGAAGCCCACGTCGTGACGGGCCGGGGCGCGGTCCCCGGCCCGCCGCCGGGTCAGAAGTCGGTGGGCATGTCGCTGGCCTCGGCGATGCCCCGCAGCTCCTCGGTCTCCCGGTGCCGGTCGCGGATGTAGTCGGCGATCTCGGTCAGGCGCGCCGGGTCGGCGGCGGTCGCCGCGTCGGTGACCACCCGGACCGGGCCGGTCTCCTCGATGTCGAGGACGACCAGCTCGTTGTCCAGCCTGCCGGTGACCGCGGTGGCGATGACCAGGGCGGCCTCGTCCCGTATCTCCTGGGGCAGGCCCTGCGCCTGGGCGCCCTCCAGCGGGAAGTCGGCGGAGGGCACGCCTCGCTCGTCGATCGCCCGCAGCACCGGGTCGACGACGTCGAGCAGCAGTTCGTAGTCCTCTTCGGGCATCCGGACGCGGAGCAGATCGAGATACACCTCCACGGCCCGGCCGTCGGGCGGAAGCTCGTCTTCGTTCATTGGTTCCGTGTTCCCCGCGCACGCCCGCTCAGACGCGCACACGGTCCCTCACGTCGTGGGCCTGGTCGTCGGGGGCGGTCCGCCGGCGGAACGGTGCGCCCGTTCGGCCAGCACCTCGTCGCGCACGCGCGCGCAGCTGCGGCTGATCAGCCGCGAGACGTGCATCTGGGAGATGCCGAGCCGGTCCGCGATGCGGCTTTGTGTCATGTCCTCAAAAAAGCGCATGTAGAGAATGGCCCGCTCCCGTTCGGGAAGCCGGCGCAGCCCCTCCTTGGCCGACTCCCGGTCGACGACGGTCTCGTAGGAGGAGTCCGACGCGCCGAGACTGTCCGCGAGGCTGTAGCCGTCGCCGGCCGACAGTTCGGCGTCCAGGGACAGGGTGCTGAAGCTGTCGATCGCCTCCATTCCCGCGCTGACCTCCTCCTCCGTCAGTCCGGCGTGCGCGGCGATCGCCGCGACGGAGGGTTCGGGGCTGCCGGGGTTCTGGGTGAGTTCGCGCCGGGCCATGCGGACCTTGTTGCGCAGTTCCTGGACGCGGCGGGGCACCCGAAGCGCCCACATCCGGTCCCGGAAGTGCCGCTTGACCTCGCCGGTGATGGTCGGCACGGCGTAGCTCTCGAAGGCGCCGCGATCCGGGTCGAACCGGTCGATGGCCTTGACCAGCCCGAGTGCCGCCACCTGCCGCAGGTCCTCGATGGACTCGCCGCGGTCGCGGAAGCGGCCGGCGATGCGGTGGGCCATGGGCAGCCACGCGCTGACGAGTTCGTCGCGGACGGCCTCCCGTTCCGGGTCGTCCCGGGCGGCGGCGAGGCGTTGGAAGAGGGCGGTGGTGTCCGGGGCGTCGTCGTGCGGCCGGCGGGCGGGCGCCGCCTGGTCCGCGGGGGCGTCGGGGCGGCTTGTCGATATGTCGGTGAGCATGCGGCATGGCTCCTGAACGGTGTTTCAGGGACTGACCGCGGAAGCGTGGTGCCGTCCGGTCCGTCTGGAGACCTCCCGGAGCAGCAGGTACAGCTTCCGCTGACGCGCCTCCGGTCCGAAGCACGAGATTCCGTATGCCCGGGAGCGGGAGCGGCAAACTCCGCTTCGCGTGGTTCTTCTTCGTACCGGTCGCTTCGATGCGCCATCGCGGCCCCCGGGAGCGGGTAGGTGCAGGACATGACCGATGTGGTGCACTCGGACGAACTGCTGCGGCGGATCCAGCGGGCCAGGGCGTGTGCGGCGCAGGAGGAGCGCCGATGGCGGGACCGCCGCGACACCCTCGGGGCGAACGAGCCGGACGCCGCGCGCGAGGCGGCCGTACGCGCCCTGACCTACGAGGCCGTCCTGCGAGTGCTGGACGAGATCCTGGCCCCGGGCCGGCGGGCCGAGCGGGCCTGACGGGCGGAGTGAGTCCGCTCACGTGACCCGGTTCCGGCTGCACGGAACACCCCGGAATGCTTTACGGTTCATCCATACGCGGCGACGGGGTCGACCCGAGACGTCCTCCGTGCGTCGCCCTGTACGGCCCTGGCTGGTCTCCCCCGTCCAGCCAGGGCTTTTTCATGCCCCCTTCCGGAGACGCGCGAAAGGTCCCGGATCGGTCCGCTTCAGCCGCGGCCCGGTACCCGGCCATGCCGGTCGGCGTCGCCGCCGCGGTGAGCGGACGGCGGAAGGAAGTCGCCTCCGCCGAGGTGCCCGGGTGACTCGCAGCGGCTGAAATGGGGAGGAGGCACATGCGGGGAACCCATCGCCGGCGAGGAGCTTCGGGTCATGACCAAAGCGATAAAACTTCTGACCGCCCTCCCCCAGAAACAACGCGAGCGTCTGATGGAGGTCGCGCGGGAGGTCTCCTTCCCCGAGGACACGAGGATCTTCGAGGCGGGGGGTACGGCCGACCGCTTCTGGGTCATCCGCTCCGGCGCCGTGCACCTGGACCAGCAGGTGACGCCCACCCGCAAGGTGACGGTGGCCTCCCTTGGCGCGGGCGACCTGCTCGGCTGGTCCTGGCTGTTCCCGCCGTACCAGTGGGACTTCGGGGCGGAGGCGTACAGCCAGGTCCGCGCCTACGAGTTCGACGCCTCGGCGGTGCTCGCGCTGTCCGTGGAGGATCCGCTGCTCGGGCTGTCGCTGGTGCGGACCGTCGCCGAGGTCCTCGCCCACCGGCTGGAGCTGACCCGGGGCAAGCTCCTGGAGCAGTACACCATCCCCCGGCGCTCCCACTGAGCCGTCGGATCCGGCGGGGTCAGATCCGGTAGCGGCGCAGCGCCGGGACGGCCGCCGCCAGGCCCAGCATCAGGACGACCACCAGCAGGCCGCCGCCGGCCACCGCCGCGCGCGGGCCGAAGGCCGAGCCGGCCGTGCCGTGCAGGACGTCCGCCAGGCGCGGGCCGCCCGCGACGACGACGGTGAAGACGCCCTGCATCCGGCCGCGCATCTCGTCGGTGGCGGCGGACAGCAGGATGGCGCCGCGGAACACCATGGAGACCATGTCGGCGACTCCGGCGGCCGCCAGGAACACCACCGCGATCCAGAGGCCGCGGCTCAGCCCGAACCCGGTGACGGCCGCTCCCCAGGCGGTGACCGCGCCGATCACCATCCAGCCGTGCCGGCGCGCCCGGGAGAAGGTGCCCGAGAACAGCCCGCCGACCACCGCGCCGACCGGGATGGCCGCGAACAGCAGGCCGAGCGCGAGTCCCTCCCCGTAGGGGGCGTACGTCTCCGCGGCGAGCTGCGGGAACAGGGCGCGGGGCATGCCGAAGACCATGGCGATGATGTCGGCGAGGAACGACAGCAGCAGCACCTTGTGCCCGGAGATGTAGCGGAACCCGTCGGCGATCTCCCGCACCCCCGCGCGGCGCACGGCGGTTCCGGCCAGGGGCGGCAGCGCGGGCAGGCGCCACACCGCCCACACGGTGACGCACAGCGCCACGGCGTCGACGAGGTACAGCTCGGGCAGCCCGATGACGGGGATGAGCGCGCCGGCCAGCAGCGGCCCGGCCACCAGGCCGGTCTGCATGACGGTCGATCCGAGGGCGTTGGCGGCGGGCAGTTCCCCGGCCGGGACCAGCCGGGCGATGGAGGCGTTGCGGGCCGGGGAGTTCAGCCCGAAGAAGGCCTGCTGCACGGCGAGCAGCACCATCAGCACCACGACCGAGTCGAACCGGGCCGCCGCCTGCACCCAGAACAGCAGCGAGGTGACGGCGATGCCGCTGTTGGTGATCAGCAGCAGCTTGCGGCGGTCCATCGTGTCGGCGACCGCGCCGCCCCACAGCGCGAACACGACCATCGGGACCAGGCCGGCGAGGCTGGCGTAGCCGACCCAGGCCGAGGAGCCGGTGATGTCGTAGATCTGCTTGGGCACGGCGACGGCGGTGAGCTGGCTGCCGACCGCGGTCACGATGGTCGAGGACCACAGCCGGCGGAAGGCGGGGCGGCGCAGCGGCCGCGTGTCCATGGCCCAGCGGCGCCAGCCGCGCCGGCCGGCTCCGGGCGGGTCCGAGGCGTCGCCGCTCGGTCCGGTGCCGCCGTCGCTCGATGCGGTGCCGCCGTTCGGCGCGGTGCTGCTGTCGCTCGGCGCGGTGCTGCTGTCGCTCGGCGCGGTGCTGCTGTCGGTTCTCTCGCTGGAGTCCACGGGCTTCCTGGTTGCTCGCTACATCTACCGGTGCGGTGTTCAGTGTCGCAGTACCGGCCGGGTCCTCGGACCGCCCGGATCCAGACCGCCGCCGCGCACGCGCTCCAGGTGGGCGGCCGCGCTGTCGAGCAGCATGTCCAGGGCGGTCGGGTAGGCGCTGGTGACCATGCGGGCGGCGAGCAGGGGCGCCGCCTCGGCGATGTGCGGATGCGTGGTGGCGGGCAGCCGGGCGTAGGTCGAGTGCCACATCTCCTCGTCGGCGCGCAGCGCGGCGCTCGGCAGGGCCAGGGAGGCGGCGTCGAGCGCGGCGAAGGCGAGGGTCTGGTCGACGAAGGCGTGGTAGATCCGCACCGTGTCGGACAGCGGGAAACCGGCCCGCCGCAGCACGCCCAGGACGGCCTCGTCGGCGGCCAGTTCGTTGGCCCGGCCGGAGACGCGGTTGGCGGTGACCACCGCGGCCTGCGGATGGGCGACGTACGCGGAGTGGATGCGCAGGCCCGTCTCGCGCAGGTCGGCCCGCCACTGCCCGGTCGGCTCCCAGCCGGCCAGCGCCCGGCCGATGAGGGCGTCGCCGATGGCGAGGGTGAGGTCGTCCATGCCGCGGAAGTAGCGGTAGAGGGTGCTCGGGTCGCAGTCGAGCGCCAGGCCGAGGCGGCGGGCGGTCAGTCCCGCGCTCCCGTGCTCCCGCAGCAGGCGCAGCGCGGTGTCGACGATCAGTGTCTCGGACAGCACGGTGCCGCTCCGGGTGGGGCGGCGGCGCCGTCGCTTCTCCTCGGGGACCACCGGTTTCGGCATCCCGACCTCCTCGGACTCCTCAGGGCTGTTGCCGACGCTTACGCCAACACCATTGACCTTACGTGGTGGCGCGGCGTTGTATCGGCGCGGTCGGCACAGAGACCGAGAGGGAGTTCTGGTCATGCGTGTACTGCTCGTGGGAGCCGGTGGTGTGGGGACCGCGATCACCCGGATCGCGGCCCGTCGTCCGTTCCTGAAGGCGATGGTTGTCGCGGACTACGACCGGGGGCGGGCCGAGTCCGCCGTGGCGGCCGTCGGCGACGACGGCCGGTTCACCGCCGAACGCGTCGACGCGAGCGACGAGTCGGCGGTGGCGGACCTGCTCGCCCGGCACCGCTGCGACGTGCTGCTGAACGCGACCGACCCGCGCTTCGTGATGCCGCTGTTCCGCGCCGCCCGCACGGCCGGCGCCGGCTATCTCGACATGGCGATGTCCCTGTCCCGGCCGCACCCCGAGCGGCCGTACGAGGAGTGCGGGGTCAGGCTGGGCGACGAGCAGTTCGCGCGGGCGAAGGAGTGGGAGGAGGCCGGCGCGCTCGCGCTGGTCGGCATGGGGGTGGAGCCGGGCCTGTCCGACGTGTTCGCGCGGTACGCCGCCGACGAGCTCTTCGACGAGATCGAGGAGATCGGCGTCCGCGACGGCGCGAACCTGACCGTCGACGGCTACGACTTCGCGCCGTCCTTCAGCATCTGGACCACCATCGAGGAGTGCCTGAACCCGCCGGTGGTGTACGAGGCCGGGCGCGGCTGGTTCACCACCGAGCCGTTCAGCGAGCCGGAGGTGTTCGACTTCCCCGAGGGCATCGGCGAGGTCGAGTGCGTGAACGTGGAGCACGAGGAGGTGCTGCTGGTCCCGCGCTGGGTCGACGCGCGGCGGGTGACCTTCAAGTACGGTCTGGGCCGCGAGTTCATCGACACCCTCAAGACGCTGCACCTGCTGGGCCTCGACCGCACCGAGCCGGTCACCGTGCCGGGCCCGGACGGGCCGGTCGCCGTCTCGCCCCGGGACGTCGTCGCCGCCTGCCTGCCCGACCCGGCGACCCTGGGCGAGCGGATGCGCGGCAAGACCTGCGCGGGCACCTGGGTGCGCGGCACCAGGGACGGCGCCCCGCGCGAGGTGTACCTGTACCACGTCGTCGACAACGAGTGGTCCATGGCCGAGTACGGGTGCCAGGCGGTGGTGTGGCAGACGGCGGTCAACCCCGTGGTCGCCCTGGAGCTGCTGGCCACCGGCGCCTGGTCGGGAGCGGGTGTGCTGGGCCCGGAGGCGTTCCCGGCCCGTCCCTTCCTGGACCTGCTGACGGAGTACGGCTCCCCGTGGGGCCTGCGCGAGCAGTGACCGGGTCCGGCACCGTTCGGGTCATGCCGGTTCCCCTCGCCGTGAGGCGCGGCCGGGCCCGGGGCGTACCGCAGTACGCTCCGGGCAGGATTCCCCCGCACCCCAGAGAGGCCCGACCGTGACCGTCCGCGTGCGCCGCATCTACGATCCGCCCGAGTCCGACGACGGCGTGCGGGTCCTGGTCGACCGGCTCTGGCCGCGCGGTGTCTCCAAGGAGGACGCGCACATCGACGAGTGGCCCAAGGCCATGACGCCGTCCACCGAGCTGCGCCGCTGGTACCACGGCGGGGAAGGGTCCTACGAGGAGTTCCGGCGCCGTTACGAGGCCGAGCTGGCCGAGCCGGACGCGGCCGAACTCCTGGACCACATCAGGAAGTTGGCCCGCCGGGGCCCGGTGACCCTGCTGACCGCCTCCAAGGCGCCGGAGCAGAGCCAGGCCTCGGTGGTGGCCGGACTGCTGAAGAAGAGGTGAGCCCGCCCGCCCCCGCGTCCCACGGGGGCGGGCCGTGACGTGCGCTCAGGCGGTCTGCCGCGCGGCGGCCCGGCCCGCCGCACGCCCGGAGAACAGGCACCCGCCGAGGAAGGAGCCCTCCAGGGCGTTGTAGCCGTGCAGACCGCCGCCGCCGAAGCCGGCGACCTCGCCGGCCGCGTAGAGGCCGTCGATCACCTGTCCGTCGCGGCCGAGGGCGCGCGAGTCCAGGTCGGTCTGGATGCCGCCGAGCGTCTTGCGGGTCAGAACGTGCAGCTTGACGGCGATCAGCGGTCCGGCCGCCGGGTCCAGGACGCGGTGCGGGGCGGCCACCCGGCCGAGGCGGTCGCCGAGGTAGCGGCGGGCGTTGTGGATGCCCTGGATCTGGGTGTCCTTGCTGTAGGGGTTGGCGATCTGGAGGTCACGGGCCTCGATCAGGCGCCGCACCTCGGCGGCGTCCAGGAGGGGTGTGCCGGTCGACTGGTTCATCTTCTCGACCAGTCGCTCCAGGGTGTCGGCGATCAGGAAGTCCTCGCCGTGCCGCAGGAAGTCCCGTACGGGGCCGGGCGCTCCCTTGCCGAGCAGCCGGTCACGCAGCACCGCCCTGCGGTCCTTGGCCGTGATGTCGGGGTTCTGCTCGGAGCCCGACAGGGCGAACTCCTTCTCGACGATCCTGCGGGTCAGCACGAACCAGGAGTGGTCGTACCCGGCGATGTCCTCGGTGGTGCGCAGGTGTCTGAGGGTGCTGAGCGTGTCGTAGCCGGGCAGGCAGGGCTCGGGCAGCCGGCGGCCGAGGGCGTCCAGCCAGACGGAGGACGGGCCGGGCAGGATGCGGATGCCGTGGCCGGGCCAGATCGGGTTCCAGTTGCGCAGACCCTCGGTGTAGTGCCACATGCGGTCGCGGTTGACCAGCCGTACGCCGGCCTCGGCGCTGATGTCCAGCATCCGGCCGTCGACGTACGCCGGGACGCCGGTGACCATCCGCGCCGGCGGGGTGCCCAGGCGCTCCGGCCAGTGGCGGCGGACGAGGTCGTGGTCGGCGCCGATGCCGCCGGTGGTGACGACGACGGCCTGCGCGGTGAGCTCGAACGCGCCGGTCTCCTCGCGGTTGGAGGCGACGCCGCGGGGCGAGTCGTCCTGGACGAGGACCGTGCCCCGCACTCCGCGCACCGAGCCGTCCTGGACGACGAGTTCGTCGACCCGGTGGCGGTGGTGGAAGGTGAGCAGGCCGTCGCGCGCGGCCTGGAGGGCGTACGCGGCGAAGGGTTCCACGACGCCCGTGCCGGTGCCCCAGGCGATGTGGAAGCGGGGTACGGAGTTGCCGTGGCCGTCGGCGCGCAGATCGCCGCGTTCGGCCCAGCCGACCGTGGGCAACAGCGTGATGCCGTGCCCTTCCAGCCAGGACCGCTTCTCCCCCGCCGCGAATTCGACGTAGGCGCGCGCCCAGCGCACCGCCCAGGAGTCCTCGTCGTCCAGCCGGTCGAACCGGGCGCTGCCCTGCCAGTCGTTCCAGGCCAGCTCGAAGGAGTCCTTGACGCCGAGCCTGCGCTGCTGCGGGGTGTCGACGAGGAACAGCCCGCCGAAGGACCAGTACGCCTGCCCGCCGAGGTTGGCGGCGTTCTCCTGGTCGACGAGGGCGACCCTGCGGCCCCGGCTGGTCAGTTCGTGCGCCGCGACCAGGCCCGCGAGGCCCGCTCCGACGACGATGGCGTCGGCGTCCATGGCGACCGTCCCCTTCCTGTTCTCCTCGGGCTTCCTCAGTCTTCTTGCGGTGCGTGTGCGGTGCCGCCGTCGGTGAGCAGCGCGGTGAGCAGCTGTCCGAGCCAGGCGCGGGCGCCCTCGACGTCCTTGTCGAGCAGCAGCCGGGTGGTGACTCCGTCGTACGCGGCGACGACTGCGTGGGCGGCGCCGTCGGCGTCGCCGAGGACGGCGGGCAGCGGGGTGCGGGCGCGGGCGAGCCGGTCGGCGACGGCCCGGCGCAGTCGCGCGCGGTGCTCAAGCAACGTCTGCGCCACGGCCGCGTCGCGGGCGGCGTGCACCAGGAAGTCCGTCTTGACCAGGAGCCAGTCCAGGTCCAGCAGCAGCACGTCGGCGACCCGGTCGACGGCCGCGGGCACGTCGAGGTCGGGGCCGTCGAGGGCGAGCGCCCCGGCCACCTGGTCGGCGATCAGCTCGGCCTTGTCCCGGTAGAGGGCGAAGAACAGCTCGTCGAGGGTGGTGAAGTTGGAGTAGAAGGCGCCCCTGCTGTAGCCGGCGGCCTCGCAGACCTCCTCGATCGTCACCCGGCCGAAGCCCTTGGCGGCGAACACCGTGAAGGCGGCGTCGAGCAGGTCGGCCCGCGTGCGCTGCCGACGCCGGGTGACGCGCCTTTCCGTGCCCTCGTCCGCCATGCCGGACCTCCCGTTCGATACGCGAATGTATCCGATGCGTCGGTGTATCGAAAGGGCGATGCCGGTTCACGGCACGGATGCGGGACGCCTGGACGGCGGCCGCGCCGGTCCTGCTGCCCGGCACCGTGCCGCCGTACCTGCGGGTGGTGGCCCGCGGCACCACGGTGCGCCGTCTCGCCGGGGCGATGCCGTCGGCTCGGCGCCTTCCGCTCAGGACGGCCGGCCGCCGAACCGCCAGGCGTGGACCTCGACGTCCGCGTACCGGGCCGGGGCCAGGACGGCCCGTGCCGTGTCCGGGTCCGGCGCCCGGACCAGGGCCGCCGTGCCCAGCCGGGCCGCTCCGTCGTCGGACAGCAGCGGCCCGTACGCGATCAACTCGTCCCGGTCGGGCGGTGCGGCGGGGTCGGCGGCGTCCTGCCCCGCGCCCAGGCCCAGCACGAGGTAGCGGTCGCCGCCGGTACGGCCACCGGGGAAGTCCCACATCGTGCGCCCGAGCGTGTTGCGCCACCGCAGCAGCAGGACGTCCCGGTAGACGCCGGACTGGTAGTTGGGCTCGTCGAAGGCGAACGCGCGGGCGGCGGCCGGATCCGGCAGGTCCAGGATGTGCACGCTGCCGGTGGGCGTCTCGCCGTCCTCGGCGAGCGTCGGACCGCGGGCGATCATCTCCTTCGCGAACCGGTCCATGTAGGACCAGTGCTCCTCCAGTTTCTCGTGGCGCAACGGCAGGGAGCCGGGCCGGTCGCGGTGGTAGCAGAAGAACTCCATGTCCCAGACCCTTCCTCATGGCAGAACCCCGGAACCTCCTACTTGCACGATCACGCAAGTATGCGGCTATGCTGCTGAAGGCAGCAGGAGGCACCTGGCCATCCCGTCCCCCGCGTTCCAGCGCTCCGACGTGCGCACTGCCGGGTTCCTCGAAGGAGAGAAGGTAGTTGGTGATGTCGGTGATGAAAACTCTGCCTCACCCGCGCAACGGCGCCGGCACCGCCGTCCTCGGCGTGATCACCTTCACCACGCTGGAGATGACCGTCCTGGCCACCGCCCCGACGGCGTACCGTCCGGTCATCAGTGGCGCCCTGCTGGGAGCGGCCGTCACGGCGTTCATCCTGCTCGCAGCGGTGGTGCGCGCGGATCGCAAAACCAGTCGGCGAGCGCGGCGCCGCGTTCTGGAGGCGGTGGACGGGTCGTCGTTCACCTCCCGCACCCTGGAGGGCTTCCCCATGGAAGCGGTCCGGCCCCGTCTGCTGGGACCGAACGCGCCCTCCCTCAACCACCTCTACACCGCCTGGGCCTTCGCCTCCCGCGGCCATGACACCGCCTGGCTCGTACGCCACCTCGGCCTGCCCATGGATCTGGCCCGGTTGCTGGCCGACGCCGCGGCCGCCCGCCTGCGGGACTGACCTCGGTCACCGCTGTCCATCGCGAAGAACGATGCCGGAATCCGCTGCCCGTCAACGACGAAGACGTCAGGTGCCGCCCTGGACCAGCAGGGCGATCCGGTCGGAGTCGAAGGCCACCCAGCGTGAAGAGGCGCATCCCGGCAGCCTCAGTCGGCACAGGGTGTCCCCCTCGGGGCTGGTCCACCATCCGGTGACGGTGCCCGGCCGCGTCCATCCGGTCCCGTCGCACACCTCGACCGGACGATAGGTGGTCCGCACCTGCTCTTCCGGCGGCAGCGGACATCCCCTGGCCAGTTCTTCCAGCAGGCTCTCGGCCGTGGTCGTGTGCGGCACGGCTCTGTCCCTCCCGACTCTCTCGATTCTGTCGCCCTGGGTCGGGCGCTTGGTCACCTGTCACCCGAGAAGGTCGCCGCCCCGGGGCGATCACCCCCAGTCGCCGCCGAAGTCACCCCCGCCGTCCGACCCGAAACCACCGTCGAATCCCCCCGCGAAGTCGGAGGCCCGGAAGTCCGCCCCGGAGAACTCGCCGCCGTCCGGCAGATCGGGGGCGGACGAGGCGCCGTCGCCGGAACCGGCGAAGGCGGACGGCGCGCTGAGCATGCTGCCCAGCAGGGTGCCGGCGAGCAGGCCGCCGACCACCGCGCCCGCGCCGCCGAAGTAGCCACCCGCCCACGGCGCGTACGCCGGGCCGGCGTTCCAGTACGGCTGGGCGCCCTGGCCGGTGTCGACCATCCGCGTCATCGGCTGTCCGCCCTGGGTCACCCGGGCGGCGTCGTCCGCACAGGCGGGGACCATCCGCGGAGCGCCGCCTGGCGGGCACCAGTTCACGTCGTCGGCCGAGGGACCGTGACGGGGGTCGAAGAAGCAGGGCACACGACGCTCGGGCAGCGGGGTTCCGCCGCGGCGGGCGGCCAGGGTGGCCAGGGCGAAGCGGCCGTCGGCCAGCGTGGCGGTCACCGGCTGCACGTCCTGCGGCCGTGCCGCATCGGCCATCTGCTGTTTGGCCAGCTCATAGGCGTCGAGGGCACGGGAATAGTCGTCGCGCATCTCGTCGGTGGCGCCCGGCTCGGACGGGGAGAAGGCCAGACGGTCCAGTTCCTCGCCGAAGGCGGTGATGTCCTCGTCCACCACCACCCGCAGGGCCTCCAACTCCCTCTGCTCGGCCTCCCGCCGCTTCCTCGCCCGCCGCCACAGCGCATATCCGCCCCCGGCCGCCCCGGCCGCGAGCAGGCCGCCGACCATCAGCCCGCCGCCGCCAAAGCCGCCGTCACCGCTGTCCTTCCAGGACGCGGGGGCGTGCCCCTTCGCCTGCTGGACGGCCTGGTCGACGAACGCGTTCAACTGCGTCTCCGTGTCCGAGGCGTAGGAACGCTGCACGGCTCCCCGCAGGTTGTCGACGGCGCTCTGCGACATCACCTGATGGTCCGCCCTGGCGTTGAACAACTCGCCCAGGCGCACGGCGTACACCCCGCTGATGCCGGTGAGTGAGCGCAGGTCCGGCATCAGGGACGCCTGCGGGTAGTCGGCGGACCGGGGCAGTACCGCGACGAAGACCGGCTTGTCCGCGGCCTCGATCCTCGCCGCGAGCTTGTCGGCCGCGGACTTCGGCAACTCCCCCGCGGCTCGCGGATCGACGTACACCGGCCCCTTCTTGAAGGCTTCCGCCACGGCCCCCGTACCGGTGTCCGTGGCAGCCGTCGCACCGAAGGCCGGCGGGGCGAGTCCCACCAGAGCTGTCACGCCCAGGGCGGCGAGGGCCCGGGCGAAGCGAGACCGTGGCGAAGCGGGCATGAATGAGACCTCCTTGCGAGGGAACGTCCGCTCCCCCTCCAGGACAACTCCTGTGCGACGGAGGGAAGGAGCGGACAAACCCCAACGCTTGTTCAATTGCGCAATAAAGAAATTATGCCAGACGGGCTCACCTCCGGGCCGAGTTCGGCACGGGTGTCAGCGACTCAGTTGACGCACGGCACCCCGCCCGCCTTCACGGCGATGCCCGAGTCGGCAGGCGGCGACGGGGTCGGCTCCGTGGCGGCCGGTGACGACGGCGGTCCGCTGGGCAGTGCGTGGTTCCCGCCCAGGGTGACCACCACATGGCCGGCGGGCACCTGCGAACTGGAGACCGGGGCAGCGGCGTTGAGCCGGCCGGCGATCTGCCGCGCCGCCTGCTGGGCGCCTGGGCCGTAGACGACGGTGGTGGTGGGCTGCACGGCCGCGTTGCCGGTCGTGCCGGCCGTGTAGCCGAGTTCGACCAGGTAGGACAGCGCCGCGGAGGCCTCGCCCTCGGTGCCGTTTCCGTTGCGTACGTCGACGACGGCGGGCGCGGCCGGGGCGGTGGCAGCCGGTGACGGGTTCTGGCCGAACTCCTGCCGCACCATCGCCTTGATCTTCTCCGGGTCGACCAGGTTGACGTCCTGGCCGTTGCGGAGCGCGAAGCCCTCGATGGGCAGGGTGTGGAACACGACGTTCCCGCCGGTGAGGTTGGTGGCCTGCTGGGCGAAGTCGAGGACGTTCCAGGAGCTGTCCAGGACGATGTCCTTCTTCACCGTGTCGAACAGGCCCTGCAGCTTGGACGGGCTGCTCCACACTCCCTGGGACCTGAGCTGGTGGGTGACGCTGGAGATGAAGGCCTGCTGCCTGCGGGTGCGGTCCAGGTCCCCGGCGTCCAGGCCGTGCCGCTGGCGCACGAAGGCCAGGGCCTGCCGGGCGTTCAACTGCTGCACGCCCGCCGGGAAGTCCGCTCCCGAGTAGCGGTCCTTGACCGGGTGCTTGAGACATACCGTGATGGGCTGCAGGACCTTGGCGATGTCGTAGAAACCCAGCAGGTTGACCTCGGCGAAGTGGTCTATGGGCACCCCGGTGAAGTCCTGGACCGTCGCCAGCGTCGCCTCGCGCCCGGCCTCACGGCTCCTGGCCTCCAGGTCGGCACCCTTGACGCCCTGCTGGGCGTACTTGTCGCGGGCGCCGGTGTAGGCGTTGGCGTAGGCTTCCTTGATCTTGTAGTGGCCCTGTACGGACCCGTCGCCGTTGAGGGTCTGCACGTAGTCGTCGCGCGGTATGGAGAACGCCTGGACCCTGCCGCCACCGGCGGGGATGTGCATGAGGATCAGGGTGTTGGTGTTGTAGTAGCCGATACTGCTGGATCCGGCGTGCAGCTCCTTCTGCACGAACTGCCGGGGCAGGTCGTTGCCGTTCATGTCCTTGCGTGAATCCAGGCCGATCAGCAGCAGGTTCACGGCGTTGTCCAGGCGCGGTGGCGCCTTCTTGCGCACCACGTCCAGCGCGTCGGACGTGGTGAGCCCACTGATCAGGGTGTGGTACGCGTACCAGGTCGCCCCGCATCCCAGCAGCAGGGCCGACGACACCGTCCACACCACCACGCGCAGCGCGCGTATCCCCAACGAGCTTCGCCCGCTGCGGACAGCGGCGCGGCGCCGACGGCGCCCTGTGGACTCAGACACGGCGGGCCCTCCCCACGCCGAACCGGAGGACAGCCGCCGCCAGCACGACGACGAGCACCGCACACTCCGCGGCGGCCATCGCCGGGAACACCGCCACGGCCCACCGCGCCAGTCGTGTGGCAGGCGGACCGTCGGACGTCAGCGCCCATCCGGCCGTGACAGCGGCCACAGCCGGAACCGGCAGTGGGACCACCCACCCCAGGACGCGACCGCGGACCGCCAGCAGAGCCGCGAGGAATGCGCCCGCCGTCGCCCCGGACACCACGCCCCAGCCGGGACCGTGACCCGCGACCGCGTCCACCGCCGCCCCCAACAGCGCAGGGCCTGCCAGCGCCAGAACAGCGGCACCGGTCCCGGGCCCTCCGACCCGGGACGCGTCACCTGTTCCTCGCGGGCGCCGCCTGCGCGACGCACCCTGGGACGACGCGCGCCCCCCGGCACCGCGCTGCGCGACCACCCGCGCCTGGCCGGGCGGGCAGCCCCGCCCTTGCGTACCGACGCCACCGACGGTCCGTTCCTGCTGATCACGCATACGTCCGCTCTCGCTGATCCTTGAATGCGGCGACGGAGCCCGGTCGTCGTCGACATCGCCGCCCTGCCACCCGTGAGACGAAGAAGCAGCGCAAATAGTTGCACGGTCGCGCAAGTGAGCAATCATCAACGGGTCGCGGACGCCTTCAACTATGCCAAATAAAGGCATTTTCCGGACCGACCCACCGTCCTACTTGCGCTTATACGCAAGTAGTGGGCTACCATGGGGGTCGTTCGAAGGCAGCAGGCACCTCGTTCGGTGAGGCGTCTTCACGGACACAGGCCACTGATCCCACCCGTCGAGAGACGCTCCGGATCAGGACAGGTCTCCCCGAATTAAGGGGTGACCCCAAGTGGCTTCCCCGCAAGGGGATCACGCCGTGGAGTGCCAAAGCTCTGACGAGTTGGGGTGATCCGGGATCCGCCCGGTCGCTCCTTGCCGAGTCGTACGGCGCACCGCGCGCCCCGGCCGGAAGGAGGCGAGAGACATGGACTGCGACAGCAGTGGTCCGAGTAGCAGTCATACCGCCCCGGCGGCCTTCCCGTTTCCTGCCACGGCAGGTCTTCCGCCTGTCCGCACGCGCGCCTTCGCGGCCGTGTGAACCACCGCTGAGCTGACGCCCGCGGCCACCGCACGACGGGTCCGCGCAGACTCCGGGTGCGGCCGCGGTGTGCCTGCCTTCTCCTGCCCCACCCCTTTCTGATCCTTTCTGATCCCTTTCCGATCCTTCCGGCAACGGGGGTGCTTGTGCTGCCCCGGTGCCGTTGCGACTACTCCGCGCCACGGTCGGCTCTGCCGTGTGCTCACGCCTGCCGTCGTGCGCGGAGGGAGGTACGTCGATGACCGACACGATGACCCCTGAGCGCCTGGCTCCGCCGGGCCGTACCCGCCGCGAGCGCCGCACCGCCGAACTGGAGGCCCGCACCCGGGCGGCGGGCGCCCGGCTGGCCGCGATCAGCCGCCGTCCCGCCGCGCAGGTCCTGAACGACACGGCCGGCGACGGGCCGGGCCTGACGCACGCCGAGGCGGCGGCCCGACTGCAGCGGGACGGCGCCAACGTCGTCGCCCACGAGCGGACGCCCAGGTGGTACGTCCAGTTGGCCAAGGCCTACGGAAACCCCTTCATCGCCGTCCTGGTCTTCCTGGCCGGCGTGATGTACTGGCAGGACCCGGCCGACCCCGGCGTGCTGATCCTGTCGACGATGGTGCTGATCAGCGGCGTGCTCCGGTTCTGGCAGGAGTACCGGTCCGCGAGGTCGGCCGCCGCGCTCAAGGCGCTGGTCACCACGACCACCAGGGTGCGGCGTTACACGGCGGAAGGTTCCGCTTCCTCCTCACTCGAAGTGCCGATGGAGCAGGTCGTCCGGGGCGATGTGATCCAGCTCGCAGCCGGCGACCTGGTGCCCGCCGACCTCAGGCTGCTGACCGCCAAGGACCTGACGGTCGGCCAGGCCGCCCTGTCCGGCGAGTCGCTGCCGGTGTCCAAGGCCGACACCCGCGCGAGCGACCTCGGACAGCAGGAGACCGACGACCCCGTCGAAGCCGACAACCTCTGCCTGATGGGCACCTCCGTGACCTCCGGCACCGCCACCGGCGTCGTGGTGGCCACCGGGTCCGACACCTACTTCGGGTCGATGGCCGGTTCCCTGGTCGGAGCGCGCCCGCAGACCAACTTCGACAACGGCGTGCGCAGGGTCAGCTTCCTGCTGATCAAGTTCATGCTGGTCATGGTCCCGGTGGTGTTCGCGGTCAACGGCCTGACCAAGGGCGACTGGAACGAGGCGTTCCTGTTCGGTATCGCCGTCGCGGTCGGGCTCACCCCCGAGATGCTGCCCATGGTGGTCTCGGCCAACCTGGCGCGCGGAGCGGTGGCCATGTCCAGGCGCAAGGTCGTGGTCAAGCGGCTCAACGCCATCCAGAACTTCGGCGCGATGGACGTGCTGTGCACGGACAAGACCGGCACCCTGACCGAGGACCGCATCGTCCTCGACCGCCACCTGGACGCGCACGGCCAGGAGGACGACGAGGTGCTGCAGTACGCGTACCTCAACAGCCACTTCCAGACCGGCCTGCGCAACCTGATGGACCAGGCGGTGCTGGACCGCGTCGACGAGGCCGAGGAGATCGTCGTCGACGCCCGCTTCACCCTGGTCGACGAGATCCCCTTCGACTTCGCCCGCCGCCGTATGTCCGTGGTGCTGAGCCGCACGACGTACGCCGACGCCGAAGCCGCCCGCTCGGCCGAGCACACCCTGATCACCAAGGGCGCGGTCGAGGAAGTCCTCGCGCTGTGCACCCACATGACGGACCGGGGACAGCGGATCGAGCTGACCGCGGAACTGCGCGAGCAGGTCACCCGTACGGCTCAGGACCACAACCGGGAGGGCCTGCGGGTCCTGGCCGTCGCCACCCGCTCGCTGCCCGCCACCCGCGACACCTACACCGTGGCCGACGAGGACGAGCTCACGCTGGCCGGCTTCCTCGCCTTCCTCGACCCGCCGAAGGCCGACGCCGCCCAGGCGCTGCGCGCCCTCGCCGACAAGGGGATCACCGTCAAGGTCGTCACCGGCGACAACGAACTGGTCGCCGCCCGGGTCTGCGCCGACGTCGGCATCGACGTGGGCAAGGTCGTCACCGGGGCCTCCGTCGAGGACCTCGACGACGACGAGCTGACCGAACTGGCCGCCCGCACCACCGTCTTCGCCAAGGTCAACCCGGTACAGAAGGCGCGCATCGTCCGCGCCCTGCAGCGCGGCGGACACACCGTCGGCTTCCTCGGCGACGGCATCAACGACGCCGCCGCGCTGCGGGACGCGGACGTCGGGATCTCCGTCGACACCGCCGTCGACATAGCCAAGGAGTCGGCCGACATCATCCTGCTGGAGAAGGACCTCACCGTCCTCGAACAGGGCGTGCTCCAGGGCCGGCAGACCTTCGGCAACACCATCAAGTACATCAAGATGACGGCCAGCTCGAACTTCGGCAACGTCTTCTCGGTCCTGGTCGCCAGCGCCTTCATCCCGTTCCAGCCGATGCTGCCGCTGCACCTGCTGGTGCAGAACCTGTCCTACGACATCTCGCAGCTCGCCACCCCCTGGGACCGCATGGACCCGGAGTACCTGCGCAAGCCGCGGAACTGGGACGCACGCGGGATCGGCCGCTTCATGGTGTTCATCGGCCCGATCAGCTCGATCTTCGACATCACGACGTTCCTGCTGATGTGGCACGTCTTCTCCGCCAACACCGTCGGCAGCCAGAGCCTGTTCCAGTCGGGCTGGTTCATCGAGGGCCTGCTCTCCCAGACCCTGATCGTGCACATGATCCGGACCCGCAAGATCCCGTTCATCCAGTCCAGGGCCTCCGTGCCGGTGATGGTCATGACCGCGGCCGTGATGGCCTTCGGTATCGCACTGCCCTTCACCCCGCTCGGTGCGTCCATCGGCCTGCAGCCACTGCCCATGAGCTACTTCCCGTGGCTGATCGGCACCCTGCTGGCGTATTGCGTCCTCACCCAGCTGGTGAAGGTCTGGTTCATCCGGCGTTTCCACAGCTGGCTGTGACCGACACACGGGGCACGTCCGCGCTTGCACCGCACCCCGACGCATCTGGTTGGCTGTCCCCGTCGGACAACCGCCCCGGGATGCGAGGAGAGCGATGCGCGCGGACGTGCAGCAGGTCGCCGACGGCACCTATCTGGTGCACGGCAGCAACACGAACTGGGTGATCCTGACCGAGGGCGACGCCGCCACCCTGATCGACACCGGCTACCCCGGTGACCGGCAGCAGTTGCTCGACTCGTTGGCGGCGGTGGGGAGTTCGCCCCGGGCGGTGGCGGCCGTGCTGGTCACCCACGCGCACAACGACCACCTGGGCTCCGCCGAGTACCTGCGCCTCGCCCACGGCACCCCGGTGCGGCTGCACGAAGCCGAACTTCCGCACGCGCGGCGGGAGTTCCTGCACCAGGTGACCGTCGGGCAGGTGCTGCGCAACGGCTGGCGGCCCGGCGTGCTGCCCTGGGCGGTGCACGCGCTGCGCCTCGGCGGCACCGCACACGTGCCGGTCGCCGCGCCGGAGCCGTTCCCGGCCGCCGGCCCGCTCGACCTGCCGGGGCGGCCCGTGCCCGTGCACACGCCCGGCCACACCCAGGGCCACACCGTCTTCCACCTCCCGGACACCGGCGTGGTGGTCTCCGGCGACGCCCTGGTGTGCGGCCACCCCACCTCGCGCCTGACCGGTCCGCAGCTGCTGCCCGACATGTTCCACCACCAACGCGCCCAGGCACTGGCCTCGTTGGGCAGGATCGAAGCCCTGGAGGGAGACCTGCTGCTGCCCGGGCACGGCCCCGTGCACCGCGGTCCGGTGCGGCAGGCGGCACTGCGGGCACGGGAGCTCGCCCTCTAGGCCCTGTCGTCAAACTCCCGCCTGCCCCGCGACGCCATGCACGCATTCTCGCCGCACCGGGCCCTGACCCAAGTACATCCAGTACGAGGGCCAGGGCCCGGCACGCCAAGAGCACGCACCTGACGCCGCAAGGCCCGCCCTCCGGGCGGACGACGGGAGTTTGACGACAGGACCTAGCACCTGCTGCCAAAGTCCCGCCTGCCGCGCGATGCCCTGCACGCCCTAGGCTTCCTGCCATGGGCTTGCAGATCAGCGCCACCAACCCGGAGCACCCCGCGCTCCTGTTCGAGCTGCCGTGGCGGACACCGCTGGCCGAGTGGCCCGAGGAGTACCTCGTGCCGCTGCCGCGCGGCATCTCCCGGCACGTGGTGCGCTACGCCCGCGCCGGCGACGAGGTGATCGCCGTCAAGGAACTCGCCGAACGCCCGGCACTGCGGGAGTACGGGCTGCTGCGCGACCTGGACCGGCTCGGCATCCCCGCGGTGGACCCGCTGGCCGTGGTCACCGGCCGCACCGACCACGCCGGCGAGCCGCTGGAGCCGGTACTGATCACCCGGCACCTGGGCGGGTCGATGCCGTACCGCTCGATGTTCGAGACCACCCTGCGCCCGGCCACGATGCACCGCCTGATGGACGCCCTGGCCGTGCTGCTGGTGCGGCTGCACCTGGCCGGGTTCGCCTGGGGCGACTGCTCCCTGTCCAACACGCTCTTCCGCCGCGACGCCGGCGCGTACGCCGCCTACCTGGTCGACGCCGAGACCGGCGAGCTGCACCGGAGGCTGAGCCCCGGGCAGCGGGAGTACGACCTCGACCTGGCCCGCGTCAACATCAGCGGCGAGCTGCTGGACCTGGAGGCCTCCGGCGCGCTGCACCCCTCGGTGGACCCGATCGAGTTCGGCACCGAGATCTGCGCCCGCTACGACGGACTGTGGCAGGAGCTGACCCGCACCTCGGTGTACCCGGCGGGCAAGTACCACTACATCGAGCGCCGGATCAGACGGCTCAACGACCTCGGCTTCGACGTGGCCGAGATGCAGATCGAGAGCTCCGCCACCGGCGAGACGGTCACCTTCGTGCCCAAGGTCGTCGACGCCGGCCACCACCAGCGGCAGTTGCTGCGCCTGACCGGCCTGGACACCGAGGAGAACCAGGCGCGGCGGCTGCTGAACGACCTGGAGAGCTGGATGGCCACCCAGGACGACTACGCGCCGGGCGGCGGTCACCCGCACGCCGCACGCCCGGAGGTGCTGGCGCACCGCTGGGTGCGGGAGGTGTTCCGCCCCGCCGTGCGGGCGGTGCCGCGCGAGCTGCACGGCACCATGGACCCGGCCGAGCTGTACCACGAGCTGCTGGAGCACCGCTGGTACCTGTCCGAGCGGGCGCGGCACGACATCGGCCTCGACACCGCCGTGCAGGACTACGTCAGGACCATCCTGTCCCAGGCGCGCGAGACGCCGGAGGCGACGTCCGGCTGACTCACGGGTGCGGGACGACGACGACCGGGCAGCCGGCGTGGTGCAGCATCCCGCTCGCGACGGAGCCGATCCGCGCGCCCACCGCCGTACGGCGCACCCGGCGCCCCACGACCAGCAGCTGGGCGTGCTCGGCCGCGGCGAGCAGCACCTGGCCCGCGCTGCCCATCTCCACGTGCTCGACGACGGGGACGTCCGGGAAGCGCTCCCGCCACGGCTGGAGCGCCGCGGCCAGCGCCTTGCTCTCGTAGGGCTCCAGGCCGCCGGCCTCGTCGAGCAGCTTGAGCGAGCCGGGGCTGTAGGCGAACACCGGCGGCAGCGTCCAGGCACGCACCGCCCGCACCCCCGCTCCGCGTGCGGCGGCGGTCTCGAACGCGAACTCCAGGGCCGCGGCGCTGTCCTCGGGGGCGCCCTGCTGCCCCACGACGATCTCCCGGCCCGCGACCTCGGCGGCCGGGCGGTCCTCGGCGCGCACCAGGACGACGGGGCGTTCGGTCCCGGCGATCACCTGCTGTCCGACGGAGCCGACGAGGAACCCGACGAGGGCGCCCCGTCCGCGCGAGCCGAGCACCAGTGCCTGGGACCGCGCCGCGGCGCCGAGCAGCGCCGGCACGGCGTCGTCCTCCACGGCGTCGGCGGTCACCTTCAGGCCCGGGTGGCGCTCGGTGACGGTCCGGGCGGCCTCGGCGACCGCGTCGCGCACCCACGCCTGCTGGCTGTCCCGGTCGCCCAGGTCGAAGGCGTCGTGCACCTCGTGGCGCCAGGCCCGCACCACGCGCAGCGGCAGCCCGCGGCGCTCGGCCTCCCGTGCGGCCCACGCCAGTGCGGCGAGGCTCTCCTCCGATCCGTCCACCCCTGCCGTGATCGGGCGTGTCATCCCGTGTGCCTCCCTGTGTGGTGAGCCGTTCCCGGTCCAGTCTCCCCCACCGGCCGGTCGCCGCGGCGGCCGGCCGGTGCGGTCGCCTGCCACGTACTCGGGCGCGGCGGGACGGACGCCCCTACGATGGACAGGAGCCGGCGCGGTGACGACGGGGGCGCACCGGGCCGCCGATCCGACCACGCGGGGTGACAGCGGCATGGCACAGGCCGTGGAGCAGGCACGGACCGTCATCATGACCGTGGACGACGATCCGGGGGTGTCCCGCGCCGTCGCCCGGGATCTCAGGCGGCACTACGGCGGGTCGTACCGGATCGTGCGCGCGGAGTCCGGCGAGTCCGCGCTGGACGCGCTGCGCGAGCTGAAGCTGCGCGGCGACCCCGTGGCCGTCATCGTGGCCGACTACCGCATGCCGCGGATGAACGGCATCGAGTTCCTCGAACAGGCCCTGGACATCCACCCCGGCGCCCGGCGGGTGCTGCTGACCGCGTACGCGGACACCGACGCGGCGATCGACGCGATCAACGTCGTCGACCTCGACCACTACCTCCTCAAGCCCTGGGACCCGCCCGAGGAGAAGCTGTACCCGGTCCTGGACGACCTGCTCCAGGTCTGGCGGAGCAGCGATTACCGGCCGGTGCCGAGCACGAAGGTGGTGGGGCACCGCTGGTCGGCGCGGTCCTCCCAGGTACGGGAGTTCCTGGCCCGCAACCAGGTGCCGTACCGCTGGTACTCCTCGGACGAGCCCGAGGGGAGGCGGCTGCTGGCCGCGGCCGGGCAGGACGGTCAGCGGCTGCCGCTGGTGGTCACCCCGGACGGCACCACGCTGCTCGAACCGGAGCCGGCCGAACTCGCGGCCCACGTGGGGCTCGCGACGACACCGGCCGCCGACTTCTACGACCTGGTGGTGGTCGGCGGCGGCCCGGCCGGGCTCGGCGCGGCCGTCTACGGGGCCTCCGAGGGGCTGCGGACGGTGCTCGTGGAGCGCTCGGCGACCGGCGGGCAGGCGGGGCAGAGCTCACGGATCGAGAACTACCTCGGGTTCCCGGACGGCGTCTCCGGTGCCCAGCTCACCGACCGGGCCCGCCGGCAGGCGACCCGGTTCGGCGCGGAGATCCTGACCGCGCGCGAGGTGACCGGCCTCGAGGTCTGCGGCGCGGCGCGGATCGTACGGTTCTCCGACAGTTCGGCCGTCGCCGCGCACAGCGTGATCCTGGCGACCGGCGTGTCCTACCGGCAGCTTCCGGCGGCCGGCGTGGAGGAGCTGACCGGGTGCGGGGTGTTCTACGGTTCGTCGCTGACCGAGGCGTCCTCCTGCCAGGGGCAGGACATCTACATCGTCGGCGGCGCCAACTCCGCGGGGCAGGCCGCGATGTACCTGTCCCGGGGCGCGAAGTCGGTGACCCTGCTGGTGCGCGGGGCGTCGCTGGCGGCGTCGATGTCGTACTACCTGATCCAGCAGATCGAGGAGGCCCCCAACATCACCGTGCGCACGGGCACCGTCGTGGACGCGGCACACGGCTCGGGCCACCTGGAGAAGCTGGCCCTGCGCGACACGGCCACCGGGGAGAGCGAACTCGTCGACGCGCAGTGGATGTTCGTGTTCATCGGCGCGGCGCCGCGGACCGACTGGCTGGGCGGCACGGTGCTGCGGGACGGGCGCGGGTTCATCCTGTCCGGGCCCGACCTCACCGCCGACGGGCGGCCGCCGCCGGGGTGGGAGCTGGACCGGCCGCCGTACCACCTGGAGACCAACGTGCCCGGCGTGTTCGTCGCCGGTGACGCGCGGGCGGAGTCCGCCAAGCGGGTCGCGTCCGCCGTCGGAGAGGGAGCCATGGCCGTGCTGCTCGTGCACCGTTACCTGGAGCAGTCGTGAGCGGCCGGCGGATGCCGTGCAGCCCCGGTGAGATCGGCTCGCTGTTCCTGTTCGAGAAGCTCCGGCCCGAGCAGTTGGGCCGGCTGTGCGCCGAGGGCCGGGTGGAGAGTTTCGACCCCGGCCCGGTGTACACCGAGGGCGAGCCGGCCACCTGCTTCTACGTGATGATCGAGGGCACGGTGGTGCTCTCCCGCCGGGTCGGCGGCGACGACGTGGAGGTCAGCCGGACCTCGCAGCGCGGGGTGTACTCGGGTGCCATGCAGGCGTACCTCGGGGACCGGCTGCGGCAGGTCTACATCAACTCGATGCGGGTCACGGAGCCGACGCGGTTCTTCGTGCTGCCCGCCGACGCGTTCGCGGACATCATGCGGGAATGGTTCCCGATGGCGGTGCACCTGCTGGAGGGGCTGTTCCTCGGGTCCAAGAGCACCCAGGCGGCCGTCGGACAGCGTGAGCGGCTGCTGGCGCTCGGCTCGCTGTCGGCCGGACTGACCCATGAGCTCAACAACCCCGCGGCGGCGGCCGTACGGGCCACCGCGGCACTGCGGGAACGGGTGGCCAGGATGCGGCGCAAGCTCGCCGTGATCGCCGAAGGGCCGTTCTCCCGGGAGCAGTTGACCAACCTCATCGAGATCCAGGAGCGTACGGCCGAGCGGGTCGCCAAGGCCCCGGAGCTCAGCCCGCTCCAGGCCGCCGACCGCGAGGACGCCCTCACCGACTGGCTGGAGGACCACGGTATCGACCCGGGCCCGCAGCAGGCGCCCACCTTCGTCCAGGCGGGGCTGGACGTCGACTGGCTGGAGCAGGTCGCGGCGGCCGTCGACGAGGAGATCCTGCCGGGTGCCGTGGGGTGGCTCAACTACGCGGTGGAGACCGAACTGCTGATGGACGAGATCACGGACTCCGCCACCCGGATCTCCCGTCTCGTGGACGCCGCCAAGCAGTACTCCCAGCTGGACCGCGCCCCCTACCAGGTCGCCGATGTACACCAACTCCTCGACAGCACCCTGCTGATGCTGTCGGGCAAGATCGGGCCGCGCATCGAGGTCGTCAAGGAGTACGACCGGACACTGCCGCGGATCCCCGCCTGTCCGGCCGAACTCAACCAGGTGTGGACCAACCTGATCGACAACGCGGTGTCCGCCATGAACGGCGCGGGCGGCGAGGGCACACTGACCGTGCGGACCGCGCTCCACCACGACCGGCTGCTGGTCGAGTTCCGGGACACCGGACCGGGGGTGCCGCCGGAGATCCGGGACCGCATCTTCGACCCGTTCTTCACCACCAAGCCCGTCGGCCAGGGCACCGGCCTCGGTCTTGACATCTCCTGGCGGATCGTCGTCAACAAGCACCACGGCGCCCTGCGCGTGGAGTCGGTGCCGGGCGACACCCGGTTCCAGGTGCTGCTGCCGCTGACCGCCGGGGAAGGCGACGGACCGGCGGCGGCCGGACCGCCGCTCGTCGCCGAGGACCGTCCGACATCCGAGGAGCCGACATGACCCGTGACACCGGAATCGACCCCCGCGTGCCGCCCAGCGGCGCCGGCTGCGCCGAGTGCGACGCGGCCGGCGGCTGGTGGTTCCATCTGCGGCGCTGCGCCCGCTGCGGCCACATCGGCTGCTGCGACGACTCCCCCGGCAAGCACGCCACCGCCCACCACCGGGCCACCGGGCACCCGGTGATCCGCAGCTACGAGCCCGGCGAGGACTGGTTCTGGAACTTCGACACGAACGAGTTCTACGAGTCCGGCCCCGAGCTCGCGCCGCCCGTGAGCCACCCGGCGGACCAGCCGACCCCGGGCCCGGCGGGACGGGTCCCGGCGAACTGGGCGGACTCCCTGCGCTGAACCGCGCCGTGGTGGTCGCGCAGCAGGGCGTCGTGGGCCCACGGGCAGCGAGCGAGGCCGTCGACGCCGGTCACGGCGGCCACCGCGCCTCCTCGGGACCGGTGAGGCCGGTGACGCGCATCGTGATGTTCAGCCGGCCGGAGTCCAGGCCGCGGGCGGGACCGGGCCACCGGCCCAGGCGCGGCAGGCGGCGACCGGTTCACGCTGTTCGCCGAGGGCGAGCCGGCCCGGCACGTGCACGGCGCCGGGCGCGACCTCCGTGGCGGGCCGGGGAATCAGCGCGCTCACGCAGTCACCCCGCCCGGCGGGTAGGAGGTGACCCACGCCCCCCGTGCGTCCCAGGTGCCGCCGTCGGCGCTCGCACCGCGCAGCCCGCTCAGTGTGCCGGGGCCGGCGAGCGCGGTCAGGCGGGAGGTGTTCAGTGAGGAGAACGCGACGGTGCGCGCCGGGTCCATATCGGTGGACTGGCGCAGGCGGCGCGCGAGTTGGGCGAATCCCAGCACGGCGGCGGCGATCACCCAGGCGTCGGGGGTCTCGGCGGTCAGACGCCTCGCCGGGCGCAGCCAGGAGGCGGCCGTCTCCGGCCAGTCCACCACCGTGAGCACCCGTCCGCCTCGGGCCGTCCACGCGTTCGCGAACGCCTGGGCGGCGGCGCGGGAGGCGTCGTCGCGGCTGTGTCCGATCGCGACCGTCTCGATCCGTGGCTTCGGCCCCGTCAGCAGGCCGAGGAGCGAAGCGAGTTCGGCGCCGGTGTGCGGCCGGGGCAGGGGCAGGTCGCCGGCGTGGGTGGCGAGGTCGGCCGGGCTGATGAGGGGCGAGCGGGAGTCCTCGCCCTGCTCGGTGAGGGGGTTCATGGGGTGGTGGTGCCTTCTCGTTCGGCTTTCCAGCGGGCGTACGCTCTCGGCAGGCACACGGCGCAGGGCCGGTATCCGGCGGCGACCGCGGCGGCCTCGTCGGCGAAGAACACCCGGTGTGTGACGTAGTGGCCGCAGGCGATGGCCCGCAGCGCGGACGGGCAGTCCAGCCGACCGTACAGCCGCCCGCGGCGGTGTCCGCCGAGCGTGCCGGGTACCGGGCTCTGGTAGGGCCGTCCGTCCCCGCCGAGCAGGGTGTAGGTGCGTGCGGGTTCACCGGGGGCGGGGGTCATGCGGCGTCGTGGAAGACGAGGCCGAGGGTGTGCCGGCGGCCGGAGCGGACGGTGCTCACACCGTGCCGCATCGGCCCGTTCGACCAGCCGCGTCGGGTGGCCACCGGCCGGTCGCGGGTGGTGAAGACCAGGCCGTGGCCCTGGGGCAGGGTGGTGGCCGAGCCGCGGGACTGTGCGCGGGGGCGCTGCTCGGTCATCAGGAACTCCCCGCCGGTGAAGTCGGTGCCGGGGGCGTCGAGGCCGATGACGACCTGCAGGGGGAAGAGCATGTCGCCGAACACGTCGCGGTGCAGGGCGTTCCAGTCGCCGGGCCCGTAGCGCAGGAGGATCTGCGCGGACTTGGCCTGCCCCGCCTCGTGGCACATCCGGAGCCATTCGGTCAGGGCGTCGGGCCAGGGTGCGGGCTTGCCGAGCCTGGCGGCCCAGTCGCGTGCGATGGGCAGCAGGCGGGGGTAGAACGCCTCGCGCAGATCCCGCACGAGGTCGGGCAGGTCGTGGGTGAAGTAGCGGTACTGGCCGGATCCGAAGCGGTGGCGGGCCATGTCCACGGTCGTACGGAAGCGGTCGGGCCGGTCGTAGAGGGCGGTGATCTCGCGGCACTCGGCGGGGGTGAGGATCTGCCCGGTCAGGGCGTTGCCGTGCTCGTCGAGTTCGCCTGCGAGGGCGGCCCAGTCGGTCTGTGCGACCCGGCCGGCGACCGGGCCCGCGAGTCGGGTGGTGCAGGTCATGACGGGGATTCCTCGGATCGGTGAGAGGGGTGCCGCCCGGCCCCGTTCGCCGCGCGGAGACGGCCGGGGCCGGGGGCCGGTCAGGCGGCCTGGTGGACGTTTTCGAGGTCCAGGAGCTGTTGCTTGCGCGCCAGGCCGCCGGCGTAGCCGGTCAGCCGCCCGCCGGCGCCGATCACGCGGTGGCAGGGGCGCACGACCAGCAGCGGGTTCGCGCCGATCGCCGTGCCCACGGCGCGCACCGCGGCCCTCGCCGCGCCGATCCTGTCGGCGATGTCGCCGTAGGTGAGAGTGGTGCCGTACGGGATGGTCTCCAGTGCCGTCCACACCCGCTGCTGGAAGTCCGAGCCGCTGGTGACGTACTCGATGTCGAAGCGGGTCCGCCGGCCCTCGAAGTAGGAGCGCAGCTGGGCGGCGATCTCGGTGAACGCCTCCGGCTTGCTGATCCAGCCGTCCTGGACGACGGCCCCGTACTTCTGGCCGGGCACGGACAGCGAGGCGAGCGCGGTGCCGCCCGTCGCGGTGGCCGACTCCTCGCCCACCAGCAACAGTTCGCCCAGCGGGCTGTCCATCGTCGTGTAGACCGTCATCGGTCCATGTCCTTTCGTGCAGTCTCGAAGTCCTGGTGTCACCATCCACTTTGCGGCTTGTCAGCCATAATGTCCGGCGGGATTCGGCCGTCGCTCTGTGAGGTGGCGGGCAAGGGGCGCGGTCCCCGGGGGCCGTGAACTGTGTGTGACACCGAACAGCGGCAGGATGTCGCGCGCCGGTGGTCGCTCAGCCTCACGCCGGGATCGGAAGGCGCGGATCAGCGGGCGTTGTGGAAGATGAGGCCGAGGGTGGTGCGCTGCCCGGACTCGACGGCGTTGGTGCCGTGGCGCATCGGGTGGCGGCGAAAGCCGTTCCTGGCGCTGATCGGGCGGTGCCGCACGGGGAAGATCATTCCCTGACCGAGCTGGGGCTTGACGACGATCGCGCGGGACTGGAGGCGGGGCCGCTGCTCGACGAAGACGTTCTCGCCGCCGGTGAAGTCCTCACCGGGCTGGTTGAGCATGATCGCGATCTGCAGCGGGAAGACGATCTCGCCGTAGATGTCCTGGTGCAGGCATGCGTAGTCGCCGGGGCCGTACTGGAGGATCAGCGGAGTGGAGCGGTGCTGCCCGTTGTCCGCGCACTCGGCCAGCAACTCGTCCAAGGTGAGGGGGAAGGTACGCTCGCTCAGCCGCGGCGCCCATTGGTTGGCCATCCACGCCATCGGCGGATACAGCCGCTCCCGCAGGGTCTGGATCAGCGGCACGGCCGCCGGGTCGGCGTAATACCTGTAGGTGCCGCGGCCGAACTGGTAACGCTGCATGACAACGGTGGAGCGGAACAGGCCGGGCTCGTCGAACGTGTCGATGACCTCCTCGCACTGGGCGCGGGAAAGCAGTGGCGGGGTGAGGGCCACGCCCTCTTCGTTCAGCCGCGCATACAGCTCCTCCCAGTCGAGTCCGCTGAGCGCGGGCAGGCCCGGAGTCATGGGGATCCGGGGCGCTCGACCGGCCGGTGCGGCGGGGGCGAACAGGGCGTCGGCGGCAGACGCGGGCTGGTTCATGGGGAGGTCTTTCGCGGGTCGTCGTGGCGGGGCGGGCCGTGTCCGGCTCCCGCGAGGACGTCGGACTCGGGGCGACCATGCGGCACCGTGATCGATGCTCGCGCCGGGGCGACCCACGTGCCGGCGATATTCGGACGTCGCGCTTGCATGCCGGCCACTCGTATTCATCAGGACCCGGCGCCGGCCGTGCCGATGGAGATATCCCCTGCCCGGCACGGCCGTGGAAAACGACCTCGCTGAGTGATCTTGGCGGAACGGGCGCCTCCGGGCCAGGATGCCCGCATGAAGGGTGACCTGTTCTCCAGTCAGTACGTGGTGGGCCCCGCGAGCGCGCCGGGCATGTCCGTCGAGAACGCCAAGTGCGTCAGGTACACGGTGGACGGCGAGATGGTCGCCCGCCAGGGTTCGATGGTGGCCTACCGCGGCGACCTGCGGTTCGAGCGCAGGGGCCAGGGCGTCGGGGGCATGCTCAAGCGGGCGGTCACCGGGGAGGGGCTGCCGCTGATGACGGTGCGCGGGCAGGGCGAGGCCTGGTTCGCGCAGGAGGCCCGGAACTGCTTCGTCGTCGAGGTCGACCCGGGTGAGGAGTTCACCGTCAACGGCCGCAACGTGCTGTGCTTCGACGCGACGCTGTCGTACCGGATCACGACGGTCAAGGGTTCGGGCATCGCGGGCGGTGGTCTGTTCAACAGCGTGTTCACCGGGCAGGGCCGCCTCGGTCTGGTGTGCGAGGGCAGCCCGCTGGTCCTACCGGTCACGCCGCAGCAGCCGGTGTACGTCGACACGGACGCGGTCGTCGGCTGGACCGCCCGCCTCCAGACGTCGCTGCACCGTTCGCAGTCGTTCGGCTCGATGCTGCGCGGTGGGTCCGGCGAGGCGGTGCAGCTGCTGCTGGAGGGCGAGGGCTACGTCGTCGTCCGGCCCAGCGAGGCGCCGGCGTACCGGCCCCAGCAGCACTGAGGAGGCCGACCCTGGTCGAGGGACTCCGCTAGACCTGTTGACCTGTGCGCCCCCGGCAGGTGAGGGTCGGGACGGCGCGGATCATCACCCCGCGCCGGAAAGGTGGACTGCCGTGATCGGCATCTCGGAGATCGAAACCGCGGCCGAGCGGATCGCCGGACACGTCGTGCGCACACCGACCGTGCCGAGCCCCGGCCTGTCCGCGCTGCTCGGTGCCCCGGTGACCGCGAAGCTGGAGCTGTTGCAGCGCACGGGCTCCTTCAAGGCGCGCGGCGCGACGGCGCGACTGCTGACGCTCGACGCGGCGGAGCGGGCCGCGGGCGTGGTCGCGGTCAGCGGCGGCAACCACGGGATCGCGCTCGCCGTCATGGCCGCCGCGCTGCATGTGAAGGCCACCGTGGTCATGCCGCACTCCGCGCCCGCGCGGTCCGTCGCGGTCGCGGAGGAGGCCGGGGCGTCGGTGCGGCTGACCGACGGCATGGACGAGGCGTTCGCCCTGGCCGCGCGGCTGCGGGACGAGGGGCTCACGCTGGTCCATCCCTTCGACGACGAGGTAGTGGTCGCCGGGCAGGGCACCGTCGGCCTGGAGCTGGCCGCGGACGCCGGTGAGCTGACCGACGTGCTCGTCAGCATCGGCGGCGGCGGGCTGATCGCCGGCGTCGCCGCGGCGCTGCGCGCGCTGCGGCCCGGGGTGCGGGTCTGGGGCGTGGAGACCGGGGGCGCCCAAGCCATGTCCGAGGCGCTGGCCTCCGGCGGCCCCGTGCCGGTGGCCCTCTCCTCGATCGTGACGACGCTGAGCGCGCCGACGGTGTCCCAGCTGACGTACGACCATGTCCGCGCCCTCGTCCACGAGGTGCTCGTGGTGCCCGACCGGGAGGCCGTACGAGGCTGCCTCGACCTCGCCGAACACGGAAGAGTCTGGGCCGAGCCCGCCGCCGGCTGTCTGCTGCCGGCCGCCCGGCTGGTACGGGAGCGGATCGGCCCCGACGTCCGGCTCGGCCTGGTGGTGTGCGGCGGCAACGCGGCGATCGCCGACGTCATGTCCTGGGCGGACCGGTTCGCACTGCGCTGAGCCGCGACACCGGTGCCGGCCGGCGTCGGCACCGTCCGCATGCCGTGCTGGCGCCGGGCGAGGAGGAGACCGTAATCACGGCCTCATCCTCGCGGTGGTGCTCGCGGGGAGCTGGGCGAGGCCGCCGCCGTCGCCTGGGCGGGTGCCGTGGCCCGGGCCGGCCCGCGCCCCGGGCCGGCCCCTGTGTCCTGCGGGTTTCCCGGCGAGCGGTCCTCGACCCGCCGCTACCAGCGGGCCTCCACCTGGTCCTTGATCCGGCGCTCGTAGAGGTCCCGGATCGCCGCGAGGGTCTCCTCGCCCAGCGGGGGCAGCTTCGCGGCGGCGGCGTTCGCGCGTGCCTGTTCCGGCGAGCGGGCGCCCGGGATGACCGTGGTGACGCCCGGCTGCTGGATGATCCAGCGCAGCGCGAGCTGGGCCGGGGTCCAGCCCTCGGGGGCGAGCGCGGCGAACTCGGCCGCGGCCTCCACGCCCGTGGCGAAGTCGATGCCGGAGAAGGTCTCGCCCTGGTCGAAGGCCTCGCCGTGCCGGTTGTAGGTGCGGTGGTCGTCGGCGGCGAAGACGGTGTCCTTGGTGTACTTGCCCGACAGCAGCCCGGAGGCGAGCGGGACCCGGGCGATGATGCCGACGCCCGCCTCCCGCGCCGCGGGCAGCACCTCGCGCAGCGGCTTCATGCGGAACGGGTTGAGGATGATCTGCACGCTGGCCACGTTCGGCCGGGCGATCGCCGTCAGCGCCTCGGCGCAGGTCTCCACGCTGACGCCGTAGGCGGCGATCCGCTCCTCCTCCACCAGGGTGTCCAGCGCGTCGAACACCGCGTCGCTGGAGTACACGGGGGTGGGCGGGCAGTGCAGCTGCACCAGGTCGATACGGTCGACGCCCAGGTTGCGCCGGGAACGGTCGTTCCAGGCGCGGAAGTTGTCCAGGACGTAGTTCTCCGGGATCTGGTCGACGCGCCGGCCCATCTTGGTGGCGACCAGCACATGGTGGTCCGGCCGGCTGCCGAGGAAGGTGGCGATGGCCGACTCGCTGCGCCCGTCGCCGTAGACGTCGGCCGTGTCGAAGAAGGTCACCCCCGACTCGGCGGCCGCCTCCAGCACGGAGAGGGCGTCCTTGTCGTCCACGTCGCCCCAGTCGGCGCCCAGTTGCCAGGTGCCGAGCCCGACGACCGACGCGTGCTGGTGCGACCTGCCGAATTCACGTTCGTCCATGGCGACAGTCTGTCATCAGCCGCCCCACGGCGCCGGATCGGGCCGCTCCGGGCGCTCACCCGTACAGAGGCGCCGACCCGTTCGCGTCGAGGCGGCTATCCGGCGGCCGCCGCACGGCACTCGGGGTGGCCCCAGCCCTGGTCGTTGCGGGCGATGGACTCGCCGGCCGCGTAGGAGCGGCCGCACACGCAGTGGCCGGGGAACTTCGCCTTGATCGTGCGGGACGACGCGCCGCCGCCGCGCGGCCGTGCCGCCGACTTGGCGCCGTTCGCGCGGCGGCGCGGGGAGGCCGAGGCGGGGGCGGCCGGCGGGGGCTCCGGCGAGCCGAGGGCACTGCCCGCGGACTGCTGCACGCTCGCCGCCTGGCTGGCCGCCCGGTCGGCGAAGTCGTTCAGCGGGTCGCCGTCGACCTGGTGGGCGGGCACATAGCGGAAGTCGACCGAGCGGCCCTGGAGCAGCTCGTCGATCCGCACGACCAGTTCCTGGTTGGCGACCGGCTTGCCCGCGGCCGTCTTCCAGCCGTTGCGTTTCCAGCCGGGCAGCCAGGTGGTCACGGCCTTCATCGCGTACTGCGAGTCCATCCGCACCTCGAGCGGCACGTCCGGGTCGGTCGCCGTCAACAACCGCTCCAGCGCGGTGAGTTCCGCGACGTTGTTGGTGGCGGTGCCCAGCGCTCCCGCCTCCCAGCGGGCGGGACTCACCGCGTCGTCCGAGACGACCCACGCCCAGCCCGCCGGACCCGGATTTCCCTTCGACGCCCCGTCGCAGGCGGCCACCACACGTTCACGCATGGGCTCGATCATGCCACGGCCGGACGGGCCCTTCGAACCGCCGGCCGCGGGGGCCCGTGGTAGGGCGGCGGCGCGTACCAGGCCGCGCCGCGCGCCGAACGGTCCGGCCTGTTCCACACTGGGGACGAACGGGGGGACCGGGCGGCCACGGCGGACGGGGCGCGAGATGACGGACGGCACGATGCGGGCGTGGACGGTGACCGACCCCCGGCCGGTGGAGGAGGGCCCGCTGCGGCTGACATCGAAGCCGGTCCCCGTGCCGGGTGACGACGAACTGCTGGTGCACGTGCGCGCGTGCGGGGTGTGCCGCACGGATCTGCATGTCACCGAGGGTGATCTGCCGGTGCACCGGCCCGGGGTCACCCCCGGCCACGAGGTCGTGGGCGTGGTCGCGGACCGGGGACGGGCGGTGAACGGCTTCGCGCCCGGCGACCGGGTGGGCGTGGCCTGGCTGCGCCGCACCGACGGCACCTGCGCGTACTGCCTGCGCGGCGCGGAGAACCTGTGCCCGGCCTCCCGGTACACCGGCTGGGACACCGACGGCGGCTACGCCGAGTACACGACCGTCCCGGCCGCCTTCGCCTACCGGCTGCCCGGCGAGGTCGAGGACGTGGCGCTCGCGCCGCTGCTGTGCGCGGGCATCATCGGCTACCGGGCACTGCGCCGGGCCGCGCTGCCGGCCGGCGGGCGCCTCGGCCTGTACGGGTTCGGCGGCAGCGCCCACCTGTGCGCCCAGGTGGCACTCGCCGACGGCGCCCGGGTGCACGTCATGACCCGGGGGGCGGACGCGCGGCGACTCGCGTTCGAGCTGGGCGCGGCCTCGGCCCAGGACGCGTACGCGGTGCCGCCCGAGCCCCTGGACAGTGCGATCCTGTTCGCCCCCGTGGGCGACCTGGTCCCGGTCGCGCTGCGGGCCCTGGACCGCGGCGGCGTCCTGTCCGTGGCCGGCATCCACCTGAGCGACACACCGCCCCTGCACTACGAGAGCGAACTCTTCTACGAGAAGGAACTGCGCAGCGTCACCTCGAACACGCGCGAGGACGGCCGGGACTTCCTCGCCCTGGCCGCCCGGCACGGGGTGCGCGCCACCACGCACACCTATCCGCTCTCGCGGGCCCCGCAGGCGCTGGAGGACCTCAAAGCCGGCCGCTTCGACGGGGCCGCGGTGCTGGTGAACGACCTGTCCTGACCGGGGCGCGCGCGGTCGCCCCGGCGCGGGCGACAGCGGGGCCGGTCCACTCCCCCGGATGGGTGGACCGGCCCCGTCGCCCGCCGTCACTCGCCCGCGTACGCCCTCTCCAGGGCCGCGATGTCGAGCTTGCCCATGGCGAGCATCGCCTGCGTGGTGCGGGCCGCCTTCTCGGCGTCGGGGTCGCTGATCAGCTCGATGAGCCGGGCAGGGACCACCTGCCAGGAGACGCCGTACCTGTCCTTGACCCAGCCGCAGGGGCCGGGCTCGCCGCCGTTCTCGGTGAGCCTGGTCCAGTAGTGGTCGACCTCCTCCTGGTTCTCGCAGTAGATCTGGAAGGAGATCGACTCGTTGAACGTGAACTGCGGGCCTCCGTTGAGCGCGACGAACTTCTGGCCGTTCGCCACGAAGTCGACGGTGATCACGGATCCGGCCGGACCCGGTCCGGCCTCGTTGTAGCGGCTGATCCTCCCGATGGCGGAGTTCTTGAAGATCGAGACGTAGTACTGGGCGGCCTCCTCGGCCTGGCCGTCGAACCAGAGACAGGTGGTGAATCCTTCGGTGGCCACGGGTTCCTCCTGGAGTTCGGGACGCGGGTCATGTGTATCGACCGGCCCGCGCCGCGAAACTCATCGGCGCGTGGGAAAAACGGCGGGGCGCTCCGACGGCCCGGAACTAGCATCGCGGGCATGACGACGTCACCGCCCGCCGACGGCATCCGGCCCTTCCGGCTCAGCGTCCCGCAGAGCGACCTCGACGACCTGCACGAGCGCCTCGACCGCACCCGCTGGCCGGACGAGCTGCCAGGCGTGGGCTGGGACTACGGCGTTCCCCTCGGCTACCTGCGCGAGCTCGTGCGGTACTGGCGGCACGACTACGACTGGCGGGCGGCCGAGGCGCGGCTGAACCAGTTGCCGCAGTTCACGACCACGATCGACGGGGCGCAGGTGCACTTCGCCCACGTCCGCTCCCCGGAGCCGGACGCCACCCCGCTGGTCGTCACGCACGGCTGGCCGGGCTCCGTCGTCGAGTTCCTCGACATCGTGGGCCCGCTCACCGACCCGGCCGCGCACGGCGGCGACCCGGCCGACGCCTTCCATGTCGTCCTGCCGACCATTCCGGGCTTCGGACTGTCCGGGCCCACCACCGAACGGGGCTGGGAGGCGGGACGGGTCGCCGACGCGTGGGCCGAGCTGATGCGGCGGCTCGGCTACGAGCGGTTCGGCGCGCAGGGCGGCGACTGGGGCGCGGCGATCTCCCGCGAGCTGGGCCGTGCCCACCCCCGCCGGGTGATCGGCGTCCACCTGAACCTGCTGCCGGGCGCGCAGCAGTCCACCGAGCCGACCGGGGAGGAGCTGGCCGTGCTCGGCCCCGAGGAGCGGGAGCGGACGCTCGCCTCGTGGCGGCGCTGGGACGCCTGGCAGCGGGAGGGCACGGGCTACGCGGTGCTGCACGCCACCCGCCCGCAGACCCTGGCGTACGCCCTCACCGACTCGCCCGTCGGCCAACTCGCCTGGATCGTGGAGAAGTTCCGCGAGTGGACGGACTGCGACGAGCTGCCCGAGGAGGCCGTCGACCGGGACCGGCTGCTCACCGACGTGATGCTGTACTGGCTGACCGGGACGGCCGGTTCCTCCGCACGGATCTACTACGAGCGGGCGCACGCCTCGGGCCGGGCCGCCGCGCCCGCCGAGCCGTCGACCGCGCCGACCGCGCTCGCCGTCTTCCCGGCCGAACTGCAGCTCCCGCTGCGGCACAGGGCGGAGCGCACCGAGAACATCGTGCGCTGGACGCGGTTCGACCGGGGCGGGCACTTCGCGGCGATGGAGGAGCCGGATCTGCTGGTCGCGGACGTGCGGGCGTTCTTCCGGCAGGTGCGCGAGAAGGGCTGACGGGTGCCGCTCTGCCCGTGGCGGATCTGCCACGGGCAGAGAAACCGGACGCGGCGGTGACACCGGGCCGACAGTGGGGTGGCATCCGTGCCACGACAAGGAGACCCGATGGCCCCATCGACCGCACTGCTCCCGGCCGGCGCGCTCGCGCCGCGCGCCGAGGAGCACGACACCCCGCCCAGCCGGTTCGACGACCACCTCGCGGCCGGGCTGCTGGCCCAGCGGATCGTGTTCCTGGGCACCCAGGTCGACGAGGTGTCGGCCAACCGGGTGTGCGCCCAACTGCTGCTGTTGTCGGCCGAGGACCCGCGCACCGACATCGCTCTCTACATCAACAGCCCCGGCGGATCCGTCACCGCGGGGCTCGCCGTCTACGACACGATGCGGCTCATCCCCAACGACGTGTCGACGCTGGCGATGGGGTTCGCCGCCAGCATGGGCCAGTTCCTGCTCGCCGTGGGAGCGCGCGGCAAACGGTTCGCGCTGCCGAACGCGCGGATCATGATGCACCAGCCGTCGGCGGGCATCGGCGGCACCACCGCGGACATCGAGATCCAGGCGGAGAACCTGGAGCACACCAAGCGGACCATCGAGCGGATCACCGCCGAGCACACCGGGCAGAGCGAGGAGACCATCTCACGGGACGGCGACCGGGACCGCTGGTTCACCGCCGTGCAGGCCAGGGAGTACGGGATGGTGGACCGGGTGGTGGACTCGCTCGCCGACATCCGCCCGGCCGACTCGCGCCGACGGATGGGGCTCTGACATGGGGTCGTACACGGTTCCCTACGTGGTGGAGCGCACCGCGCAGGGCGAGCGGTCCTACGACGTGTTCAGCAGGCTGCTGAACGAGCGCATCGTCTTCCTCGGCACCGAGATCGACGACAGCGTCGCGGGCGTCGTCATCGCCCAGCTGCTCCACCTGGAGTCGGCGGCCCCGGACCGGGAGATCGCGATCTACCTCAACTCGCCCGGCGGCTCGTTCACCTCGCTGATGGCCATCTACGACACGATGACCTTCGTGCAGGCGCCGATCTCCACGTTCTGCGTGGGGCAGGCGGCCTCGACGGCGGCGGTGCTGCTGGCGGGCGGGGACCCGGGGCGGCGGTTCGTGCTGGAGCACGCCCGGGTGCTGCTGGGGCAGCCGGCCGCCGGCGGCCGGCAGGGCACGGTCTCCGACCTGGCGCTCCAGGCCAGGGAGATGAGCAGGATCCGCTCCCAGGTCGAGGAGGTGCTGTCCCGGCACACCGGCCACGACCCGGCGACGCTGCGCGCGGACATGGACCGCGACAAGGTGTTCACCGCCGAGGAGGCGGTGGCGTACGGGTTGGCCGACGAGGTGCTGAGCCGGCGCCTCGCAGGGGTCTGACGGGAGCGGGCAGGCGCCCCGCGCGGGTGCGGACCCTCGGTCCGAGGCGCCGGCGCGGGCGTCAGGCGGCCAGGCACATCCCGTCGTAACGGGGGACGGACGTGCCGCGGTCGTGAACGGCGCCGCGTGCCGCGGTCCGCACCAGTTCGTCCTGGGCGCGTGAGAGCAGGTCGCCGAGGCCGATGCCCAGCGCCCGCGCCGCGGCCGCGAGGACCTCCGAGGAGGCCTCCTTGCGGCCGCGTTCGATCTCCGACAGGTACGGCATCGAGATCCTCGCCGCGTCGGCGACGTCCTTGAGCGTGCGCTCCTGCGCCTGCCGCTCGCGGCGCAGGACGTCGCCGACGAGGTCGCGCCAGAGGGGTTCCCTGGGCGCCGCGGCCGGGGTGCGGCCCTGCGCGGGACGTCCGGGTTCCGGACGGGACGGCCCGGGGCGCGCGGCCGGCGGGCGCAAGGGGATGACGCGGGCTTGGTTCGGCGCTCGTTCGCTCATCCCCTCAGCGTAGGAGTCCCGGACGCGGGTGGAAGGGTGGGCGGTTGCGCCCTCGGAGAATTCGCGACCGGGGTCCCCGAGGTGGGGTGCACGGCGCGGTGCACGCCCCGCCGAGGCCGGCGGCGCGCATACCGCACGGCGGGCCGGGTACCCGGGGGTCGCGCAACCGCTCGGTGCCGGAGCGCCGGTACGGACGTACGCGGGCCGACGAGGCGGACGGGATCAGGGCGGCATCGCGTCGCGCACCGGTCACTCGCCGCCGAGTTCGACCAGCGCGCGGATCCGCTTGCCGACCGGGACGCGTTCCACGGTCACCTCCAGCGCCAGCGCGTGCACGATCTCCAGGCCGTGCCGGCCCACGCGCCGCGGATCCCGGGGGAAGCGCCGGGGCAGTACGGCGCTGCTGTCGTACACGCACACGTTCACCGCGCTGTCCGTTCCCTCCAGCTCCAGGATGTACGGCCCGTCGCTGTGCCGGTCGGCGTTGGTGACCAGCTCGCTGACCACCAGCAGGAGCGCGTCGCCGCAGCGGCGGCCGATCTCGGCGCACCACTCGGTCCTGAGCTGGTCCAGGAAGTGCGCGGCGAAGTTGCGCGCCTCGGCGATGCAACCCGGTTCGCCGGTGTAGTGCGTCGCCCGCCGGAGCGGTTCCACGGGAACGTCGAAGCCAGTCGCTATCACTGCCCCGTCCAGATAGTCGGTCATGCGTGTCTCTCTCGGAAGCCGGCCGGGCCGGACACTGCTGCACCTGTGCTGTTACCCCGAGCCGCGCCCGGCAGTCCCAGCCCGCCCGCGGACGCGGACGGGCCTTCCGGCGGGCGCGGCGCCGGGGCCCTGCATAGCGTGACGGTGTGAGCCCCGCGAGCCCCACGGTCCCGCCGCCGACGGCCCGCCACGGCTGGGCACAGGCCCTGACCACGGTACTGGCCGCCGTGGTGGGCATGGGCGTGGTCTCCGCACTCGGGCTGTGGGCGGCCGGTGCGGCGCGTCTTCCCGGCAACGCCTTTCCCCGGGTGGTCGCCGCGACCGTGGTGACGGCGGTCGGCGGCAGCGTGGACCTGTCGGGCGACGCGGGCGCCCTCGCCCGGACCCACGCGGGGATCACGGTGATGCCGCTGTCCGTCACGCTGGTCGGCGCGCTCGTCGTCGCCGCGGGCTTTCTGCGGCCGCTGCGCCACCGCGCGGTGGCCGGGGCGCGGGAACTGGCCGGGTGGGCCGCCCGGATCGCCGTCCTGTGGCTGCTCGCGCTGATCGGTCTGGCGCTGGCCGCCCGGCAGACCTTCGCCGTCGACCTCGGCAACGGCGCGCTCGGCGTCATCGGCGGCCTGTTCGGCGTCGCGCCGGAGGTCGGCTTCGCCGCCCAGGTGCCGTTGACCGCGGTCTTCGGGCTGCTGTGGCTGGCGGGCGTGCTGGTGCTGGCCCTGCTGGTGGCGCCCGGGGCGCCGTTGCCGACACGGCTGCTGCGGCGGCGGGAGCCGGTGCGTCCGGCGGCGTACGCCATGGTGGTCCTGCTGCTCACGTGCGTGGTCGTGGGCCTGGTCGTCGCCCTCGTGACGGCGGCCACCCGCGGGGATCCGGCGGAGCACTTCGCCGTGATCCTGCTCGGGCTGCCGAACGTGGTCTGGCCGGTGTTCACCATCGGCCTGGGCGCCACCTGGGACGGGCGGGTGGACGGCCCGTTCGGGCTGCCGATGCCGCGGCTGCTCGACGAGGTGCTGCGCACCCCGGACGTCTCCACGCTCAACCTGGGCACGCTCGCCGAGCACGACGGCCGGGTGTGGTGGCTGGTGGTCGTGGACGCGGTGCTGCTGCTGGGTGCCGCGTACCTGATGGCGGCGCGTACCCCGGCCGGGACGCGGGCCTGGCGGCACGCCCTGCGCATGGCCGTCGCCCTGGTCCTGACGGTTCTGACGATCTGTGTCGTGGGCCGGATCTCCGCGTACTACGGTCTGTCGCTCCTCGGCCTCTCAGACGTCGGCGGCAACCTCTCGGGAGAGCTGCTGCTGCGTCCCCGGTTCTGGAGCGCGCTGGGCCTCGCCGCCCTGTGGGGTCTGGTCACGGGCTTCCTGGGCGCCCTGGCGGCACGCCGGTCACGTCACCGTGCGGTCAGCCCATCGGCATGACGAGCGCGGGCAGGGTCCGGTGCATGCGCAGGGCGTCCACCGACTCGGCGAGCAGTTCGTACTCCGTGGTCTCGTCACGGGCGGCGACGCGCACCAGTCTCCCCTCGGTCAACTCGTCGGCCATGAGCTCCTGCTGGGCCACGTCGGCGCACCAGGCGCGCAGGATGCCGGGGACGTCGGGCACGGACTCCGGCACCGGGACCAGCGCGCCGGGCGGGACATGGGGGGTGTCGGGGCCGGGGTCGAGCCGCTCGGCGATCCAGGAGGCGCGGTCGCGCAGCCACCACAGGGCCAGGGCCAGGGTGGGCGCCCGGTAGGTACCGAGCGGTACACCGATACGGCGGCCGTCGCACACACCGTACGCGGTGACATGGCACAGGAATTCGTCGTGCACTGCTCCTCCCCCGTAGCGTCGCCGCCCGGCCGGCCCGCCTCGCCCTGCGTACGGCTTTTATGCGGTGAAGTGCCCCTGAATTCGAGTATGTTCACCGCTGAACCACTGTCACCACGACTTTCCAGCCAGTCTCCTGGCATATTCAGCACGCCGCGTGGCCGAAACGCGGCGCTGCGTGACCATGGGCATGACCCGCGCGGTAATCGACCCCGGCGGCAGGTGCGCGGCAGGGTGGACCCATCGGGTCGCCGATCACCGGGACCCGGCTCCGACCAGCGTTTACGACCTCGATGGAGGCTGATTCAGCATGTCCGCGCAGTCCGACCGGTACACGATCGCCGTCACCCGCTACTTCGAGGCCTGGAACGCGCCGGACGCCCAGGCCCGGGCCAAGGCGGTGGCCGACGCCTGGACCCCGGACGGCAGCTACACCGATCCTCTCGCCGACGTCGGCGGCCACGAGGGGATCGCCGCCGTCATCACCGCCGCCCGCGAGCAGTTCCCCGGGTTCGCCTTCCGGCTCACCGGCGCCGTCGACGGGCACCACGACACGGCACGCTTCTCCTGGGAGTTGGTGAGCGAGGTCGACGGCTCCGCGCCGGTCGCCGGGTCCGACGTGGTCGCCCTGGACGGCGACGGCAGGATCCGCACGGTCCTCGGCTTCCTCGACCGGGTGCCCGCCGGGGCGTGAGATCCGGCCCCGCAGGGCGTGAGGTCCGGCCCCGGCGGAGCGCCCGCCGGGGCCGGTACGCACGGTCCGGCCCGCCTCGCGGGCCGGACACGTCCTGAGAGGCGACGACCTACGAGGCGACGACCTCGTCGATGCGGGCCAGCTCCTCCGCGTCGAAGTCCAGGGACCGCGTCGCGGCGACGCTGTCCTCCAGCTGCCGCGGGCTGCTCGCGCCGACCAGGGCGGAGGTGACCCGTCCGCCGCGCAGCACCCAGGCCAGCGCCATCTGCGCCAGAGACTGGCCGCGGGACTTCGCGATCTCGTCCAGGGCGCGCAGCCTGCCCACCAGTTCGCCGGTCACCGCGTCGGAGTCGAGGAAGGGGCTGTCGCTCGCCGCCCGGGAGTCCTCGGGGATGCCGTCCAGGTAGCGGGCGGTGAGCAGGCCCTGCTCCAGCGGGGAGTAGGCGATGGAGCCGACCTGGAGCTCGTCGAGGGTGTCCAGGAGGCCCTCCTCCTCGGGGCGCCGGTCGAGCATCGAGTAGCGGGGCTGGTGGATCAGCAGCGGGGTGCCGAGTTCACCCAGGATCCGGGCGGCCTCGCGGGTCTGTTCCGGGGAGTAGTTGGAGACGCCGACGTAGAGCGCCTTGCCCTGCTGGACCGCCGAGTGCAGGGCACCCATGGTCTCCTCCAGCGGGGTGTCCGGGTCGGGGCGGTGCGAGTAGAAGATGTCGACGTACTCCAGGCCCATCCGCTTCAGGCTCTGGTCGAGCGAGGACAGCAGGTACTTGCGGGAGCCCCATTCGCCGTACGGGCCGGGCCACATCAGGTAGCCGGCCTTGGTGGAGATCACCAACTCGTCGCGGTACGGCGCGAAGTCGGCCCGGAGCGCGTCGCCGAGGGCGGACTCGGCGGCACCGGGCGGCGGGCCGTAGTTGTTGGCCAGGTCGAAGTGGGTGACGCCGAGGTCGAAGGCGCGGCGCAGGATGGCGCGCTGGGTGTCGACCGGGCGGTCCGGGCCGAAGTTGTGCCACAGGCCGAGCGACAGCGCGGGAAGCTTCAGGCCACTGCGTCCGGTGCGCCGGTAGGGCATGTCCGCGTAGCGGTCGGGGTGGGCGGTGAACAACGCGACTCCATCAGGGTTGGCACAGGGGTGAGCGGTTCCGGCGGAACCGGTGTCCCCCACTCTCGCGCGCCCCGGGGGCAGCGGTCCAACAGGAGAATCCGATGGGATTCAACGGCTACGCTTCTCAATCATGGAACTGCGTCATCTCCAGCACTTCGTCGCGGTCGCCGAGGACCGCCACTTCACCCGGGCGGCGGAGCGCCTGCTGGTCTCCCAGTCGGGGCTCTCGGCGTCGATCCGGGCCCTGGAGCGGGAGTTGCAGACGTCCCTGTTCGTGCGCACCACGCGCCGGGTGACACTCACCGAGGCCGGGCGCGCGCTGCTCGGCGAGGCACAGCGGATCCTGGCACAGGTGCGGGCGGCCCACGAGGCGGTGGCGGCGGTGCAGGGCGTGCTGCGCGGCACGCTCTCGCTGGGCACCGAGCAGTGCATCGCCGGGGTGCATGTGGCCGGACTGCTCGCCGCGTTCCGGCGGCGCCACCCGGACGTGGAGATACGGCTGCGGCAGACGGGTTCGGGCGCCCTCGCCGAGGAGGTCGCGGCCGGCCGGCTCGACCTGGCGTTCGCCTACCGGACCCGGGCGGACACCGACCAGCTGCGCTCCGTGTCGTTGGCCGGCGAGCCGATGACGGTGCTGTGCCACCCGGGGCACCGGCTGGCGGCGGCCGAGGCCGTCCTGACGCCGCGGGACCTGGACGGCGAGGTCTTCGTCGACTTCCACCCGGACTGGGGACCGCGCAGGACCACGGACGCGGCCTTCGCCGCCGCGGGCGTCCGGCGCACGGTGGCCCTGGAGGTCAACGACGTGCACAGCCTGCTCGACCTGGTCGACGAGAACCTGGGCATCGCCGTCGTCCCCCGCCACTTCCGGCACAAGCGGCCTTCGCTCACCGCGCTGCCGCTGAAGGGCGCCACGGAGACCGCGTACGAGACCGTCGCCCTGCTGCCGCCCGAACAGGCCACGAGTCCGGCGGCCCGCGCCCTGATCGCCCTCCTCGAACAGGAGGAGCCGGACCTCCCCTGACGGAAACCGCCTGACGGACACCGCCTGACACCGCCTGACGCAGGACGGTTCCGGACGCGGGACGCAGAGCGATACGCCAAGGTGGACGTATGCATGCGAAGGACATCCTCATCGACGGCTACGACCGCATCCGGGAAGAGGTCCACGCCGCCGTCGACGGCCTGCCGGCCGACCTGCTCAACACCCGTCCCGCCACCGGCGCCAACTCGGTGGCCTGGCTCGTCTGGCACCTCACGCGCGTGCAGGACGACCACGTCGCCGACGCGTTCGGCCTCGACCAGGTGTGGCTCGCCCGGGACTGGCACAAGCGCTTCGCACTCCACCTGAACCGCCACGACACCGGGTACGGGCACGGTCCGGCGAAGGTCGCCGAGGTGCGGGTCGACTCCGGTGACCTGCTGACCGGCTACTACGACGCCGTGCACGAGCAGACCCTGACGGCGCTGCGGCAGCTGACCGCCAAGGACCTGGAACGCGTCGTCGACGAGGGCTGGGACCCGCCGGTCACGCTGGGCGTGCGCCTGGTCAGCGTCCTGTCCGACGATCTCCAGCACGCCGGACAGGCCGCCTACGTCAGGGGACTGCTTCAGAGCGCGGACTCGTAGCCCGGCAGCACCACGTCCCGGATCAGGCGCACACGCTCGTCGAAGGGGATGAAGGCGCTCTTGAGGGCGTTGACCGTGACCGTGCGCAGGTCCTCGACCGTCCAGCCCGCCTGCTCGACCAGCAGGGACATCTCGCGGGTCATCGTCGTGCCGGACACCAGGCGGTTGTCGGTGTTGAGGGTGACCCGGAAGCCGAGGTCCTTCAGCTCCGTGATGGGGTGCTCCGCGATCGAGGTGGCGGCGCCGGTCTGGAGGTTGGAGGTGGGGCACATCTCCAGGGCGATCCGACGGTCGCGCACCCAGCCGGCCAGCCGGCCCAGCTTGCCGTCCACGATGTCCTCGGTGATGCGCACGCCGTGCCCGACGCGCTGGGCGCCGCACACCTGGAGGGCCTGGTGGATGCTGGGCAGACCGTGCGCCTCGCCGGCGTGGATGGTGAACGGCACGCTCTCGCGGCGCAGGTGCTCGAACGCGTCAAGGTGGTCGGCGGGCGGGAAGCCGTCCTCGGCGCCGGCGATGTCGAAGCCGACGACACCGGCGTCGCGGTAGCGGACGGCCAGGTCGGCGATCTCGCGGCAGCGGTCGAACATCCGCATGCCGCACAGCAGCGTGCCGACCCGGACGGGCGTGCCCTGGGCCGCCGCCTTCGCCATGCCCGCGGCGAGGCCCTCCTGGACGGTCTCCACGACCTCCGTGAGGGTCAGCCCGCCGTTGACCATCAGCTCGGGGGCGTAGCGGACCTCGCCGTAGACGACGCCGTCCTCGGCCAGGTCCAGGACGTACTCCTCGGCGGTGCGCAGCAGGCCCTCGCGGTTCTGCATCACGGCGAGGGTGTGCTCGAAGGTGGCTATGTAGCGGACCAGGTCGCCGGAGTTGGCCGCGTCGTAGTACCAGGCGGCCAGCTCGTCGGGGTCGGTGGTGGGCAGGGTGTGGCCGACCGCGTCCGCGAGCTCGACGACGGTGGCGGGGCGCAGACCGCCGTCGAGGTGGTCGTGCAGCACGGCCTTGGGGAGCCGGCGGAGGGTGTCGGTGTCGATGCGGGGCGCGGTCATGGGGCGTTTCCTAGGGCAGTCGAGCGGTGGTGGTGTGTGCGTGGTGCTGTGCGGTGGTGGTGGGGTGCGGCGGGTCAGCCCGCGTCGGGGGCGGGCTGGAGCAGGTCCCAGCGGTTGCCGTACAGGTCCTCGAAGACGGCGACCGTCCCGTACGGCTCCTGGCGGGGCTCCTCCAGGAAGGTCATGCCCGCCGCCCGCATCCGGGCGTGGTCGCGGGCGAAGTCGCCGGTGTGCAGGAAGAACCCGACGCGTCCCCCGGTCTGGTCGCCCACCCGGGCGCGCTGGGGCGCGGTCCGGGCGCGGGCAAGGAGCAGGGCCGTCCCGGTCCCGCCGCCCGGTTCGACGACGACCCAGCGGGAGCCGTCCGGGCGCGGGGCGTCCTCGGCGAGCCGGAAGCCGAGCGCCCCGGTGTAGAAGCGGATCGCCTCGTCGTAGTCGTCGACGAGGAGGGTGATCAGGGCGATGCGTCTCATCGGGACCTTTCGGAACGTGCGATCGTCGGGTGAGGTTATACGTAAAACGTCGAGGGCGCCAGTCATTCCGGACGGGGGTCGAACGGGGTTCAGCGGGAGGGCTCGCCCTGGGCGACCTCGACCCGGTGATGGACGTCGATCATGCCGGTCGCCGACGCGGCGAAGGAGACCGCGGCGCAGGCCATCAGCAGCGCGGCGACCCGAGTCGCGGCGCGGCGGGTGACGTGCGGGGCGGCCAGCAGGGCCCTGACGCGGTGCGGAACCGGGCCGGAGGTGGCGGCGGCGGCGAACTCCGGGCGCACGGAGCGGGCCTCCTGACCGGCCAGGGCGGCGCGCGCGATGGCGCGGGCGGTCAGACGGCGGTCGCCGACGGCCGCGGCCGCGGCCTCGTCGGCGGCCCGCTCGGCCGCGAGGCGGATCGCCCCGCGGACCCGCCGCAGCGCGGGGTGGCAGTGGGCGGCGAGTTCGGCGGTGGCGAGGAAGTAGTGGTGGCCGCCCCGGTTGTGGGCCCGCTCGTGGGCGAACAGCGCCTCGCGCTCGGCCGCGTCGAGGCTGCGGAGCATCGCGGTGGTGACGACGATGCGGTGCGGGCGGCCCGGCAGCGCGTAGGCGTCCGGGTGCGGGGAGTCCACCACGCACAGGTCGCCGGCGGCGGGCCTGCGGCCGGCCTCCGTGTGCGCGCTGCGGAAGGCGCGGAACTCCCTCAGCGCGGCGCGCCCGAGCGTGCACGCGCACACGGCGAGCGCCCCGACGGAGATCGCGGCCGCCGGGACGACCACCAGGTCGGAGGCGGTGGACAGCGGATGGACGAACTTGCCCAGCGCCGCGACGAGGGGCAGCTTGAGCAGGCCGGTGAGGACGAAGGCGCCGAGCGCGGCGAGGGAGCAGCCGGCGAGCACCACCGCGAAGAGGGTGATCGTCCACAACGCGGTGACGGGGGCGAGGCGGTCGAGCGCGCGCCGGGCCAGGGCCGGCGCGGCGAACGGCAGCAGCAGGGGCAGCAGCAGGAGCAGGGCCACGGTCATCGCTCACCGGATTCGAGCAGGTCGCGCAGGACACGCTCGTCGTCGGGGCCGAGCTGGGCGACGAACCGGGCGAGCACCGTCTCGCGGTCGGTGTCGCGGTCGAGCTCGGAGTGCATGCGGCGGGCGGTCAGCCCGTGCGCGTCCTGGACGGGATAGTAGGCGTACCCGCGCCCCTGACGGTGGCGCTCCACGACGCCCTTTTCGTACAGCCGGGTCAGGATGGTGGTGACCGTGGTGCGGGCCAGGCCGGCGCCGAGGCCCAGCTGGACCTGGCCGGGAGTCCGGGGCGCGCCCGCGGCCCACAGGACGGCCATGACACTGGCCTCGAGCTCGCCGGCCGGTCGGCGTTCGTCCTTGTCCTCGTCCGTCATGGGTTCTTCCTCACCCCGTCGTCGCCCACAGTCGTAGATCGTCTACATGATTGTAGTCACTCTGGCGCCGCGTTCCGCTCGCAGCCACGCCCGTCCGCCCGGGGCCGCCCGCCCATTATGGGAGGAGCCGCCGGGAATGGTCGCGGAGACGGCCACGGGAACGGGAACGGCTGCGGGCACGCGCGCGCCCGCAACCCTGTCCGGACGGTGGCGCGCTGCACGACCGGACCGCGGGCAGTACCGTACGAAGGGGTGCGAAACGGACCGTGAACGGCGGGCGGAGGCGGCACGGCGAACGTGGTAAGGATCCGAGCAGGCCCCCGCCGCCTCCGGACGGGGCGCCGATCCGCAGTCCGGCTAGGAGTTGAGCGCCATGTCCGAGCGGCCCAGGCCCGCCGAGACGCCCGCCCGGCAGAACGTCACCTTCCCGAGCGCGGGAGCCACCGCGCACGGCTATCTCGCGCTGCCCCCGTCGGGAAGCGGTCCGGGCGTCCTCGTCATCCAGGAGTGGTGGGGGCTGACGGACCACATCGCCGACGTGGCCGACCGGCTCGCCGCCGAGGGCTTCGTCGTCCTGGCACCCGACCTGTACGGCGGCAGCGTGGCGCACGACGCCGAGGAGGCCCAGCGGCTGCTGAAGGCCCTGCCGGTCTCCCGCGGTGTCGAACTGCTCTCCGGAGCCGTCGACCACCTGCTGTCCCGGCCCGAGGTCACCTCCGGCACCGTCGGCGCGGTCGGCTTCTGCATGGGCGGCGCCTTCGTGCTGTACCTCGCGGCGGTCGAGCCGCGGGTGAGCGCGGCCGTGCCGTTCTACGGCGCCGTCCGGGGCGAGCTGCCCGACTTCTCGGGGCTGCGCGCCCAGCTCCTCGGCCACTACGGGGAGCAGGACAGGAGCATTCCGCCGGAGCAGGTCGAGGAGCTGCGCGAGACGATCCGGCGGCAGTCGGGCGTCACCGCGGACTTCCGCATGTACCCGGCCGGCCACGCCTTCTTCAACGACCGCCGCCCCAGCCACGACGCCGACTCGGCGGCCCGCGCGTGGCAGAGCACCGTCGCGTTCCTGCACCGGCAGCTGGACTGACCCGGACCGGAGGTCGCGGCCGGGCCGGCGGGCACGGGAGCCCGCTCAGGCGGCCCCGGTGTGCAGCGCGTCGAGACGGGCCATCTCCTCGTCGGTGAGGCGCAGGGCACCCGCGGCCACGTTCTCCACGAGGTGGTCGGGGTCGCCGGTACCGGGGATGGCCAGTACGTGCGGGCCCTGCTGGAGGGTCCAGGCGATCCGGACCTGTGCCGGGGTCGCGTCGTGGGCCCGGGCGACAGCCTCGACCTCCTTGTCGTGCGCACCGCCCGCCGCCCCCTGCGAGCCGCCCTCGCCGGCGATCGCGAAGAACGGCACGAAGGCGATGCCCTCCTCGCCGCAGACCCGCAGCAGTTCGTCGGTTCCGGGGTCGTGGAGATCCAGGCCGAACCGGTTCTGCACGCACACCACCGGCGCGATGGCCCGGGCCTCCTCGAGGTGGCGCGGCTCCACGTCGGAGACGCCGAGGTGGCGGATCAGGCCCTCTTCGCGCAGTTCGGCGAGCGCGCCGAAGTGCTCGGCGATGGAGTCCTGCCTCATCCGGCGCAGGTTCACCACGTCCAGGTGGTCGCGGCCGAGCTGACGCAGGTTCTCCTCGACGTGGCCGCGCAGGTCGTCGGGGCGCGCGGAGGGGCCCCACTCCCCCGAGTAGTTCCGGAACGGACCGACCTTCGTGACGACGACCAGGTCCTCCGGGTACGGCGACAGGGCGCTGTTGATCAGCTCGTTGGCGGAGCGCCGGGCGGAGAAGTAGAAGGCGGCCGTGTCGATGTGGTTCACGCCGAGCTCGACCGCCCGGCGCAGGACGGCGATCGACCGGGTCCGGTCGCTCGGTGTGCCGAGGTGGAAGGCCGCGCTGCCCGTCAGCCGCATCGCGCCGAGTCCGACGCGGTGGACGGGCAGGTCGCCGAGTTCCCAGGTGCCCGCGGCGTCCGCGGTGATCGTTTCGGAAGACATCGGCGGAGTCTCGCACACCCGGCGAGGTCCGCGGAGCACAGGCGCCCGCCCTCACGAGGCCGGACGGAGCCGGTACTCGCCGGGCATCAGTCCCCGGCCGGGTGCAGGAACGGCCGCACCTCGATGGGGAGCGTAGTGGCCAGGCTCGCCTTCCGGCCCCACTCCAGGGCCGCGTCCCTGTCGGCCGCCTTGATGAGGCACAGACCGCCCAGATACTCCTCGCCCTTCGTGTAGGGGCCGTCGGTGACCCGCACCTCACCGCCGCCCCCGGGACACAGGACGACTGCGGTTTCCGGTCCGTGCAGCCCGCCGGCGAAGATCCAGGCGCCTGCCTCGCGCAGCTCCTGGTGGAAGCCCTCGACGTCGTGCATGATCCGCGCGAGCGCCTCGGCCGAGGGCGGCTCACCATCGGCCGGCTGGATCACGCTGAGCAGGTAGTACGTCATGACGGTCTCCTTAGGCGTCGTGCCGTCGTCCCGCCTTTCACACGAACGGCGGGCCCCTCGCCGGCACCTCGCCCGACGGCTCCGGCGGAATATTTTCCCAGCCGTCGCCGCGCGGCCGCCACCGTCACACGATCGGCCCATGGAAAACGCGGCACGCATCCGTGAGGGCCCGCCCGGTGGAAGTGATCCGGGGTGATGCGGAGCAACGTCTCAGTCGTCCTGTTCACCGCCGACCTGCGGGTGCACGACCATCCGCCGCTGCGCGCCGCTCTCGACGCCTCCCCGCTCGTCGTCCCGCTGTTCGTGCGCGACCGCGCCGTGGACAGGGCCGGCTTCGCCGCCCCGAACCGGCTGGCGTTCCTGGCCGACTGCCTGCACGACCTCGACGCGGAACTGCGCCGCCGCGGCGGCCGGCTGGTCGTCCGCAGCGGCGACCTCGTCGAGCAGGTGTGCGCCGTCGCCCGCGAGGCCGACGCCCACGAGGTCCACATGGCGGCCGACGTCAGCGCCTTCGCCCACCGCCGGGAGGAGCGGCTCCGGCGCGCGCTGGAGGCGGACGGACGCCGGCTGCACGTGCACGAGACGGTGACCACGGCCGTCACGCCCGGCACGCCGGCCCCGGCCACCTCGGACCACTTCGCCGTCTTCACTCCCTACTTCCGCCAGTGGTCGCGGCAGCGGCTGCGCGCTCCGCTCGACGCCCCCCGCGCCGTCCGTGTCCCGGACGGCGTCCCCTCCGGGGAGATGCCCTCCCGGCCGGCCGCCGCGGAGCTGTCGGCGGGACTGCCGCCCGGCGGCGAGACGGAGGGCCGCGAACGGCTGACGGCCTGGCTGCGCTCCGGCCTCGGCGCCTACGCGGAGCGCCACGACGACCTGGCCGGCGACGCCACGTCCCGGCTCTCCCCCCACCTGCACTTCGGCACCCTCTCCCCGGTCGAACTCGTGCACCGGGCGCGTGGCGTCGGCGGTCCGGGCGCGGAGGCCTTCGTCCGGCAGCTGGCCTGGCGCGACTTCCACCGCCAGGTGCTGGCGGCGCGGCCCTCGGCGGCGAGCGCCGACTACCGCACGAAGCACGACCGGTGGCGGTCCGAGCGGACCGCGCGCGAGGACGTCGAGGCGTGGCGGGAGGGCCGCACCGGGTATCCGATCATCGACGCGGCCATGCGCCAGCTGCTGCACGAGGGCTGGATGCACAACCGGGGCCGCCTGCTGACCGCGAGCTTCCTCGCCAAGACCCTGTACGTCGACTGGCGCGTGGGCGCACGGCACTTCCTGCGTCACCTGGTCGACGGCGACCTCGCCAACAACCAGCTCAACTGGCAGTGGATGGCGGGCACCGGCACGGACACCCGGCCCAACCGGGTGCTCAACCCCGTCACCCAGGCCAAGCGGTACGACCCCGACGGCACCTACGTACGCCGCTGGGTGCCCGAACTCTCCGGTCTGGACGGGCCGGCCGTGCACGAGCCGTGGAAGCTCCAGGGGCCGGCGCGGGCCGCCCTCGACTACCCGGACCCGGTCGTGGAACTGTCCGAGGGACTGGCCCGCTTCCAGCGTGCCCGCGGCCGTGACTGAGGAGCCGCGCCGGCGCACGCGCCGGCGGACCGGCCGGCGGCGGTCGGATCGGCGTCCACGCGGGAACCGACCGGTGTGGCTCCGGTTCCAGCGGGCATTCGAAGGACGCGGGGGGTCACGACGCAGAGGGACGGAAGATGGAGATCACGGGCATCATCAGCGCCATCGTCATCGGCTTGATCATCGGTGTCCTGGGACGGCTCGTCGTCCCCGGCCGCCAGCACATAGGCATCCTCTGGACGATCCTCATCGGCATCGTGGCCGCCCTGGTCGGCGCCGCGATCGCCTCCGCGCTCGGCGTCGCGGACACCAAGGGGGTCGACTGGATCGAGTGGCTCATCCAGATCGCCCTCGCCGCGGTGGGTGTCACCGCGCTGGACCGGGCCAAGGCGGGTCACCGCTGACGGCGCGCCCGCGCTCGGCCCGAAAGGCGCCTCAGGGCTCGTACATGTACGGCGTCGTGGTGGTCAGCGCGACGAAACCGAGGCGTTCGAGGATCGGGCGGCTCTGGTCGGAGGCGTCGACCTGGAGGTAGCGGTAGCCGCGGTCGGCGGCGGCACGGGCGCGGTGGGCGACCAGCGCGCGGTAGACGCCCCTGCCCCTCCAGCCCTCGACGGTGCCGCCGCCCCACAGGCCGGCGAACGGCGTCCCGGGCACCAGCTCCATGCGCGCCCCGCTCACCGGCACGCCCGCGGCGAGGGCGACCACGGCGACGAGTGTGTCCGGCTCGGCGGCGAGCCGGGTGAGGAGGGCGTGGCGCAGACGGGAGCCGTCCGTGCCGAACGCCGCCTCGTGCACGCGGACGAGGAGGTCGACACCCGCCTCGTCGGTGACCGTGCGCAGCTGAACGCCCTCGGGCGGCTCGGCGTCGAGGTGCAGCTCGGCGATGTCGCCGACCATCAGTGTCTCCTCCGGCTCGGGTGCGAAGCCGGCGGCCAGCAGGCGCTGCCCGAGATCCGCCGGGCGGTCGTGCCCGTACACCTTCCACTCGAAGGTGACGCCGGACCCGCCGAAGCGGGCGGTCTGCTCGGCGATCGCGGCGTCCACGGAGGCCTCGTCCAGGTCCGACCAGAGCACGCAGCTCCAGTCCTGGTCCGAGCCGATCTGGCGCACCACGTTCCCGACACGCTCCACGCGCGTGCCGGGGCCGTCGGGCCGAGCGCCTTCGCGCAGGTCCCGGTCGTACAAAGCGAGTACCGCAGCTTGATCCATACGCCAACTGGATCAAACCACGGACGTCCACGGCAACAGAATTACGGCGTGGGGGACCCAAGCAAGGGTGTTGTGGGGGTCCACCACGGTCCCCGGGTCTCAT
>NZ_JBQRUW010000039.1:0-129817 GCF_052663305.1 Streptomyces cyslabdanicus
GTACCGCACTGGGGCCACGTGCCCTTGGCCCTCCCCCCCCCCCCCCCCTCCCCCCCCCCCCCCCCCCCCGCGGTCCCGGGTCCGCGTCAGCGGAACGCGCCGGGCCGGAAACGCCGGTACAGGACGGCGCCGCTGAGCACCAGGGCCGCGCCCGCGGCCGCCATCGGCACGGACTGGTCCGCACCGGTGTGGGCGAGCGCCACCTGCGTCTGGGGCGCATCCGCGGGCTCGGGGCGCGTCACGGGCCTCGGCGACGGCTGCGGCTCGGACCGTACGGGCGCCGCGGGCGCCGGGGTGTCCTGCGGAGCCGGGGTGTCGTTCGTGGACGTGTTGCCGGAGGCCGGGTTGCCGATGCCCACCACGTCCGCGCTGTTGCCGCTGACGTTCACCGGGACGTGCACCGGCAACTCGATGCAGTCGCCGGACACCACACCGGGGGAATCATGCGCGTCGGCCCGTGCCGCCGCACCGTGGGCCGCCGGCGTCCGGTCCCTCCCGTCGGACGCGTTGGCGCACCGGTTGCCCGCCGCCGGGTTGAGGAGTCCCACCACGTCCACGGTGTTCCCGCACACGTTGACCGGAATGTCCACCGGCAGCTGGATGGTGTTTCCGGAGAGCACACCGGGCGAGCCTGCCGCGGCAGCCTCCGCCGCGGCGCCGTCCGCCGCGAAGGCGGACACCGGCATGGTCATCACCATCGCGCCGGAGGCGGCGGCCACAGCGATCACACTGTTCCGCGTGACCCGTTTCATAGGTTCCCTGCCTTCCAGACATGGTCGCGGGCGCTCACCCGCACCCCGTAAAACGCTGGTGAAGGATTCGGGGTTATGGCCTGTCGCCCTTTCACCCCATCGGGGGGCCTGCTGTCGAACAGCGCGCGAAGCCGCCGCCTCCCGGTGGCGGGTCCGGATACGGCACGTGCGGCGGCCGGGCCGGGAGGCGGTGCCCGGTATGTCCGCCTAAGGTGGGCGAAGGCCTGTTCCCGGTCCGCTGCGGAGCGTTGCTGGAGGCGCCCATGCCGGCCAAGCTGTCGACGCGGCGCGCGACCCGGCGCCGCGCGTGCGTCGGGGCCGCCACGCTCACCCTCCTCGGCACCGGACTGTCCGCGGGGGCCGACGACGGCACGCCGGGCGGTCTGGACCGGTTCTACCGCCAGAGGGTGACGTGGTCGGCGTGCGAGGCGGGCGCCCCGGCGGACCTGCAGTGCGGCAAGGTCACCGTTCCCCTCGACTACGCCCACCCCGGCGCGGGCACCCTCGAGCTCGCCCTGGCCCGCTACCGGGCCACCGGCCACTCCCAGGGCTCGGTGCTGCTCAACTTCGGCGGTCCCGGCGTCGCGGGCCTGCCCGGTCTGACCACCGACGGCGGGCGGTTCATGGACCTGACCAACGGCTACGACGTGGTCAGCTTCGACCCACGGGGCGTCGGCAGGTCCTCCCCGGTCGGCTGCGGCCTGGACACGAACGACCGGGCGGCGCGGATGACCGGCGGGAACGGGAACCTCGGCGACCCGAAGGTCGCCCGCGAGAAACTCACTGAGTGGCAGCGCACGGCCGCCGAGTGCGCCCGGCGCTCGGGCCCGGTCCTGGCCCACATGGGCACCGTCGACGCGGCCCGGGACCTGGACGTGATCCGCCAGGCGCTCGGCGACGACCGGCTCGACTACCTGGGCTTCTCCTACGGCACCCGGCTCGGCGCGGTGTACGCGGCGCTGTTCCCCGGCAAGGTCGGCAGGATGGCCCTCGACGGGGTCGACACCCTGACCGAGCCGCTGGCCGAGCAGGGGCTCGTCGCCACCGAGGCGCAGCAGACGGCGCTCGACGACTTCCTCGACTGGTGTGTGCGGGACATCGCCTGCCCGTGGGGCAACGACCGCCGCGCGGCCGGCGACCAGGTGGTCCAGCTCGTCCGCTCGCTCGACGCGAACCCGGTGCCGAACGGGTTCGGCGGCAAGCTGTCCGGCCAGGACCTCGCCAGGGCGATGGGACAGGCGCTCTACAGCAGGCAGTTGTGGCCCTCCCTGGAACGGGCCGTCGCCTCCCTGGTGGAGGACGGCGACACCCACCGCATCGAGGCCTTCTCCGCCGGTGGCGGCACCCTGCCGGGACGGCCGAGAGCGCCGCGTCCGGCGGACGACCATCTGGCCGGCTCCGCCGAGATCCCGCCGGACAACCAGCCCGCCGCGACCATGGCGGTCAACTGCGCCGACGACCCCGACCGGCCCGGCGCCGCACAGCTCGTCAAGGACCTCGGCCGGCTGAGCACCGCGTACGAGCAGGCATCGCCCGTCTTCGGCCGCGCCCGGCTGAGCGAGCTGCTGATGTGCTACGGCCGCCCCAAGGGCACCGACTTCATCCGGGAGAAGGTGAAGAACGTCGACACGGCGAGCATGCTGCTGGTCGGCACCCGCGGCGACCCGGCGACGCCGTACCGCTGGACGCTGGAGACGGCGCGGCGGCTCGGCCCGTCCGCCGTGGTGCTCGACAACAGGGCCGACGGGCACACCGGGTACCTGTCCTCCCGGTGCGTGCACAAGAAGGTGGACGACTTCCTGCTGTACGGCTCCCTGCCGGCCGACGGCAGTTCCTGCGGCGCGGACCGGGAGCCGGACGCGGGCGGCTGACCGGGGTCAGCCGGTGACGATCTGCGGACGGTACAGGTCCAGCCAGGCGGCCAGGTCCAGGGTCCGCTCCAGGCCGCGTCGCGCCGCCTGGTTGCCGCCGAGGGGGGTGTCGCGGTCCGCGAGGCGGCGCAGCCGCTCCGCGTCCACGAGGTCGAACACGGGGTGCCCCGGCCGGCCGAGCAGGTCCTTGGCGTGGTCCTGGAGGGCGAGGGCGTACTTGGGGTCCTGGGTGGACGGGTAGGGGCTCTTGACCCTGTCGTAGACGGACCTGGGCAGCAGGTCCGCGGTCGCCTCCCGCAGCAGGCTCTTCTCCCGGCCGTCGAAGGACTTCAGGGCCCAGGGCGCGTTGTAGACGTACTCGACCAGGCGGTGGTCGCAGTAGGGGACGCGCACCTCCAGGCCGACCGCCATGCTCATCCGGTCCTTGCGGTCGAGCAGGGCCCGGACGAACCGGGTCAGGTGGAGATGGCAGATCCGCCGCATCCGGAACTCGAAGTCGCTCTCGCCGTCGAGGCGGTGGACGGCGGCGATGGCGGTGCGGTAGCCGTCGGCGACGTAGGCGCGCAGGTCGAGGGTCCGGGCCAGGTCCGGGCGCAGGACATCGGCGTCGTCGCCGAAGTCGCGCAGGAAGCGCACCAGCCAGGGGAAGGTGTCGGCGCGGCGCGCCTCCTCGTCGAAGAAGTGCTGGTAGCCGCCGAAGACCTCGTCGGCGGACTCGCCGGACAGGGCGACGGTGGAGTGGTCCCGGATGCTGCGGAACAGCAGGTACAGGGAGGAGTCCATGTCGCCGAAGCCCATCGGCAGGTCGCGGGCGCTGACCACCTTCCGGCGGATCTCCGGGTCGGCGAGGGTGTGCGCGTCGAGCACGATGTCCTGGTGGTCGGTGTCGGCGGCGCGTGCCACGTCGTGCACGAACGGCGTGTCGGGGGTGGCGCGCAGGTCGTCGGCGCCGAAGTGGTCGCTCTGCCCGACGAAGTCGACGGCGAAGCTGCGCACCTTCTCGCCCTGCTCGGCCAGGCGGCGGGCGGCCAGCGCGGTCATGGCGGAGGAGTCGAGGCCGCCGGAGAGCAGGGTGCAGCGGGGCACGTCGGCGACGAGCTGGCGGCGCACGATGTCGTCCAGCAGGGTGCGGACGGTGGCGACGGTGGTGTCGCGGTCGTCGGGGTGGGGCCGGGTCTCCAGCCGCCAGTAGGTACGGGTGCGCAGGCCGGTGCGGCCGACGGTGACGACGGTTCCGGGCTCGACCTCGCGCATGCCGTCCCAGACGGCGTGGCCCGGGGTCTTGACGAAGGTGAACAGCTCGCGCAGGCCGTCCAGGGTGACCCGGGGGCGGACCATGGGGTGGACGAGGATCGCCTTGGGCTCGGAGCCGAAGAGGACACCGTCGGGGGTGGGCTGGTAGTAGAAGGGCTTGATGCCCATCCGGTCGCGGATCATGACGAGTTCGTCGTGGCGGCCGTCCCAGATCGCGAAGGCGTACATGCCGTTGAGGCGTTCGGCCACGGCGTCGCCCCACTCCAGGTAGCCGCGCAGGACGACCTCGGTGTCGGAGTCGGTGGTGAAGCGGTGGCCGCGCGCGGCCAGTTCGGCGCGCAGCTCGGTGAAGTTGTAGGCCTCGCCGGAGTAGACGAGCGCCACCGTGCCGTCCGGGGTGTCGGCCGTCATCGGCTGGCGGCCGCCGGGCAGGTCGATGATCGCGAGCCTGCGGTGCCCCAGGGCCGCGGGGCCCTCGGCCCAGGTGCCGCGGTCGTCCGGGCCGCGGCAGGCCATCGTCTCGGTCATGGCACTCAGGGTCGCGGCCTCGGCGCGCAGATCGCGGTCGTAGGAGACCCAGCCGGTGATGCCGCACATCCGCTACCTCCTGCCCTCCGGCCCGCCCGAGGGGGGCGCTCCCCTGCCCGAGGGCGGGCGAGCGACCGGCACCCGGCGAACCAGTTGCATCAAGCATCTATATGACGAGCCTGTTCCCCCGGGGCGGGCGCGGTCAACGCGTCCGTCACCCGGTTGCCACCGCGGCCCGCTCGATCCGGCCGCACTTTGCTCCCGGAACATCGCGGAAAGGGCCTCGTACCAGGGGCGGAGCACCGGGAACCGGCCAAGGGCAAAGACTTCTCCAATGTCCGCGCACCGGGTGACGCGGGCGCGAGTGGCGCGGACCGGACGGCCCGCTCGCCGGGGGGCTCGGGCGGGGCGCGGCACGGCGTGCGACGCCTTCGGCGCCCTACCAGCGAAAGCCCCCGCGCGCCAGCCGAGTTGCCCCGAATGCCCGACGTGCGAATCGGACCTATCGTGCTGTCATGGAGCACGAGCTGAGTCCCTCGATACTCACCGAGCTGCGGCGCCCCCGCCCCTACCCGGCGGTGTCGGTGCTGACGCCGACGCACCGCCGCGGGCCCGACAACGCACAGGATCCGGTCCGGCTGCGCAACGTCGTGGCCGAGGCCAAACGGCAGCTGGAGACCAACCCGCAGGTCACCCGGGAGCAGCGCAACGACGTCGTCCGGCAGCTCGACCAGGCCCTCGCCGAGGTCGACCTGACGTACGCCGAGGACGGGCTGGCGATCTTCGCGGCCCCGGGCGAGCACCAGGTGTGGTCGCTGGCCCGCACCGTTCCGGAGCGCGTGGTCCTCTCGGACACCTTCCTGACCCGCAACCTGGTCTCCGCGCGGACCGCCGAGCGCCCCTTCTGGATCCTGTCCGTCTCCGCGGACCGCGTGACCCTGTGGAGCGGTGGTGCCGACCGCGTCGCCGAGGACCACACCGGCGGCTTCCCGCTGACCAGGAAACTCGTCGAGAACTTCGACGCCGAACGCCGGATGCAGATCGGTGACGCGCCGAGCACCTTCCGGGACCAGGGCACCCGCCAGTTCCTGCGGGAGGCGGACAACGCGATGAACGCGGTCCTGCGCGAGCATCCGCGCCGGCTCTACATCACCGGCGAGCCGGCCGCGCTGTCGGCGCTGGAGGAGGTCGGCAGCGTCGCCAAGCGCGCGGTGCCCGTCCAGCACGGCGGTCTGGCGCACGCCACGCCCGAGGCCGTCCGGCGGGCGATCGGGCCGTTGCACGACGAGGAGATGCGGGGCGACACCGAGGCGGTGGCCCGCGAACTGGAGGGGGCCCGCGGACGCAAGGAGTACGCGGCCGGCGTCGACGAGGTCTGGCAGACCGCGAAGGAGGGTCGCGTCCGGCTGCTGGCCGTCGAGGAGAACTACCGCGTGACGGTGCGCGACTCCGTCGGCGGCCATCTGGTTCCGGCGGAGAGCGAGGAACCGGGTGCCCGTGAGGACATCGTGGACGAGATCGTCGAGCAGTGCCTGGAGACGGGCGCCGACGTGCGCTTCGTCCCCGACGGCACCCTGGGCGACGCGCAGGGGATCGCCGGGGTGCTGCGCTACTGACGCCGGGCACACGTGCGTGCGCCGCCGCCGGGCACGGCGCACGCCCTGGCCTCCCCTCCGGGGAGGCCGCCGGTGTTCTGCGCGGCGGGTTCGCCGGGGCGGATGCGGCAGTCAGGCCTCAGACCGTGCCGAAGAGGGCGCTCAGGCCGTGGTCGACGGCCGCGGTGAGGTCCTCCTGGCCGGCCGCGACCACGGCGTAGCTGCGCAGCAGGAAGCGGCGCAGCGCCGGGGTGTCGAACTGGAGCAGGGCCAGGCCTGCGGGCGAGTGCAGCTCCACGACCGTACGGGACCCTCCGCACGACCACAGATGCACGTCCCCGTCCCCGGCGCGGCCCTCGAGTCCTTCTTCCAGCAGGGCACGGGCGAAGGTCCATGAGACCGCCTCGCCGTCGAGGGAGGCCTCGGGCGGGAAGTCCACGTGCACCGCCAGCGGGTCCGCGCAGACATAGCGCAGGGTGGCGGGCACGGGGAGTTCCCGCCCGTCCGCGGTGATCAGACGGGCGCGGGCGGTCTGCTCGAGGGTGGTGTCCATGATCGGTCTCCCCTGCGGGTCGTAAGGTCGGCCGGTTGTGCCGTTGTTCTTAGGAGTCCGAGGGGGCCGTTCACATTACGCGTGAGCACCCACCAATCCATGTGACCTGCGTCACTCCTCCGGTGGGAACGAACACGTGACCGTCGAACATCCGCTTGAGTGTCCGGGCGTCACCTCCGACCGACCGTCACCTCACGTACGTCGTCTACGTCCCGGCCACTCTGGCGACTACACCGAAAATGCCGGTCGAACACCCGGAATGGACTGTGGCATATGCCGGATGCAACCTCGCATCGCATCTTGCCAAATGCCTTACGGGGCGCCGCGGGCTGTGCAACAGTCGTAGCGCTTCCTCCCCCCACCCAGGGTCTGTCGTACCGTCCCCGCATCGGAGTGCGCCATGCCGCCTCACGTCTCCGCGGACCGCTCACCCGCCCAGCCACCAGGGCGCGGCCCGGTCGACGCGCTGATCCGGCAGGCGCGCCGGCTCAGGGGCGAGGTGGACGCCGTACGGCGGGACGCGCGGGGCGACGCCTCGGATCCGCGGGGCCGGTGGGAACGTGCGCTGTGCGACCTGGCGCTGCACCAGCTCAACGATCTGGACGGGCACTTGGCACAGTTGCGGGACGGCCCGCCGCCGGTGCCCGCGGCGCCGGCGGACGAGCCCCGCGCGGCGGCCGCCGCGCCGCACGGCGCGCTGCTCGGCCGTGTCGGCAGCGCCGAGTGGAACCTGCTGACGGACGAGGCCGCCTGGTCGGGCGAGCTGTTCCGGATCCTCGGCCGCGACCCCGCCGTTCCCCCGCTCACTTTGGACGAACTGCCCTCCGTGGTGCTGGACGAGGACCGGCCCCGGCTGACCGCCATGGTCACCGACTGCCTGGTCGACGCCAAGCCCATCGACGGGGAGTTCCACATCGTGCGGCCCGACGGAGCCGTCCGCGCGGTGCACATGATGGGCGAGCCCGTGCTCGACGCGGACGGCGGCACCGCCTCGATGTGGGCGGTGCTGCGGGACGTCAGCGAACTGCGGCTCAGTCAGTCGGCGGTGCGCGAGACCCGTGACTCGCTGCACCGCCACCGGCATCGCGCGCAGACCGAGCACCGGCTTGCCGTCGAGCCGCAGGAAGCCGTGCTCCCCCCGTGGCACGGCTCCCTGCGGCTCTCGCGCCGGGGCCGCCCGAGGCTCGACCTGGCCGCCCACCATCTGCCGTCGTCCACCGGCGCGCCGCTCGGGGGCGACTGGTACGACGTGCTGGAGCTGGCCGACGGCGACACCCTGCTCGGCGTCGGCGGACTCACCGGACGCCGGCCGGACGTGGCGCCGGGCATGGCGATGCTGCTGGGTGCACTGCGCGGCATGGCGATGGCGGGGGCCAGGCCGGGGCAGCTGATGACCTGGCTCAACCAGTTGCTGGAGGCCACCGGGCAGCCGGCCCTGGGCAGCGCCGTCTGCTGCCGCTACCGGCCCGGCACCCGCACCCTGACCTGGGCACGGGCAGGACACCCCGCCCCGCTGCTGTTCCGCGGCGGGACGGGGCGGATGCTGGACGCCCCGGCCGGCGTCCTGCTCGGCGCCACCTCGGGTTCCTCCTACGGGCAGGCCGAGGAGACCCTGGAGCCGGGCGACCTGCTCCTGCTGCACACCGAAGGACTGACACCGCGACAGGAGTCCCCCCACTCGCGCGCGGTCGAGCGGGGCGACGGGACGACCGTCGCACACCGCCTGCTCGGCCTCGCCCCGCGGTTCACCGCGGCGCGCTGCGCGCAGGAGTGCGTACGGACGGTCGTGGAGGAGTTCGGCGGATCCGGGCGCGACGACGACGCCTGCGTGCTGGTCGCCCGAGTGACGACGTAGCCCGCCCCGTCGTGGCCCACGTACACAACCGGGACCCTACGCCGGTGCGCTGCCGGTGTTCCTGCCCTTCGGCTTGGGCAGGGCCAGCCGGATCTCCTCCCTCAGCTCGCCGACCTTCGGATAGGTGGCGTACTCGGCGGTGAGCCGGTACATCTCGCGCAGCCGGTCCCAGGTGCGGCGGGAGGAGTTCGATCCCATCGACATCAGGGCCAGCCGCGCGTACCGGTCCGCCTGTTCGGGGTCGTCCGCGATGAAGCAGGCGGACGCCATGGACAGATGGTCGAAGATCTTCGACCGCTCACGTCCGTCCACCCGCAGGGCCAGGGCCTTCTCCGCGTAGTGCTGGGCGTGCACGGCCGCGTCCGGGTCGTGTTCGGCCAGGGTGCGGTAGGCGAGGGCCTGCATGCCGTACAGGTCCTCGTCCTTGAAGGTCTGCATCCAGTCGAGCGGCTCCACGTCGCCGCTGTCGGAGACGAAGAGGTCCTCCGCCTGTCCGAGGGTGCGGCGCATGGCCTGGCCCTTGCCCATCGAGGCCTGCGCCCAGGCCTCGATGGTGTGGAACATCGCCTTGGTGCGCGGCTGGAGGCGGTCACCGGCGCCGGACTGGGCGAGCTTCATCAGGTCCAGCGCGTCGTCGGGCCGGCCCAGGTGCACCATCTGGCGTGCCGCACGGGACAGCGCCTCCCCGGCACGCGGCCGGTCGCCGCCCTCCCTGGCGGCGTGGGCGGCGATGACGAAGTACTTCTGGGCGGTGGGTTCCAGGCCGACGTCGTGGGACATCCAGCCGGCGAGGACGGCGAGGTTGGCGGCGACGCCCCACAGGCGCCGCTGGAGGTGGGGTGGATGGTGGTAGGCGAGCATGCCGCCCACCTCGTTGAGCTGGCCGACCACCGCCTTGCGTTGCAGCCCGCCGCCGCGGGCCGCGTCCCAGGCCCGGAACACCTCCACCGAGCCTTCGAGTTCCTCGATCTCCTGCGACCCGATGGGGGCGGCGTCGTAGCGGTCGAACCCAGCGGGGTCGGCGTGCAGGGGATGGTCGAGGGCCAAAGTGCCGGCATTGTGTGCCGGATCGGATTGCAGCCAGTCGTGCATGGCGCTGCTGAGTGCGGAGCCCGCGGCGAGCGCGGCGCCCGCGCCCACCAAGCCGCGTCGGTTGAGCATGAGGTCCATTCCCGTGAATTCGGTGAGGACCGCAGCGGTACGCTCGGGCGCCCACGGCACACCGTCGGGATGTTCCGCACTCCCGTCGCCCTGCCGTTTCCCTGTACGCCCGTGCCGCACCAGACCGAGGTCCTCGATGGTCACGACACGGCCGAGACGCTCGGTGAACAGGGCCGCCAGCACCCGCGGCACCGGATCGCGCGGGATCTCTCCCATGTCGATCCAGCGCCGCACCCGAGAGGTGTCGGTCGCCAGCTGGGGGTGGCCCATGGCCGCCGCCTGCCGGTTGACCAGCCTCGCGAGTTCCCCTTTGGACCAGCCGGCCAGGCCGAACAGGTCCGCGAGACGGGTGTTGGGTTGTCCTGTCACGTCAAGCCCCCAGGTACTCGGCTGAGTTGACAGTAGACCCGCCGCGACATGCCGGGCGACTATTCGCCAGGGTTCGCCAGGGTGCGCCACATGGTGTGCCAGTGCGCACCGGGTGTCAGGTAGGAACGCGCCACCCCGACCCGGTCGCCGAGGGACATTCCCCAGGGTGCACCCGGGCGTCCGGGCCGGGAGGGCGCTGGAAGCAGCAGGCACAGGAAGGGATCGGTCCCGCCACATGTACGCAGCATCGTCCTCCGTGTCCGCCCCGCCCCGGTCGCTGCGTGCCCGTCCGGGCACCGACGGCCCCTACCTCGACCCCGTGCGGCCGGCGGCGTCCGTGCTCGGTGCGGTCCGGACGCGGCACGCCGTGGGGCCCGGCACACAACCGCTCAGCGGGAGACTCGACCTCTCCGGCCCGCAGGGCGCGCAACTGCGCACGGCAATTGCCTCGGTGCACCGGATCTGCCCGGAGTTCTCCCCGGTGCAGGTGCTGCGCCGCAGCGGGCGGTCCGTGCTCCTGGTCGGCACGATCGGGCGCAGCACGGCCGTGGCCAAGTGTTTACTCGACCACTCCCCCGCATGGGCGGAGCGCTACCAGCACGAAATAGCCGCATACCGCTCGTTCGTCAGGCACCGGCCGCCAGTCCGGGTGCCCCGGCTGATCGCGGCGGACCCGGACAACTGCACGCTGGTGATCGAGCGGACGCCGGGACGGGTGGCCGCCCTGCAACGGCACCCGGCCGAGGCCCCGCCCCCGGCGGACATCGGGGCGGCCCTGGGCGCGATCTGCCGGCTGAACGCCTGGCGGCCGCCGGCGGGCACGTTCAACGCCCCGCTGGACTACGCGGCCCGTATCTCCCGGTACCACGAGCTGGGTCTGCTCACCGACCGGGACCTGGGCGACCTCCAGAAGCTGCTGCACGGCATCGCGCACGCCGCGGGCCGGCAGGGCATGGGACAGTTCTGCCACGGCGACGCGCTGCTCGCCAACGTCCTGCTCTCACCGGCCGGTCCCGTCCTGGTGGACTGGGAGCACGCGGGCTGGTACCTGCCGGGCTACGACCTGGCCACGCTGTGGTCGGTGCTCGGGGACGCGCCGGTGGCACGGCGGCAGATCAGCCAGATCGCCCAGTCGGCGGGCCCCGCCGCGCGGGACGCGTTCCTGGTGAACCTGATGCTCGTACTCACCCGTGAGATCCGCACGTACGAGACGGCCGTGCAGCGCTCCATGCACGATACGGCCCCGTCGGCTCCGGGCCCGGCCCACCCGGGCGCCGTGCCGTCCGGCGAGGAACAGCGGCTGCTGCTGCGACGGCTCCACGACGACTGCCAACTGGCCCGCCGGGCCGTACGCGCAGCCGTCGGCACCCGCTGACACGGGGACAACGGGCCGCGGCGCACCCACCGACGGGGTGCCCGCGGCCCTTTGCCGTGCCCCGGCACCTCCGCCTTCCCCTCTTCTTTCGGAGCGGTTGCCGCGGGGGCCATTGGTGTAAGCCACTGACGCCGCGCAGGCCTGGGGGGCGCCGTGCCGAAACTCGCCGAGATGCCGCTTGACATGGGAAATCACAGCGTGGTGCGCATGATTGACGGATCGTCGGACAGCCGGTACCACTGATCCACGCCGGCCCCGCACGCCCCACCACGCCCGAGCGCCCCAGGAGGCAGCTTTGCGAGGATCCGCCACCGACCCCAGACCCCTGCCGGGACGCAGAGGCGCGCGCAGCGCGGCGGGTGGCGTCGCCGCGGCGGCGCTGCTGCTGCCGCTGCTGGGCGCCGCCCCGTCCGCGGGCGCCGCCACGGACGACGCCGGCCATCTGCAGCAGTCGTTCGCGTCCGCGTCCGCCGAGTACCACGTGCCGCTCAGCCTCCTGCTGGGCGTGTCCTACCTTCAGTCGCGCTGGGACGGGCACAGCGGCGCCCCAAGCGTGTCCGGTGGCTACGGGCCGATGCACCTGACCGACGCGCGCACCGCGCTCGCCGAGGCCCCGCACCACAGCGAGGGCGCGGATGATCCACGCGGGGACAGCGCACGGCCGGACCCGCGCACGGACGACGACGAGCAGGTGCCGGAGAACTCCGCCCTGCCCGCCCGGCTGAAGACCCTGCTCAAGGCGGCCGAGCTCACCGGCATCCCCGCCGAGCGGCTGCGCGAGGACGAGTCGGCCAACGTCGCGGGCGGCGCGGCGCTGCTGGCGGCCGCCCAGAAGCAGCTCGGCCGGCCGCTCAGCAAGGACCCGGCCGACTGGTACGGGGCGGTGGCCCGGTTCTCCGGCGCGGACGACAGCGCGACGGCGGCGGCGTACGCGGGCGACGTGTACGACATCATCCGCTCCGGCGAGCAGCGCACCACCGACACCGGACAGCGGGTCGTCCTGGCCGCGCGGCCCGGCATCGCCCCCGACACCGCCCAGCTGGCGCAGACCGGCCTGCGCAGTGCCTCGGCGGCCGGCACGGAGTGCCCCGCCTCGGTGGCCTGCGAGTGGATCCCGGCACCGTACGAGGAGTTCGGCGACGGCGACTACGGCAACCACGATCTGGGCGACCGGCCGAAGGCGCAGTCCATCCGGTACATCGTCATCCATGACACGGAGGGCGGCTGGGACGGCGTCCTCAACCTGATCAAGGACCCCACCTATGTGTCCTGGAACTACACGCTGCGCTCCACCGACGGGCACATCGCCCAGCACGTGAAGGCCAAGGACGTCGCCTGGCACGCGGGGAACTGGGACATCAACGCCAGGTCGATCGGACTGGAGCACGAGGGCTTCCTCGTCTCGCCGGACTCCTGGTACACGGAGGCGATGTACCGGTCCTCGGCGCGGCTGGTGAGGTACCTCGCCAAGGAGTACCGCATCCCGCTGGACCGGCAGCACATCCTCGGCCACGACACCGTGCCGGGCACGACCACCTCGGGCATCCCGGGCATGCACACCGACCCGGGCCCGTACTGGGACTGGCGGCACTACTTCCAGCTGCTCGGCCACCCCATCACCCCGAACGCGGGCAAGAACGGCGGCCTGGTCACGATCCGCCCCGACTACGCCACCAACCGGCCCGAGTACACGGGCTGCGTCACCAGCGGCCGGCCGTGCGCCGCGCACGGGTCCAGCGAGGTGCGGCTGTACTCGCAGCCCGACACCTCCTCGCCGCTGATCCAGGACATCGGCCTCAGGCCGGACGGCAGCCCCGCGACGATCGACGTGAACGACGTGTCCTCCCGGGTGCAGACCGGGCAGCAGTACGCCGTCGCCGGCCGGCAGGGCGACTGGACGGCGATCTGGTACCTGGGCCAGAAGGCCTGGTTCCAGAACCCGGCGAAGAACCCGACGGCGGTGGACGCGGCCGGTACCGTGCTCACGCCGAAGCCCGGCCTGGACAGCGTTCCGGTGTACGGGCGGGCCTACCCGGAGGCGGCGGCCTATCCGGCGGGCGTGCCCGTCCAGACGGTGTCGCCGCTGCCGTACAGGCTGCTCGCGGGCCAGAAGTACGTGGTGGGTGACCTGATGCCGGGCCAGTACTACTACTCGACCACCTTCACCATGGACTCGCACCGGGTGGTGACCGGCCAGGACATGTACTACGAGATCCAGTTCGGCCACCGCGTGGCGTTCGTGCGGGCCGCGGACGTACAGGTGCAGCAGTCGGCCCGGTAGCGGGCCGAGATCCACGAGGACGTGAGGGGCCGGTCCCGCGGGGGCCGGCCCCTTCCCGTCTCGCGCGGCGGCCGGTCAGCCCTGCTGGAACAGCTCGGCGGGCAGCGGCTTGAGCAGGGCGTACAGATCGTCGGTGATCGGCCGGTCCCAGGCGGCGATGGTGACCAGGACGCCGTCGCTGCGGTCGAACTGCACGCAGGAGATACGGCTCTCGGAGAGCCGCAGCCGGCGCACGATCAGGAGGTTGTCGCCCTGGAGCACCGGCATGTCCTCGCTGCCGACGACGGTGACCTCCTCGTCGTTCTCCAGAGCCAGCAGCAGCTGCGCCACCTCGAAGGGCACCTCGCTCTCGGCGACCTCGCGGGCGGCCGAGCCCTCGGGCAGATTGCCGATGATCATCGCGGTACCGCGGCCGCCGAACAGGTCGTAGCGCAGGAACACGCCCTGGCAGGTGCCGTCGGGCGCGGGCAGCAGACCGGCGCCCAGGTTGCCGGGCCAGTCGCCCGGATCCATGGCCAGGACGTCGAAGTCGGGCCCGGCGGGCGTGGCGTTGCGGCGGCGGAGGAACGACATGACGCCATGGTACGTGCCCCGGCCTGCGGAGTGATGTGCGGGAGACCACCGACCGGGGGTGGGACCGCCCACTGCCGTGCACGCGGTCCCGCTCGCCGTGCGACCGCCGCGGGCGGCCCGGGTCGGGGGTGGCCCTTCCGGGCGCGGCGCCTGCGGTGGGCGCGTGGCGGACGCGCGGCCGCTGCCCGCCGGGCCCGGTCGGGGAGGCGATCAGCGGCGGAGGCGGGCGCCACGGCGCCGCCCGCCTCCCCGGTCCCGTGCGGTACGGGCGCGGCGGGGCGCGGGCGGCGGACGGGGAGGTGCCCGCGGAGCTGGTCCCCCCTGGCAGCACGGCGTGGGCTCGGAACGCGGGGGTGCGGGCCGCACGGCGTCGCCCGCTCCCCGGCTCCCGGCGACCCGCCGCGCTCTCCGGCGGCCCTCGCCCCTCTCGGCCGCGGCAGCGTCAGCGGTCGAGTGCGCCGGTCTGCTCGGCGGTCGAACGCGCCGGTCTGCCGGGGCGCCCGGGCGGGCGTCGTCACTCCTCCGGCGGCGACGGGGGGATCACCGCGATCGGGCTCGCCGCGTGCAGGAGGACGGCCTGGGTGACGGAGCCCATCATGCGGGCGGGGGCCAGCAGGCGCCGCCGGTGGCGGCCTACCACGACCAGTTCGGCGTCCCGGGAGGCGGCGACGAGCAGGCCCGCCGCGTCGCCGGGCGCCGCGTGGGGCTCGGCGAGCACGTCGGGGTGGCGGGCACGGTGCGGGCCGAGGAAGCCCTCGGCCAGGGCCCGGGTCTCGCTCTCCACGGCGTCCTGGTCGACCATGAGCGTGGCGACCTCCGCGGGGGCCGCCCAGGTCGGGGGCGGCCACGGGTAGGCGGCGATCACCTGAAGCCGGGCCCCGCGCAGGGCGGCCTCCGTGAAGGCGAAGGCGAGCACGGCCTCGTCGGGGCTGTCGACGTTGACGCCGACGACCACCCGTGGCCCCGGGCCGGCCGCCGCCTCGCCGTGGACCTCGCGGCCGGGCCGGGGCACCACGACGACCGGACATGCGGCGTCGCGGGCCGCGGCCAGGCTGCTGGAGCCGAGCAGCAGGCTGGCGAATCCGCCGCGCCCCCGTGAACCGAGGACCAACAGCTGGGCATCGGCGCCGAGTTCGGGCAGCAGCGCGCCCGGAATCCCGTCCAGCCCGGCGTACTCCACCTCCGTCCCGCGGGTGCGTTCGCCCAGGTGGGTGCGTGCCTGGTCGAGCACCGGATCGTCGTCGCCCCCGGGCGGTCCGGCGACGAGGACGTCGGGCTGGGTCCAGGCCGCGTACTGCCGGACGTGGACCGCCCGCAGGGGCGCCCGGCGCCGCCGGGCGGCGTCGAGGGCCCAGTCCAGGGCACGCAGGCTGTCGTCGGAGCCGTCGACGGCGGCGACGACCGGTGGGGTGCTCATGAGTTCCGCTCCTCCGGATGGAGACCTCCCCCGCGGGGCCGGCGCCGCTCGGCCGCCGGCCCCGGCGGGGCTTTCAAGATCCCTTGTCCCCGAACGCGAGAGGAACACCCCCGGTCGGCGTCCGGTCAGGTGAGGTCGAACTTCCCCTGCCGCGCCCCTGACACGAACGCGCCCCACTCCGCGGGGGTGAAGATCAGGGAGGGGCTCTCCGGGCGGCCGCTGTTGCGCATCGCGATGAAACCCTCGACGAAGGCGACCTGGACATCTCCCAGGCCGCCGCTGCTGGACTGCCACTGTGCGCTGCTGAGATCCAGTTCCGGCTTGTCCCATCCCGCGAGCGGGTGCTCCTTGACAGTGCTCTCGGCCACGTCCGTGCTCCTCCCCAATCGTCGTTCGCGGGTCAGCCTAGCGATCGGGTCCCGGCGTCAACAGGCCACGCGAGGGGGACTTTTCACCGGCGCTTCATGCCGCGCCCGGGGGCCGTGTGCGGATGTGCAGATGGCCCTCGAGCGGGTAGGCGGGCGGTGCCGGCGGCAGGAGCCCGGCCTGCTCGAACCCGCATTTGCGGGCGACCCGGCAGGAGGCCGTGTTGTCCACCTGGTGGATGAGCTCCAGCCGGGTCGGCCCCTGGTCCCCGAACCGGGTGAAGGCCCAGTCGGTCAGGGCCAGCAGCGCCCGGGGCGCCACTCCCCTGCCGCGTGCGTGCGCCACGGTCCAGTAGCCCACCTCGGCGGACGGGGAACCGGGACGGAGGCCCTTGACGACGGCGTGGCCCACCAGCCGGTCACGCCTCTCCCGCCCCTCGTAGCCCTCGGCGCCCTCCGCACCGTCGGGACCGTGGGGCTCGAGAACGGCGAACGCGTAGCGGTTCCGCGTCTCCCGGCCCTGTTGCTGCTCCCGGATCCATCGGGCCGCGTCGGCCTCGTCGTCCACGGCGGAGGTCGTCCAGTGGCGCAGGGCGTCGTCCCGGTACGCCTCGACCAGGTCGGCGGCGTCCGCCGCGGACCAGGGGCGCAGGATCAGCGCGGGGCCGCGGGAGGTGGCCGGAGCCGACAGGTACGCCGTCATGACGCACCGAACCGGTCGCGCAGTTCCCTCTTGAGGATCTTTCCGCTGGCGTTGCGCGGCAGTTCGTCCATGAAGATCACTCTCTTGGGGGCCTTGAACGACGCCAGTTTCTCACGGGCGTGGGCGATCAGGGCGGCCTCGGTGACGTCGCCGCGGTGGACGACGAACGCGGTGACGGCCTCGATCCACCGCTCGTCGGGCAGGCCCACCACGGCCGCCTCGGCGACCCGCGGGTGGGTGTACAGGACGTCCTCGACCTGGCGCGAGGCCACCAGCACCCCACCGGAGTTGATGACGTCCTTCACCCGGTCGACGACCGTGTAGTAGCCGTCCGAATCGCGCACGGCGAGGTCGCCGGAGCGGAACCAGCCCTCGCGGAACGCCTCCGCGGTCTCCTCGGGCCTGTCCCAGTAGCCCTCGCACAACTGCGGTGAGCGGTAGACGATTTCGCCGGGTGTGCCGTCGGGCACGTCCTTGCCGTCCTCGTCGACGACCCGGGCGTCCACGAAGAGAACCGGCCGGCCGCAGGAGTCCAGGCGGCCCGTGTGCTCGTCGGGTCCGAGCACCATGGCCAGGGGGCCGATCTCGCTCTGGCCGAAGCAGTTGTAGAAGGCGAGTTCCGGCAGGCGCTCCCGCAGGCGTTCCAGGACCGGCACCGGCATGATCGACGCGCCGTAGTACGCCTTGCGCAGTCCGCCGAGGTCGCGGGTGGCGAAGTCGGGCCGGCCCGCCAGCCCGATCCAGACCGTGGGCGGGGCGAAGAGGCTGTCCGCGCGTCCCGACTCGACCAGATCGAGGATCCGGTCGCCGTCCGGCGCGTCGAGGACGATGTTCGTGGCGCCCACGGCGAGGTACGGCAGCAGGAACACATGCATCTGCGCCGAGTGGTAGAGGGGCAGCGCGTGGACGGGGCGATCCCCCGCGCCGAGGTCGAGCGCGGTGATCGCGCTGAGGTACTCGTGGACCAGCGCGCGGTGGGTCATCATCGCGCCCTTCGGCAGGGCGGTGGTGCCCGAGGTGTACAGGAGCTGCACGAGGTCCCCGGAGCGCGGCTCGGGACCGTCGTAGGGCGGCGTGGACGGCAGCCGGGCGAGCAGCGAGTCGCCCGCGTCGCGCAGCGGCAAAGCCCTTGCGGTGGCCGGGAGTCGTCCGGCCAGGTCCGGATCGGTGAGGACCAGGGCGCTGCCCGACTGGCCGACGATGTGAGCGAGGTCGTCGCCGGTGAGGTTCTGGTTGGCCGGCACGTGCACCAGGCCCGCGCGGGCGCAGGCGAGGAAGCCGATCAGGTAGGCGTCGGAGTTGTGGCCGTAGGCGCCGACCCGGTCGCCGGGGGCGAGGCCCTGGCCGAGCAGGACGTTCGCCGCGCGGGAGACGGCGTCGTCGAGTTCGGCGTACGTCCAGGAGCGCTCGCCGTACTCGACGGCGACCCGTGCCGGGGTGCGCCGGGCGCTGCGCCGCAGGACTCCGTCGACCGTGCTCCCGTGTCCAGGCGTCATGACAGACGATCCTCGGTCCGGCACGGCGGAAGGTCAAGGAGTCCTGTGGCACCGCCCACCCGGGGGTGATTGACCTGGCGTCAGATCTTTTCGGGTGCGTACGCACCGTTGACACAGGTCCCTCCTGACACGAAAGTTTCACCGCACACGACCATCCCCGAAAGATATTTTCAGACGGTGGGCGGGAGGCCTCATGACGACCGACGATGCGGCAGGCGGAGCAGTAGGCGGGCTGACACGCCGGCAACTGGGCTTGGGAACATTGGCGTTGGGTGGGGCCTTCGCGCTCGCGGCGCTGCCCGCGGTCCCGGTGGCGGCCGCGGCCGCCACCGCGCCGGCGCACGGCGGCCCCACACTGAAGTACGGATCCCCGGAGCGGGCCGGTCTGCTCGCCGCCCCGCTGCGTCAACTCGTCGAGGACGCCGAGGCGTTCCTCGGCCCGTCTCCCACGCACCCCTGGTATGCGGGGGCCGTGCTGCTGGCCGGGCGCGGCGGGACCGTGGCGCTGCACGAGCCGATCGGCATGGCGGTGCGCTACGCCTCGTACGACGAGACGACCGACACCGGTGTGGAGTTCCCGCCCGAGCGGCAGCTGCCGATGACCCAGGACACCGTCTTCGACCTGGCGTCGGTCTCCAAGCTGTTCACCTCGCTGCTCGCGGTGCAGCAGCTCGAACGGGGCACGCTGGAGCTGGAGGGGAAGGTCGCGTCCTACCTCCCGGACTTCGGGCGCGCGGGCAAACAGGATGTGACCATCCGTCAACTCCTCACCCACACCTCGGGCTTCAACGCCTGGATCCCGCTGTACGACGCGCCCACGTACGAGGGAAAGCTGGAGCTGATCTGGAACGAGGCGCCGATCAACCCGCCCGGCACCGCGTACCTGTACTCGGACCTGAACATGATCTCCATGCAGCTGGTCCTGGAGAAGATCACGGGCCGGGCGCTGGACGTGCTGCTGGCCGAGGAGATCACCGGCCCGCTCGGGCTGACCCGCACCCGGTACAACCCGCCCGCCTCCTGGAAGCCGGCCATCGCGGCCACCGAGGACGCCCGCAAGCCGTGGTCCGGTCTGGACCGGGGCCTGGTGTGGGGCGAGGTGCACGACGAGAACGCGTTCAGCCTCGGCGGGGTGGCGGGGCACGCGGGGGTGTTCTCCAGCGCCTGGGACCTTGCGGTGCTGGGCCGCACACTGCTCAACGGCGGGGTCTACGGAGGCAGGCGCATCCTGCGCCAGGAGTCGGTGGACCTCATGTTCACGGACTTCAACACCGCCTTCCCCGGCGACGAGCACGGCCTCGGCTTCGAGCTCTACCAGCACTGGTACATGGGCGCGATGGCGACGCCGCACACCGCCGGGCACACCGGCTTCACCGGGACCTCGCTGGTCCTGGACCCGACGACCGACTCCTTCCTGATCGTCCTCGGCAACTCCGTGCACCCGGTGCGCAACTGGCGCTCCGGCTCCGCTCCCCGGGTCGCCGCGGGCAACGACATGGCACGGGCCGTGGCGGTCCGCCCGGACCGGGGCCGCACGGCGTGGTTCGGCGGAATGGCGAACGCCACGACGGCGACCCTCACTCTTCCCGCGCTGGACACCTCGGGTGACGGCGGGCGGCTGCGGTGCTCCGCATGGTGGGACGCCGAGCCGCCGGCGGACGTCCTCGTCCTGGAGTCCTCGACGAACGGGGGCGGTACCTGGCAGCCGGTGCCGTTCACCACCACGCACCAGGGCGAGCAGCCCGAGCAGCACCCGACGGGCGCCGTGACGGGCTTCTCCGGGCGCGTCTGGCACCGGGTCGCGGCCGACCTTCCGGCGGCCCGGCAGCTGACGCTGCGCTGGCGGTACACGACGGACCCCCTGTATGTGGGCCGCGGCGTCTACGTGGGCGCCCAGCGCGTCGAGGCGGGCCACAGCGTCCTGTTCGACGAGTCCCGCCCGGCGCACGCGGCCCGAATCGAGGCGAAGGGCTGGACGGCGTCGACCGACTGACCGGCCCAACCGGTGCGGGACAGACGGGGCGGCGCTCAGCCGCCCTGTTCCTCCAGCACCGCCATGGCCGCGTTGTGCCCCGGCACCCCGCTGACCCCGCCGCCGCGCACCGCGCCCGCCCCGCACAGCAGCACGTTGGCGTGCCGGGTCTCCACGCCCCAGCGGCCGGTGCCCTCCTGGGCGTACGGCCAGCTCAGCTCCCGGTGGAAGATGTTGCCGCCGGGCAGGCGCAGGTCCCGCTCCAGGTCCAGCGGGGTCTTCGCCTCGATGCAGGGACGTCCGTCGGCGTCGGCGGCCAGGCAGTCGGCGAGCGGTTCGGCGAGGTGGGCGTCGACCTGCGCGAGCGTCGACTTCAGCAGTTCCTCGCGTACGGCGTCGTGGTCCCGGGCGAACAGCCGGGCGGGGGTGTGCAGGCCGAACAGGGTGAGCGTCTGGTAGCCCTGTTCGACCAGGTCCGGGCCGAGGATGCTGGGGTCGGTCAGGGAGTGGCAGTAGATCTCGGAGGGCGGCGCGGCGGGCAGCGCGCCCGCGGCGGCCCGGGCGTGGGCGTCGGCGAGCTGCCGGTACCCCTCGGCGATGTGGAAGGTGCCGGCGAAGGCCTCGCGCGGGTCGACGGTGGCGTCGCGCAGCCTGGGCAGCCGCTTGAGCAGCATGTTCACCTTGAGCTGGGCACCCTCGGCGGGCTCCGGCGGCTCGTCGCCGGTCAGCGCGGCCAGGGCCTGCGGGGAGGCGTTCACCAGCACGTGCCGGGCGCCGACGGTGCCCTCGCCGTCGCGGGTGCGGTACGTGACCTCCGCGGCGCGCCCGTCGCTCACCACCCGGGTCGCCTCGTGGCCGGTGGCGATGACGGCGCCGGCCCGGCGGGCCGCGGCGGCGAGGGCGTCGGTCAGGGCGCCCATGCCGCCGACCGGTACGTTCCAGTCGCCGGTGCCGCCGCCGATCACGTGGTACAGGAAGCAGCGGTTCTGCGCCAGGGACGGGTCGTGGGCGTCGGCGAAGGTGCCGATGAGGGCGTCGGTGAGGACCACGCCGCGTACGAGGTCGTCACCGAAGCGGTCCTCGACGGCGACGCCGATCGGCTCCTCGAACAGGGTCCGCCAGGCCTCTTCGTCGTCGACGCGGCGGCGCAGTTCCTCGCGGGTGGGCAGCGGCTCGGTGAGGGTGGGGAAGACGCGGCGGGCGAGGCGGCCGGTCATGCCGTAGAAGCGCTGCCAGGCCTCCCACTCGCGGTCGGATCCGGTGAGCCGGGCGAACGACTCGCGGGTGCGCTCCTCGCCGCCGCCCACGAGCAGGCCGGTGGGCCGCCCCGCGCGCTCGACGGGCGTGTACGAGGAGATCGTGCGGGTGCGCAGCCGGACGTCCAGGCCCAGGTCCTGGACGATCTTCCGGGGCAGCAGGCTGACCAGGTACGAGTAGCGGGACAGCCGGGCGTCCACGCCGGCGAACGGGCGGGTGGAGACGGCGGCGCCCCCGGTGTGGTCCAGCCGTTCCAGCACGAGCACCGACCGTCCGGCCCGGGCCAGGTAGGCGGCGGCGACCAGTCCGTTGTGCCCTCCGCCGACGATGACGGCGTCGTACGTCCCGTGTCCCTCGTGTGCGCTCATGGTCCTTCGTAACACGCGGTGATCCACTTCGGCCAGGGTGCGGGGCGCGGTCGGCGGGGCCCGGGGCCTAGGGGCCGTCGGCCGCTCGCTGCCCGCGCAGGACGGCGACCCTGCGGTACAGCTCGACGGCCTCCCCGCCGCGGCCGAGTTGTTCCAGGCAGTGGGCCTCGTCGGTCCGGCCGGCCAGGGTGTCGGGGTGGCCGGCGCCCAGGACGCGTTCCCGGGCGGCGGCCACGGCGCGGTACTCGGTGAGCGCGTCGGCCCAGCGGCCGAGCCAGCCGAGGCTCACGGCGACCTCGCGGCGGCTGACGAGGGTGTCGGGATGGTCGGCGCCGAGCACGCGCCCGCGGACGGCGCACACGTCGCGGGACTCGGCGAGGGCCTCCTCCCAGCGGCCGAGCCGGCCGAGGTTGACCCCGAAGCCGTGGCGGGCGCGCAGGGTCTCGGGGTGCGCGGGGCCGTCCACCCGGGTGCGGTCGTAGATCAGGGCGCGGTACAGCCGGAGCGCCTCGGCGCTGCGGCCGAGGCGGCCCAGGCTGATGCCGACCTCGTAGCGGGCGGCCAGGGTGTCGGGGTGGTCGGCGCCGAGCGCCCGGGCGCGTGCCTCGGCGACCTCGCGATAGGTCTCCAAAGCCTCCAACCACCGGCCCAACTGACCGAGCACGTAGGCGACTTCGAACCTGGTGACCAAGGTGTCCGGGTGCTGCGGCCCGAGCACCCGGGCGCGGGCGGCAGCGACCTGGCAGGCCATGCGGTAGGAGTCGTCCAGGCGGCCCAGCCGGCTGAGGCTGAAGGCGAGGTTGTGCCGGCAGCGCAAGGTGTCGGGATGGTCCGGGCCCATGGTGCCCTCGCGTGCGGCGAGCACCGCCGCGTACACCTGGTGCGCGTCGATGTGGCGGCCCAGGCGGCCCAGCACGTACGCCATCTCCTGGCGCACGGCGAGCGTGTCCGGGTGGTCGGCGCCGAGGGCCCCGATGCGCGCCTCGGCCACCTGCTTGTACGCGCGCAGCGCTTCGGCGGCGCGACCGGTGCGGCTGAGGCTGAAGGCGAGTTCGTAGCGGCTGGCGAGGGTGTCGGGGTGGTCCGGGCCGAGGAGGCGGGCGCGCTCGCCGGCGACCGCGCGGTGCGCCTCGCCCGCCTCGGCCCAGCGGCCGAGCCGGCCCAGGCTCAGGGCCGCCTGGTGCCGGTCGGTCAGCGTCCTGACGGCCTCCGGCGGCGCGGCGGGCCGCCCGCCGGTCACCTGCGCGGCCTCCGCGGGACCGTCGGAAGCGGTGCGCGGGATCCAGTCGTCGGACAGGCCGGCCGCCGCGTCCGGGAGTGCGGCGCGCGCCGCCGCCCCGGCGGCCTGGTGACCCGTGGTCATGCCGCGCGTCCACGACGGCAGGCGCGCGTCGCGGCCGGCCGGCTCGGACGGCCGGGGCCGCGGGAGCGGGGTGACGGCGGTGGGCGCGTACCGTGCCGCCGCCGTGCGGCCGGCGATGATACGGCGGCTCAACTCGTGTGCGTCGCCGGGTCGTTGCTCAGGCAGTTTGGCCAGCAGGTCGAGGATGACCCGCTCTAGGTACTCGGGGAGCTCGGTACGGCGGCGACGCGGCGGCTCCGGCGGGGTGTCGCGGTGGCCGACGAGGATCCCCCAGGCGTCGTCGAGGTCGAACGGCGGTGCGCCGGTGGCGAGTTCGTAGAGCACGCAGCCCAGCGAGTACAGGTCGCTGCGCTGGTCGACCTCGGTTCCGCCGATCTGTTCGGGCGACATGTAGTGCGGGGTGCCCATGGCGACGCCGGTGCCGGTCAGCCGCGAGGTGAAGCCGATGTCGTGACCGAGCCGGGCGATGCCGAAGTCGCAGATCTTCACCGTGCCGTCGGTCAGGCGCATGATGTTCGCCGGTTTCAGGTCCCGGTGCACGATGCCCTGTTGGTGGGTGTAGGCGAGCGCGGACGCGACCTGTTCGGCGATCTCGACGATGTCGGGCACGGCCAGGGGTCGGTGGTCGTTGTCCTCCAGCACCTGTCCGAGATTGCGGCCGTCGAGCATCTCCATCACGAGGTAGAGCACGCCGTCGAACTCGCCGAAGTCGTGGACCACGGTCACCCCGCGGTGCTGGAGCGCGGCGGCCACCCGGGCCTCGCGCCGGAACCGCTCGCGCAGCACGCGGGTGAAGGACGGGTCGTGGTGCGCGCCGGGCGGCTTGAGGCACTTCACGGCGACATGGCGGCCCAGCGACTCGTCCCGGGCCCGCCAGACCTCCCCCATGCCGCCCCGGCCGATGGTGTCGAGCAGCCGGTAGCGGCCCTGGATCAGCATGGTGTCCGACATCTCGCGCCGCCGCCCCCGTCGCCGTGTACCCCGCCTCCGTGTACCCCGCCTCTCCGGGCCGTGGCCCGCCGCGCGGACCCCCCTGGCCCCGTCCCGGCGCGGGCCGGGTCCGCGGGGAGCCCCTTGTCCAGTATGGCGATCCGTCGCCCGGCTTTGTACGGTCCGGGACGGACTCGTGGACCGCTCCGGTCCGCCCACCAGCCCTGATGCAGACTCCCCCAGGGGTGGTGAAAATGGGCGACGTACCTGTTTCCCAAGGGAAAGGGAGCCAGTTATGCGACAACGCATCACACGCGCACTGGCCACCGGCCTCGCCGCGGGCGTCATGATGGGCGGAGCGGCCATGGCCTCCGCGGCCCCCGCGTCCGCGGCCCCCGCCAAGAGCACCACCTCGTACTCGACCGCGCGCCACTGTCACAAGGTCGGGGGACACTTCACGCACCGCCACGGCAAACGGGTCTGGGTCTCGTCGCACTGGGTCTGCACCAGGAGGCGCTGAGGCTCTGCGGCACCACCGGCGAAGGACGGCCCTCCTCGTCCACGGGCGAGGGGGGCCCGGGCATGTCGGCGGCAGGGTGTGCAGGAGGCGGCCGTGCTCCCGGTGTGCCTGTTCACGGCGGCGGCGCGACGATGGAAGTGCCGGTGTGGTGAGGGGCTCGACGCGGCCGGCCTGATCCCGTGGCCGCACGGTGGCGGGAGGAACGGCGGGCCGCCAGGAGGTGGTGGTCTCGTTGCACGGTCGAAGCCGCGGCCCGGAGCACTGGACCGTGATGTGGTCCCACCCTCGGGTCATCGCCGGGGGGCTGATGCTGCTGCCCGTCGTGCTGCTGGTGGTGGACAAGGCCATCGGGCCCGGCATCAGGCTGGCCCCCCTGACCGTGGGTGCGCCCGCTCTGGCGGCGGCGTTCTGCTCACCGTCCGGTGTGCTGGCCGTCACCACGGTGACCGTCGCCTGCGTGGTGCTCTCGGCGAAGGTGAACCTGCTGGTGGGCTGGACGAACTTCTACGTCCAGCTCACGACGCTGGTGCTGATCAGCCTGGGCGCCGTGGGGGCCAGCTGGATCCGCGGGCGCAGAGAGAGCGAACTGGCGCGCACCCGCGCGATCGCCGAGGTGACCCAGCGCGTGCTGCTGAAGCCGCTGCCGCCGCGCCTGGGTGGTCTGGCGCTGGCCTCGGTCTATCTGGCGGCCGACGAGGACGCCGCCGTCGGCGGGGACCTGTACGCGGTCGCGGACCTGGGAGGGTGCGTGCGGATCCTGGTCGGCGACGCCCACGGCAAGGGACTGGCGGCGCTGGAGACCGCGAGTTACGTGCTGAGCGCCTTCCGCAGGTCCCTGCGCCGGCGCGGTCCCCTGTCCGCCATGGTCGCCGATCTCGAGGAGGACTTCAGAACGGACCTGCGGGACGCGGTGGCGGCGCGGCCGGACGCTCCCGGCACGCCCTTCGCCCTGGAGGAGTTCGTCACCGCCGTGGTCCTGGAGATCCCGGAGAGCGGTGACGGCCCCACGCTCGTGGCCAACCTCGGCCATCCGCCTCCCCTCCTCATCGACGGCGGGCGGGTCGTCGCCCTCGATCCCACGTCCCCCGCGCCGCCCCTCGGGCTGGGCGATCTCGGCCGCGCCCACCCGCACGTGGACGAGGTGGACTTCCCGTCCGGCGCCACGCTGCTCCTCTACACCGACGGTGTCATCGAGGCCCGCGACCAGTACGGCGACTTCTACCCCCTTGCCGAACGGCTTCCCGGCTGGACCCGGCTCAGGCCGCAGGCGCTGGTCGAGGCCATCCACACCGACCTGCGGCGGTACGTGGGCCGAGGACTGGGCGACGACGTGACCATGGTGGCGGTGCGCCGGGAACGCCCACCCTAGGACGCCGTCCGTCGTCACCTTCCGGCCTGCCCGGGTGCGGCCGGGCGGGCCGGTCGCGATGATGGGTATGCGCGGGCCGCGCGCCGGTCACGCGGGACCCGGAGAGGAGACGTCGTCGCCATGTCACGCCCCACCCCGTCCCCTCCGGCGCCGGGCGGCACCGGGCACCGGGACGGGCGCTCACGGCGGCCGAGTTGAGCGAGCGGGAGTCCGCCGACCGCCCGACGACACACCTGGGGTGGGCCGCTGAGCTCTACCGGCGTGGCAAGCGGCTGGAGCTCATGCACCGGGCGATGGGGTTCGCGACGCTCTCCCTGGTCACCCTGGCCCCGTTGCTGATCGTGGTGGCCGCGCTCGATCCGCTGCACCACGGCGGCTTCGCGTTGTGGCTGGTGGACGGCATGGACCTGTCCGGCCGGTCCGCCGACGTGCTCTCGGAGGTCTTCAGCCCGGCCCGAAAGGTGGCGGGCAGCACCAGCGTGTGGGGTCTGGTGCTGCTGGCGGTGTTCGGCGTGTCCTTCGCGTCGAGCGTGCAGAACGGCTTCGAGCGGGTGTGGCGGCTGCCCGCCGGGCCGTGGCACCGGATCTGGCGGCAGGCCGTCTGGCTGATCGCGCTCATGGTGTACCTGTACGTGCAGGTGCTCACCCGCACCGTGTTCGACGGCACCTACCGCATGGTGCTGAGCGTGGGCATCGGCGTGCTGTTCTTCTGGTGGGGCCCGCACTTCCTGCTCGGCCACCAGGTCCGCTGGCGGCTCCTGTTCCCCGGCGCCGTCGCCACCATGGTGGGCCTGGTGGGCCTGCGGGCCTTCTCGTTCCTGGTGTTCACCCCGCTGATCGTGACCAACGCGTTCAGCTACGGCGCCATCGGCACCATCCTGGTGGTGGAGTCCTGGCTGGTCGGCGCGGGGTTCGTCGTCTACGGCGGCGCGCTGGTCGGCCATCTGTTCTGCGACCGCATGGGACACCTGCTGGAACACGAGGAGGGCCCCGACGAATGAGTCCGCGCCGCACGGGAGGCGCGCGGCGCGCGTCCGACGAGCCGGCGGGCGCCGTCGCCGGGGACGCCCGAGGTGGGAGCCGGTGGACCGGGGCGGCCGGTGGCGGTGAGCGAACCGGCCGGCCGCCCGGCCGGTCTCACCGGCTGCGCAGCGTCTCGAGCGTCGCGTCGAGCCGGGCCGGGCGCGGCCGGTTGTGGGGGAGTTTCGCGAGCAGGACGGCCATGCCGCAGGTGTCGGTGAGCGCGGAGAAGACCAGTCCGCCCGCCACACCCGCCGACAGGATCAGGAAGGCCGGGTGGACGAACGCTCCGAGCACCACGCCGAGCAGCACCAACGTTCCGGCGGTGAATCGCACTTGGCGTTCCATGCTCCAGCCGGCCGAGGTCTCGCAGGCGGTCGGCCGGTGCAGCTCGTGACCCGCTGACGCCCAGGCCCCGGTGCCCCCGACGAGGGTGGCGGAGCCGACGCCGTGCCGGGCCAGGTACACGCAGGCCTTGGCCGAGCGGGCACCCGAGGCGCAGACGACGAGGATCTCGCCGCGCCCCGCCGCGTGCCGGATCTCGGGCAGCGCCTGCTGGACGCGGTCCAGCGGGATGTTGAGAGCGCCGGGGAGGTGTCCCGAGGCATACTCGCCGGGCGTGCGCACGTCGATGACGGTCAGCTCGTCGAGCCGGGTGCGCGCGTCCTCGACGGGCAGGGAGACGGGGGTGGAGGGAACGGTCACGGCAGAACGGGTCCTTTCCGGTAGGTGCAGGTGGGGTGGTCGACGGCGTCGTGAAGACGGACGTACAGTACCCCCAGGGGTATTTTGCGAGGAGTGATCGTGGAACTGGAGCTCGAGGGCGCGGATCTCAAGGCCGTGCTGAACCGGTTGCGCCGGGCGCAGGGCCAGATCTCCGGGGTGATCCGGATGATCGAGGAGGGGCGGGACTGCGAGGAGGTCGTGACGCAACTCGCCGCCGCCTCCCGCGCCCTGGACCGCGCCGGTTTCGCCATCATCGCCACGGGCCTGCAGAAGTGCGTGGCCGACATCGAGGCGGGGCGGACGAACGGCCAGGACCCCGCGCAGATGCGGGCCCGTATGGAGAAGCTGTTCCTGTCGCTGGCCTGAGGGCGGCGGCCCGCCCCCGTACCGGTACGGAGGTCCGGTCGGTCGGCGCGCATCAGGTGACCGCGTCGGTGAGCATGAGCACCGCCACCGCCAGCAGCACCAGGGCGAAGATCCGCTGCAACGCCGTCCCGGACACCTTGGCGGCCAGCCGCCTGCCGTCCCACGCCGCGAGCACCGCGGCACCGGCGAACGGCGCGATCACCGCCCAGTCCAGCCCGTCGACCGTACCGGCCCGCAGCGCCAGCGCGGCCAGCGAGTTGACGGTGATGACCAGCAGGCTGGTGCCCACGGCCGCGCGCATGCGCAGGGAGAGCACGCCCACCAGGGCGGGCACGGCGAGGAAGCCGCCGCCGACGCCGAGCACGCCGGTGACCGCGCCGAGTCCGGCGCCGGCGGCCGCCGCCCGGCCCGGCCGGACCGGACGGTCCGCCTCGGACGCCGGGCGCCGGCGCAGCATCCGGGCCGCGGCGAGCGCCGCGACCAGCGCGAAGGCGGCGGTCAGCACGGCGTCCGGGATCCGTCCGGCGATCGCGCCGCCCAGCATGGCCGGGCCGACGCCCGCGGCGGCGAACAGCAGACCGGTACGCCAGCGCACCTGGCCGTCGCGGGCGTGTGCGACCAGCGCGGTGGCCGAGGTGACGGTGACGATGACCAGGCTCGCGGTGGTGGCCGCGACCGGGGTGAAGCCGAGCAGGTAGATCAGGGCGGGGACGGCCAGGACGCTGCCGCCGCCCCCGAGCGCGCCCAGCGCCAGGCCGATGACGGCCCCGGCGGTCAGGGCGAGGAGCAGAGTACTCACGCGATCGTGCCGTCCCCACCGCACTGGTCGACCACCGGAAGTCCGGCCCGTACCCAGTCCCGCATCCCGCCGATCACGTCGACGGCGTCGGCGCCCCGGGCGGTCAGCAGTTCCGCGGCCCGCTGGGAGCGGACGCCGGAGCGGCAGACGACGACCAGGAGCCGCCCGCGCGCCTCGGGCGGCACCTCGGCTCCCGAGGCGAGAGCGCCCAGGGGCAGGTGCAGCGCGCCGGGAGCGTGTCCCGCGCGCCATTCCCGTGCTTCCCGCACGTCCACGAGCACGGCGCCGCCGGTTCCGCCGCTGTGTGTGCCGCCGGCCGGGGCGTGGCCCGTGCGTGCGGCGGCCTCCACCGCGGTGACACGGGTGGGACCGTGGCGCGGCGGACTCATCGGCACGGTTCCTCCCCTTCGGTCCGCACGGTGAGTCCGGCCTTCTCCGCGGACTCGAACCCGTCGTCCACCGCGACCACGTCACGGCCCACCGCGTCGAGCAGGGAGGCGGCCACGGCGGCGCGCATGCCGCCCGCGCAGTGCACCCACACCTGGCCGTCGGGGACCTCGTCGGTCCGCCGGTGCAGTTGGTGGACCGGGATGTGCACCGAGCCCTCGACGAAGCCCCCGGCCCGTTCGGAGTCGCGCCGCACGTCGAGGACGACGACGCCCTGTGCGGGATGCCGCTCGGCGAGGTCCGCGAAGGTGGCCCGCGGGAAGGAGGCGGGCTCCTCGCCCGGGCGGAGCCAGGCGGTCGGCCCGCCGGTGGCCGCGGCGGCCGGGCGGTCGATGCCGACCCTGGCCAGCTCGCGCTGCGCGTCGGCCAGTTGCGCGGCCGTCGCGGCGAGCAGTGTCACCGGCTTGCCCCAGGGCACCAGCCAGGCCAGGTAGGTGGCGAGCTGGCCCTCGGCCTCGAAGTTGAACGAGCCCGCCACGTGCCCTTCGGCGAAGGCCACCCGGTTGCGCAGGTCGACGACCCACTCCCCCGCGGCCAGCCGGGCGGCTATCTCCTCGGGGTCGGCGAGGGCGGGCGGGGTGAGGTCGACGGGGGCGGGTCCGGCGGCGTTGGCCGGCCCCATGTGCGTGTAGTACGCGGGGATGTCGTCCAGGCTCGCGAGCAGGTCGGCGACGAAGGTGTCGACGTCGCGGGTGAGCGCGTCGTTGACCACGCGCTCCCGGCCGATGGTCGTGCTGTCGCCCTGCGTCTGGCCGGAGGAGCAGAAGCTGCCGAAGCCGTGGGTGGGCAGTACCGCGGTGGCGTCGGGCAGTGCGTCGGCGAGCCGGTGGGCGGAGGCGTGCTGGGCGCGGGCCAGGCCCTCGGTCAGCCTCGGTTCGACCAGGTCGGGACGGCCGACGGTGCCGATCAGCAGCGAGCCGCCGGTGAACACGGCGAGGGCGCTGCCGGCCTCCCGGAGGACGTACGAGGTGTGGTGGGGGGTGTGCCCCGGGGTGGCCAGGGCGTGCAGGGTCAGCCGGGCGTCGTCGTCGACGGTCACGGTGTCGCCGTCGCGGACGGGGGTGCGCGCGAAACCGACGCGGGCGCCTTCCGGGACGAGGTAGTCGGCCCCGGTCAGGCGGGCGAGCTCCAGGCCGCCGGAGACGTAGTCGTTGTGCACGTGCGTCTCGACGACGTACGCGATGCGCACTGCGCGCCGGGCCGCCGCCGCCAGCACCCGGTCGACGTCCCTGGGCGGGTCGACCGCCACGGCGGTGCGCTCGCCTCCGGCCAGGTAGCTGCGGTTGCCGAGCCCTGCCAGCTCGATGGTCTCGACGAAGAACACAGGACGCTCCCTTCCTAGCGAAGAATTACCCCCGGGGGTATCTACACCGACAGTAGCACGAGTACCCCCCGGGGTATTTCCGCGCGGTTCCGCGACAGCGGTGCGGGACGGTCCCGGAACGTGGTTCAGTCGGGCAGCACCAGGGCGCACGTCTCGCCCGGCTGGACGCTCACGGCGCGGTCGGCCAGGCGCACGTCGATCGGCGAGCTCGCGGAGTCGGGCACGGCGATCCGGATCAGGCCGTGCTCCAGCCGCAGCCGCACGCCCCAGTGACCCCGGTAGCGGATCGAGACGCCGTAGGAGGACAGCTCCGGCAGCGGGGCGGGGTCGAGCCACAGCGCGCCCTCACGGGTCTCCAGACCGGTCAGTCCGCGCTGCACGAGGTCGAGGGTGCCGCCCATGGCGCCGAGGTGGATGCCCTCGCCGGTGGTGCCGCCCTGGACGTCGGCGATGTCGCTGCGCAGCGCCTCCTGGACGTAGGTCCACGCCTCGGCACGGCGGGCGCGGGCCAGGACCCAGCCGTGCACCAGCCCGCTGAGGGTGGAGCCGTGGCAGGTGCGGGCCAGGTAGTAGTCGACCGTGCGCCGCCACAGGTCCTCGTCGAAAGGGTGGCCCAGGCGGCCGAGAAGCACGCACAGTTCGGCCGGGGAGAAGAGGTAGCCGAGCATGAGCACGTCGGCCTGCTTGGACGCCTTGTAGCGGTTGACGCTGTCGCCCTCGGCCTCCAGGATCCGGTCCAGGCGGCGGATGTCGCCGTAGCGTGCGCGGTAGCCGGCCCAGTCGAACTCGGCCAGGTCGGCGTACCCCTCGAACTGGCTGATGACGCCGTCGTGGAAAGGCACGTGCAGCGTGCGGGAGACGTGCTCCCACTGGTCGAGCTCGGCGCCGTCCACGCCGGTGCGCTCGACGAGTTCACGGCGACGCGGCTCGGGCAGGAGGCGCAGCACCTGGAGCGCGCGGTCGAGCACCCAGGCCGCCGTGACGTTGGTGTAGGCGTTGTCGTCGAGACCGGGCCGCTCGGCGTCCGGGTAGGCGTCGTGGTACTCGTCGGGGCCCATGACGCCAAGGATGCGGTGGTGTCCCAGACGTTCGTCCCAGGTGGCCGAGTCGGCCCAGAAGCGGGCGATCTGGAACAGCGTCTCGGCGCCCCTGGTGTGCAGGAACTCCGCGTCGCCGCTCGCCTCGCAGTACCGCCACACGTTGTAGGCGACCGCCGAGCCGACGTGGTGCTGGAGGTGGGAGTGGTCCGGCAGCCAGCGGCCCGAGCGGGGGTTGAGGTGCAGCCGCTGGGTCTCCTCCCGGCCGTCGCTGCCGCTCTGCCACGGGAACATCGCGCCGCGCCGACCGACCGCGCGCGCCGCCGAGCAGGCCCGCTCCAGGCGCCGGTGCCGGTAGTGCAGCAGGGCGCGGGAGACCTCGGGGAAGTGCAGGTTCAGATACGGCAGGACGAACAGCTCGTCCCAGAAGACGTGACCGCGGTAGGCCTCGCCGTGCAGTCCGCGGGCCGGTACGCCGACGTCCAGGTCGGCGGTGTGCGGGGAGAGGGTCTGGAGCACGTGGAAGAGGTGCAGGCACAGGATGCGTCCCGGCTCCCCGGGGACGTCGATGGCGGCCCGGCGCCACAGCCGCCCCCAGGTCGTCCGGTGGCCCTCCAGCAGTTCGGCGAAGCCGGGCGCCGCGACCACCCGGTCGATCGCGGCGTCCAGCGGGTCGCTGATCGCCAGGTCGCGGGAGGTGTGCAGGGCGGCGGTCTTGTCCAGGGTGGCGGTCAGGCCGGGCGCCAGACTCAGACGTACCTCCTGGATCGCGCGCGGGTGCTCGTGCCGGGCGCCGACCCGTCCTGCCGACCGGTCGGCGGTCAGCCGGGCGGCCAGGCCGATCCGGACGTCGGAGGTCCGGGTCCGGCAGCGCAGCCACACCGTGTCCGGGGTCGCGGTGCCGGTGTGCACCTGGGTGAGGTGGCGGCCGTCCAGGTCCTGGTAGCGGCGTACCCCGGCGTTCGTCACGCCGCCGTCGAGCGCCGCCTCCACCTCCAGGTCCGCCGGGCCGCTCTCGACGGTGAACTCGGTGCGCAGGGCCGCCAGATACGGGTCGGCCATGTGCACGATCCGCTGCTGGCGCACGGTCAGCGTCCGCCCGTCGCCGAGCCCGTACCGGGTGCGGCGCTCCAGCACGCCCGGATCCAGGTGCAGGACCTGGTGGTGCTCGAGGACCGGCGTCGTGTCCGGGGTGATCCAGGCCCCGCCCGCGAGGCGGAAGCGCAACGGCAGCCAGTCGGGCAGGTTGACCAGGTCCTCGTTCTCGACCTGGCGGCCCGCGACGTGGGAGACGATCCGGCTGTAGCAGCCGGCCAGGTAGGTGCCCGGGTAGTGCACTTCGTCCGCGGCGCACTCCGGCAGGGCTCCGCGCGTGGCGAAGCGGCCGTTGCCCAGGGTGCACAGGGCCTCCCTCAGCCGCTCCTGCGCGGGGTCGTAGCCGTCGTACGCCCAGGTGCGCGCCGTCGCCGCCACCGCGCGGTCACGTCCGCTGCGGTACGACGGCCACCGGGCAGTGCGCGTGGTGCAGAAGGGTGTGGGCCGTCCGGCCCAGCTGGAGACCGAAGTGGCCCTCCCTGCGCCGCACCCCGACGATCACCAGGTCGGCGGCGGCCGAGCGGTCCACGAGCACCCGGTGCGCCGGGCCCTCGACCGTCGCGGGACGCACCCGCACCGCCTGGTGCTCGGGCGCCGGCTCGCGCAGCAGCTCCTCCAGCACGGCGGCGGCCCGCTCCTCGTGCCGGCGGGCCGGCTCGTCGGCGAGCTGCGGGTTGCCGACGCCCTCGTGCACGGGGCGCCGCCAGGTCCGTACGACGTCGAGGACGCAGCCGCGCGCCTCGGCCTCCCGGAACGCGAACCGCACGGCCTCGTGCCCGGTGTCGGGGTCACCGGCGGCGAGCAGGATCCGCTCGTGGGTGCCGGCCAGGCCCGCCCGGTCGCCGCGGACCACGACCACCGGGCAGTGCGCCCGGGCCGCCACGGCCAGGCCGACCGAACCCAGCAGCAGCCCCTTCAGCTGGCCCCGGCCGCGAGAGCCGGTGACCAGCAGGGAGGCGTTGGCGGCCTCGTCCAGCAGCGCGGAGACCGCCTCCTGCGGAAGGATCTCGGTGGACACCTTCACCCCCGGGTCGTGCCGCTGGGCCCGCTCCGCCGCGGAGCCGACGATGTGCTCCGCCATCACCTGCTCCGAGGGGCGCCCCACGGTCCCCGACGGCGCCGCGCCCTCGTACCGCTCCCACAGGGACGCGTACACCAGGCGCAGCGGCAGCCCGAACCGGGCGGCCTCGGCCACCGCCCAGTCCACCGCCGCCAGGCTCGGGTCCGACCCGTCGACACCTACCACCAGGGGCAGTTCCACCGACCCCACCGCCTTCCACCCCGGGCTGCCACCTCCTGCGACAGCGCGTCCCGCTTTCACCGTCGCATCCGGCACGGCACGGCGCGAGAGCGGTCCGGTCCGTCCGAAGGCCGTCCGGCCCCCACCGCGGCGGCGGGCGGCCCGGTCCGCGCGCCGTCAGGTCTCGGGTCCGGTCCCCGGGGCGCGCGACGGGGACCGCTCGTCGGCGAGATCGGGTTCCAGAAGGGGACGGCGGCGTGGTCCCGTGAGGTCGCACCGGACGTCCACCACGCCCTCGACGCCGCGCGCCAGGCGGATGGCGAGCGGTACCCGGGAGGCGTCCGGGACCCGGCCGGTGAGAGTGACCACGCCCTCGCGCACCGCCACGCCCACCGACTCCGTCAGGAACCCGGCGGCGACGACCCGGCGGCGGACCTCCCCGGCGATGTCGTCGTCGCCGCGGAGGAACACCTTGAGCAGGTCGGAGCGGCTGACGATGCCGACGAGCACGCCGTCGTCGCCGACGACCGGCAGGCGTTTGACGCCGTGCCGGGCCATGAGGCGTGCGGCCCGGCCCAGGGGGGCGGCGGGGTCGACGGTGACGGCCGGGGTGTTCATCAGCTCCTCGGCGGTCACCGCCCGGGCCTTGGCCGAGCGCGAGCCGGCCACGGGCCGCGGCGGCCCGCCCGGCAGGGCCGGGTCGTTGTCGCGCAGTTCCTCCTTGCGCAGCAGGTCGGCCTCGGAGACGACGCCGAGCACCCGGCCCCGGCCGTCCAGCACGGGCATCGCGCTGACGCCCCACTGCTCCATGGTCCGCACGATCTCCTTGAACATCGCTCCACCGGCCAGGGCGACGACGGTCGGGGTCATCACGTCGCCGACGGTGTACTGGGAACCCTGCATGGCGTCCTCCGGCGCGGACTCGAAGCTCGAAGAGGGAAGCCCGAAGAGCGGGCTCGAAGAGGGGGCTCGACGGTCAGACGAAGGGGTCCAGGCCGTACATGCTGCGGCCGCCGACGAGTTCCCGGCCCGTGACCAGTTCCGGTTCGATGCGGACGAAGACCACCTGCGGCGAGGGCACCCAGGAGCGCGGGCCGCTGTGGACCAGTCGCCGGTGCTCGGCGGGGTCGGTCACCCGCGAGGCCGGGCCGGTGACCACGACGCTCCAGCCGGAGTGGGCGACCGCGTCCACCTCGTCGGCCTCGAAGGCGACCACCGCGCCGTCGATCGCGCGGACCAGTTCGGAGGTGGCCGAGGTGCACAGCAGCACCGCGCCGTCGTCGTCCAGGGCGAAGTTGACCGGGAGCACCGCGGGCAGGGCGTGCCGCGTATGGACGATACGGCCCACCGGCGCCTTGGCCAGCAGCCGCAGGCACTCCTGCCGCCCGAGCTCGCGGAACCCGTCGTTGCGATACATCAGTCATCCGTCTTTCCGCCTGGCGGAGCGCGTGCGGCCGTTCCGCGCCACGTCTCCCGCGTGTCTCCTGCGCCTCTCGCGTGTCCCCGTCCCGGGGCTCGTTCCCGCGCCCGTCACCCGGCCGGTCGCCCGGCCCGTCAGGCCGCGGGCACCGGGACGACCTCGCGCCGCGGACCACCGAGCACGACCTTCAGCGCCCCCGTCTCGGCGGCATGGGCGAAGACGTCGTAGGCCTCCTCCATGCGTTCCAGCGGGAACGTGTGGGTGACCAGTTGGGAGGCGGGGAGCCGGCCGGCCGCCGCCATCCGCAGCAGTGTCGGCGTGGAGCGGGTGTCGACCAGGCCCGTGGTGATGGTCACGTTCCTGCTCCACAGGTCCTCCAGGTGCAGGGTGGCGGGTCCGCCGTGCACTCCCACGTTGGCCACGTGGCCTCCGGGCCGGACCATGCGCGTGCACAGTTCGAAGGTCTCCGGGACGCCCACCGCCTCGACGACCACGTCCGCGCCGAGCCCGCCGGTGAGGTCCTCGACCAGCTGCTCGGGGCCCTCGCGCGCGTCGGCCACGGCCTCGGCGCCGAGCTTGCGGGCGGCCTCCAGCCGGGCGGCGGACAGGTCCACGACGATGACGCGCTCGGGCGCGAACAGCCGGGCGGTGGCGATCGCCGCGAGTCCGACGGGGCCGGCGCCGACCACGACGACGGTGTCCCCGGGCCGTACCCGCCCGTTGAGCACGCCGACCTCGTAGGCGGTCGGGAAGATGTCGGCCAGCAGCACGGCGTCCGCGTCGGTCACCGCGGCGGGCAGCGGATGCACGGAGAGGTCCGCGTAGGGCACCCGGACGTACTCCGCCTGGGTGCCGTCGATCAGGTGGCCGAGGATCCAGCCCCCGCCGCCGCGGCACTGGCTGTACATGGCCTCGCGGCAGAAGCGGCACCGGCCGCAGGAGGTGATGCAGGAGACGAGGACCCGGTCGCCGGGCCGTACGCTGCGCACGTCGGCGCCGATCTCGACGATCTCGCCGACGGCCTCGTGCCCCAGCACGGTGCCGGGGCGGACCTCGGGCACGTCGCCCTTGAGGATGTGCAGGTCGGTCCCGCAGATGGTCACGGCGTCGACGCGCACGACCGCGTCGGTGGCCTCCTCGAGGTCCGGGTCGGGGACCTCCTGCCAGGCGGACTGCCCGGGGCCGTGGAAGACGTAGCCTTTCATGCCGAACCTCACCCTCTTCGTTCCGGGACGGGTGACCTTCGCGGACGGACGGCCCGCTGCGACGCACGGCCTTCGGACGGCCTGCTCGGTCGGACGGCCGGCACCCGACGGTTCACGGCCGGCGAGCGCGGCCCGCGCTGCGGCGCGGCACCGGGACCGCCCACGCCTTCAGCTTCTCCGACGGTCCGAGGTTTCGCATGGGCCGGTCGGCCCCATCGGCCGCCCGCGGGGCGCGTTCCCACGGGGCGGGGCGACCGCGGGCTCTTCGGCCACCGCGGGGAGGACCGAACGGCCCTTCCCCGCACCGCGCCGGACGGCTTGGCTGACGACATGTCCGAACCCCCCACCGGGCCCGCCGTGAGCCACGCGGAACGCGTGGTCGGCACCGCGACCGTCGTGACACTGAGCGGCGACGTCGACCTCGTCACCAGGCTGTCCCTCGTCGCCCGCCTCGACGCGCTGACCGACGTGCCCCGGCCGGACCTGGTGCTCGACCTGCGCCCGGTGCCCTTCATCGACTGCGCCGGGCTGGGCCTGCTGTGCCGGGTCCGCAACCGGGTCGCGGCCCGCGGTGGCCGGCTGCGGCTGGTCAGCGGCAGTGCGTCGTTCCGGCGGATCCTGCGCCACACCGGTCTGAGCGGTGTCTTCCAGGTGCTGCCGGAGTTCGAGGAGGCCCCGGCCCCGGTCCCGGCCGCCGGGCCGGAACCCCGGCGGGGAGTGGTCTCCGCGGGTCAGCGATGACCGAAAAGCGAAAAAGAATCGAAAAGGCGGCAAAAGGGAGGCGGCGACCGGTGAGCGGCAGGACGGGCCACGGGCGCGTGCGGCGGAGGCTGTGGGGGTGGCGGTGGCGCCGCAATCCGCTGCGTCGGCACGAGGACGTCGTCGAGGCATGGGCCATCCTGGTGATGTGGGTGGTGATCGTGGTCGGCGGCGCCGTCGTCGGGACGGTGGCGGCGCACGCCGCGGGCCAGGAGCTCGCCCGGCAGCACGCCGACCGGCAGCCCGTCCGGGCCGTGCTGCTCACGGCCGCCCCGGAGATCACGTCGGCGGGGGACGTGACCTACCGGGCACCGGTGACGGTCCGCTGGACCGGCCCCGACGGTTCCGTCCGTACCGGGCAGAGCCTGGTGAGCACGGACCTGCCGGCCGGGGCGACGGTCACCGTCTGGCAGGACGGCCGGGGCCGCCTGACCACCGAGCCGCCCGGCCCGGCGGAGGCGACCGCGCAGGCCGCCCTGTTCGGCACCTCGGCGGCGTTCGTCCTCGGCGGCCTGGTCTACGGGACGACGGCCCTGGTCCGACGGCGGCTGGACCGGCGCCGCCGCGACCTGTGGGGCGCGGAGTGGGACCGCGTCGGCCCGCGCTGGAACCAGAGGACGGGCTGACCCGCCCCGCCGGGACGTCCGGCCCCGGAGGCGGTCGCGTCCGGGAAGCGTTCGAATGGAGTCGAGGCGGCCTGCCGCCGCGCCGCCGGAATGACGCACAAGGAGGTGGCGGCGCATGCGCTACGAGAACCGCGCCGACGCCGGGCGACGCCTGGCCCGGTGCCTGGAGTACCTGCGCGACGAGGACCCGGTGGTGCTCGCGGTGCCCCGGGGCGGCGTCCCGGTGGCCTTCGAGGTGGCCCGGCACCTGGGCGCTCCGCTCGACCTGGCCGTGGTGCGCAAGCTCCGCGTGCCCTGGCAGCCGGAACTCGGTTTCGGCGCCCTCGGTGAGCACGGGGTACGCGTCGTCGACCAGGCGGTCCTGAGCGAGAGTGGGCTGGCTCCCGCCGAGCGGGAGACCGTCGAAGACGCCGAGCGGGCCGAGTTGGAGCGGCTGCTGCGGCACCTTCGCGACGACCGGCCGCCCCTGCCCGTGGCGGGCCGGACCGCGCTCGTGGTGAACGACGCGCTGTGGACCGGCGCGGCCGCCGAGGCCGCCTGCCGGGTGGCGCGGACCCGCGGTGCCGAGCGGGTGATCCTCGCGGTCCCGGTCGGAACGGAGGCGGCGCTGCCGCACCTGCGCACGGTGGCCGACGAGGTCGTCTGCCTCCAGCCGCTGCGCCACCTCGGTTCCGTCGGGGCCTGGTACGCGGACTTCGGGCAGGTCACCGACTCGGAAGTCGCCACCCTGCTGTCCGAGGCCCAGCCGACCGGCACGAGCGCCACGGCACCGCTGCCCCCGTCCCCCCCGGAATCCGGCTCGCCGGACCGGGAGATGGAGGTGCCGGCCGGTCCGGTGCGGCTTGCCGCGCGGCTCGGCCTGCCCTCCACGCCCCCGGTGGTGGTGGCCTACGCCCTCGGCTGCGCCGGCGGCCGGCATCGCCCGCCGCACCAGTGCGTCGCCGCCGCCCTGCACCGGGCGGGCCTCGGCACGCTGCTGATCGACCTGCTCACCGAGGACGAGGAGCGCACCCCGCACAACGCCTTCGACATCGTGCTGCTGGCCCGGCGCCTGCGGGCCGCCACCGACTGGCTGCGCCGGGAGACCGGCCTGCCCGTGAGCCTCTGCGGGGCGGGTACGGGCGCAGGCGCCGTGCTGGAGGCCGCCGCGGACGACGAGGTCCGCGCCGTGGTCTGTCTCGGCGGCCGCCCCGACCTGACGCCGCCCGCGGCGCTGGCCCGGGTGAGCGCCCCCTGCCTGTTCGTCGTCGGCGCCCGCGACACACGACTGCTGGGCCTCAACCGGCTGGCGGCGGACTGGATGCGCTGCGACCACCGCGTCGTTCCTGTCCCCGGCGCCACCGACCTGTTCACCGAACCGGACGCGACGGAGACGGTGGCGGACCTGGCCCGGGACTGGTTCACCACCCATCTCGCCCTGCCGGAAGGGTCGTCGAGGCCGCTGACGTCGGCGTGAGCGGCACGGTGTGCCGCGTCCTCGCGGTTCTTCGTCCTCGCGTCCGCCCGGGTGCGCCGACGTCCGTCGGAAAGTACGGTGTCCTGCTGTGACGGCCGACAACAGGGCGGCGCTGCCGCGCAAGACCTACGAGAGTGAACTGCTCCGCCTCCAGACGGAGTTGGTGAGGCTCCAGGAGTGGGTGCGGGTCACCGGGGCCCGGCTGGTCGTGGTGTTCGAGGGGCGGGACGCGGCCGGCAAGGGCGGCACCATCAAGCGGGTGACCGAGCACCTCAACCCGCGCATCGCCCGGATCGTGGCACTGCCCGCGCCGACCGAGCGCCAGCGCACCCAGTGGTACTTCCAGCGGTATGTCGAGCAGTTGCCGGCCGCCGGGGAGATCGTGCTGTTCGACCGGTCCTGGTACAACCGGGCCGGGGTCGAGCACGTGATGGGCTTCTGCACCCAGGAGGAGTACCAGCGGTTCCTGCGCCAGTGCCCCGTCTTCGAGCGGATGCTGGTGGAGGACGGGGTCCTGCTGCGCAAGTACTGGTTCTCGGTGAGTGACGCCGTGCAGCAGGAGCGCTTCCTGCGCCGGCTGGAGGACCCGCTGCGGCGCTGGAAGCTGTCGGCGATGGACCTGGAGTCCATCACCCACTGGGAGGCGTACTCGCGGGCCAAGGACGAGATGATGGTGCACACGGACATCCCCGAGGCGCCGTGGTACGTCGTGGAGAGCGACGACAAGCGCCGCGCCCGGCTGAACATGATCGCCCACTTGCTCGGCACCGTGCCGTACCACGACGTCTCACCGACGGTGCTCCGGTTGCCCGAGCGGCCGACGCCGACCGGCTACGAGCGGCCGCCGCGCGATCTTCAGACCCACGTCCCCGATCACACGGCGGACCTGTGACGTCACGCTCGTTCGGGCACGACGGCCACCGGGCAGGCCGAGTGGTGCAGGGCGGTGTGGGCGACCCGGCCGAGCTGGAGCCCGAACCGTCCCGGCCTGCGCCGGACCCCGACCACGAGCAGGTCGGCGCCCGGCGCGGCGGCCAGCAGCACTCGGCGGGCCGGCCCCTCCTCGGTGCGCCGGCGCACCTTCACCTCCGGTGGTAGGTCCCGCAGCGCCGACTCCAGGGCGTCGGAGGCCCATTCCTCGTACACCCGTTCGGGCTCCCCGCTGATCAGCGGATGGTCCAGGGCCTCGTGAGCGGGGCACCGCCAGGCCCGTACGGCCTCCAGTTCGGCCCCGCGACGCAGGGCCTCCTCGGCGGCGAAGCGCACCGCTGCCGCGGATCCGTCCCCGACGCCGACGACGATGCGGCCGTGCCTCGGGGTCCGGGCCTGGTTGTCGTGGTTGCCGCGGATCACGATCACGGGGCAGTCGGCGTGGGCGGCCACGAACAGGCTGACGGAACCGAGCAGCAGGTCGACGACCGCGCCGCGGCCGCGGGCGCCCACGACCAGGGCGGAGGCGTTCTTGCCCTCCCGCACCAGCGCGTACTCGGGCGCCTCGGGCAGCGCGGCCCTGCTGATCGGCAGGTCGGGGTGGCGGGCGCGGGCGCGCCGGGCGGCGGCCGCGACGACCTCCTCGGCCTCCACCTGGCCGTCCGGCTTGCCGAGTTCCGCCGCGAGTGCGGCGCCCTCGTAGCGTTCCCAGAGCGAGGCGTACACCAGCCGCAGCGGCACCGCGCGCAGGGCAGCCTCGTCGGCGGCCCAGTCGGCGGCCCGCAGACTGGATTCGGAACCGTCGACTCCGACGACCAGCGGCAGATCCATGGTTCTCATCCTTCCTGTCCGAGGGTTCTCATCCTCCCTCTGCGAGAAGAACGGGGTCCTGTGGTGTTCGGTGGGCTGTGGTGTTCGGTGGGCTGTGCTCGTGGTCCTGCGACGCTTCCGCGACGGATGCACCGGTGCACCGGTGCGTCGGTGCGTCGGTGCGTCGGTGCGTCGGTGATCCTCTTCCGAGCGTCCCTGCCACCCGGTGGGGCGGCCATGGGCCGCTGGTCCCGCGCCAGGGCCGACCGGCCCCTGACCGGGGACCCTCCTCCTGGCTGGCAGAGTCGCGTCGGGCCGGGCAGCGTGGACGTGAGGACACAGAGGCGCGTCAAGGACGCCAGGGACGACTACTGCTCAGGGAGGTGGCCATGCAACCCTCTGAACCACGCCGCCGGGTGGTCGTGGGCGTGGACGGTTCGCCGTCCTCGTACGCGGCGCTGCGCTGGGCCGCGGGATACGCCCGGCTCGTCGGTGGTGTCGTGGAGGCGATCCACTCCTGGGACACCCCGTCGGCCATCGGCTGGGCCGGACCCGCGATCGATCCCGAGTTCGACCTGGAGCAGGCCCGGGAGCGCTTCACGGAGGCGCTGCGCAGCGTCTTCGCGGACGACCGGCCCGCGCATCTGGTGGAGTACCTGGTCGAGGGCGATCCTTCGGAGGTGCTGGTCCGCGCCTCGCAGGGGGCGGACGTCCTCGTCGTGGGCAGCCGGGGCCGCGGCGGCTTCGCCCGCGCGATGCTGGGCTCGGTCAGCCAGCGCTGCGCCCAGCACGCGGCCTGCCCGGTGGTCGTGGTGCGCCAGGAGTACGACCAACGACACCAACAACACCAACAACGCTGACCCGTCCCGCGCGCCCGCCCCGAACACTCCGAGCGGTGAAGCCCGGTCGGCCTCCGACCGGGCCCCGTTCAGTCCCCCGGTGAGGGCCGTGGGCCCTCCGCGGTGCCCACCGGCGCGTGCCAGACCAGCCGGGTGCCGCCGCCCTCGGGTGTGGTCCATTCCAGGCTGCCGCCCAGCCTGCGGGCCCGCTCGGCCATGTTGGCCAGACCGCTGCGGCGCCCGTCGGCGGGAATCCCCACGCCGTTGTCGGTGACCGTCAGCCGCACGCTCCGGCCGTCGGTCTCCAGCACCACCTCCGCGCGGTCGGCGTGCGCGTGCCGGGCCACGTTCGTCAGTGCCTCCGACAGGACCGCCACCACCTCGTCCGCGGTCTCCCGGGGCACATGGGTGTCCAGCAGCCCCTCCATCCGCACACCGGGCGCGAACCCGAGCACCGGCGCGGCCTCCCCGACCACCTGCACCGCCCGCGTCCGCAGTCCGGCGCCCGCCTCCTCGTCGTGCGCCCGCAGACCGAAGATCGTCGATCTGATGATCTTGATGGTCTCGTCCAGGTCGTCGACCGCCCGCAGCACCCGCTCCTTGGCCCCCGGATGGTCGATGAACCGGCCCGCGCTCTGCAACGTCATGCCCGTCGCGAACAACCGCTGGATGGCCAGGTCGTGCAGGTCCCTGGCGATCCGGTCACGGTCCTCGAGCAGCGCGATCTGCTCCGCGTCCCGCCGCCGTCCCGCGAGCTCCATCGCCACGGCGGCCTGCGCCGCGAACCCCTTCAGCAGCTCCAGTTCCTTGGCGGAGAAGTCGGTCCCGCCGGCCTCCCGCACGAGCAGGACCACTCCGCGCACGGGATCGCCCGGATCCCCGACGGGCACGGCCACCGCGGGACCCAGGCCCGCGAACCGCGGCGGCCCCGCCGTCACCCGCGGGTCCCGCGCGATGTCCGGGCTGCTCACCGGTACCCCGCCGGCGAACGCCTCCCCGGTCAGCGTGCCCTCCACCGGCAGCACCAGCCCCCGGTGCGCCTCCGACTCGCGGCCGATCGCCAGCTCCACGCTCAGCGTGCCGGTCCCCTTCACCGGCGTCGACATCGCCGCCAGCGCCGCCCCCGTGATCTCCCGCGCGCGCTCGGCGATCAGCCCCAGGACCTCCGCCTGGTCGGCGCCCGACATCAGGCTCTGCGTGATCTCCGCCATGGCCCGCAGCCAGCGCTCCCGCAGCCGCGACTCCTCGTACAGCCGCGCGTTGTCGATCGCCACGCCCGCCGCCACCGCCAGCGTGGCAAGGACCGACTCGTCGTCCTCGTCGAACTCCAGCCCGCCGCGCTTCTCGGTCAGGTACAGATTGCCGAAGACCTGGTCCCGTACCCGGATCGGAACGCCGAGGAACGTGTTCATCGGCGGATGGTGCTCCGGGAAGCCGTACGACGCCGGATGCTCCGACAGCTTCGACAGCCGCAGCGGTTCCGGGTGCCGGATCAGCTCCCCCAGGATCCCGTGCCCTTCGGGGTACGCGCCGATCTGCGTGATCCGCTCCTCGCCCACCCCGACCGTGTGGAACGCCGACAACCGCCTGCCGTCCGGACCGATCACGCCCAGCGCCGCGTACTCGGCGTCCACCAGCGTCGCCGCGGCGTCCACGATGCTGTACAGCACCTGCTCCAGGTCCAGCTCCCGGCCGACCGCGAGCACCGCCTCCAGCAGACTGTGCACCCGGTCCCGGGTGCCCCGCGCCGCGTCCAGGCGCGCCTGCAACTCCCCCAGGAGCTCGTCCAAGCGCAACTGCGGCAGCCGCACACGGGCCTCCCCTGACTCCCCGGAACCACCCACCGGCGACCCTCCAAACCCCCGCGTACCACCGAAAGCCGTTTCACCCACCTGCCAGCCACATTAACGGCCCCGGCAGGGGAGGGCACCGGGAGCCCGGCAGGTTCGGCTGGTGGCGCCGCCGCGGCCCGTCCACAATGGTCCTCTGTCGCGCAGGGGAGGACCGGATGACCCGATTCCTCGTGGCCGGCGTCGACGCGTCCCGGGAGAGCCTCGTCGCGGGCGAGTGGGCGGCCGAGGAGGCGGACCGCCGCGGTCTGGAGCTGCGTCTGGTGCACGCCGCGCCGGCCCCCGCCGACGGCCTCGCCGAACCGCCCGTGGCCCTCTCCTGGCAGCGGTCCGGCGAGGAGGTGCTGGGGCGTGCCGAGGCCTCTCTCGCCGCGGGGCGTCCCGGTGTGGCGATGAGCCGCGTGCAGGTGACCGGCTCCGCGCCGGCCGCCTTGCTCTCCGCCGCCCGGACGGCCGAACTCCTCGTCGTCGGCGCTCGGGGGGACGGCGGATTCGACGGCCTCGTGGTGGGTTCGACGGCGCTGGCGGCGGCGAGCCGCGCGCCCTGTCCCGTGGTGGTCGTGCCCCGACCTCCCGCCACCGCACGGCACGAGGCGGAGGTGGCCGTGGGTGTCGACACCCGCACGGCGGCCGCGTCCCCTGTGGACTTCGCCTTCGGCGCCGCCCGGCTCCGTGCGGCACGGGTGCGTGCCGTGCACGCCTGGGCGCTCGCCGGGGCCCCGCCGTGGACCGCGCTCGCGGTGCCCGAGGAGGACCGGGCGGCATGGGAGGACGAGGAGGTCCAGCGGCTGTCCGACGTGCTCCGGGGCCCGCGGGAGCGGTGTCCGGACGTCCCCGTGCTGCCCGACGTCGTCCTGCTGCACCCGGCCTACGCGCTGGTGCACGCCTCGCGGCGGGCCGGCCTGCTCGTCGTCGGCCGGCGTGCGAGCCTGCGGGCGGCCGAGCAGCGGCTGGGTCCCGTGGCCCACGCCGTCCTGCACCACGCCCGCTGCCCGGTGGCCGTCGTGCCCCACGGGTGACCGGGCGTCAGGTGCCGAAGAACACGTCGAACTCCTCGTACAGCTCCATGGGGACCAGCTTGTTCGTGCCCGTCACGTCCGCGAGCGGGACGCGTACGACGTCCGTGCCGCGCAGCGCCACCATCGTGCCGAAGGCGCCGTCCCTGAGGGCGTCCACCGCGTGCAGTCCGAAGCGGGTGGCGAGCCACCGGTCGTAGGCGGACGGCGTACCGCCCCGCTGGACGTGGCCGAGGACCGTCGTGCGCGCCTCCTTGCGGGTACGGCTCTCCAGCTCCCGGGCCAGCCAGTCGCCGATGCCGGACAGCCGCACGTGCCCGAACTCGTCGCGCGACTCGTCCTTGACCACCATCTGCCCGGCCCGCGGGACCGCCCCCTCCGCGACGACGACGATCGGCGCGTAGTTGATCTCGAAACGCCGCTCCACCCAGGCGCGCACCCGGTCGACGTCGAACTCCACCTCCGGGATGAGGATGGCGTTGGCGCCGCCCGCGACGCCCGCGTGCAGGGCGATCCATCCGGAGTGGCGCCCCATCACCTCGACGACCAGCGTGCGCTTGTGCGACTCGGCGGTGGTGTGCAGGCGGTCGATGGCCTCGGTCGCGATGCCGACCGCGGTGTCGAAGCCGAAGGTGTAGTCGGTGCCGCCCACGTCGTTGTCGATGGTCTTGGGCACGCCGACCAGGTCGACCCCCGCGTCGGACAGCGCGCTCGCGACACTGAGCGTGTCCTCTCCGCCGATGACGACGAGTGCGTCAATCCCGTGCGAGCGGAGGGTCTCGCGGACGCGGTCGACGCCGTCGTCGAGCCGGAGCGGGTTGGTGCGGGAGGAGCCGAGGATCGTGCCGCCGAGCGGCAGGATCCCGCGCACGGCCGCGACGTCCAGGGGACGGGTCATGTTCTTGACGGCGCCGCCCCAGCCGTCCGCGATCCCGACGAACTCCCAGGCGTACTCCTGCACACCCTTGCGTACGACACTGCGGATCACCGCGTTCAGACCGGGGCAGTCGCCGCCTCCGGTCAGCACTCCCACCCGCATGGCCACTCCCTCGCAGATCTCCCTCCAGCTTGGACCCACCGGCCACGGGCCGCACGGCACGTCCGCCGGGCGAGGCGACGTCGGGCGCCGTCACATGGGGAACGACAGCAGACGTACCGGGCCGGTGGGCCAACCCGCCCCGTCGTGCAGTGGCGTGACCATGGTCCGCAGCGGCATCAGCACGGTCCCGCCGGGTTGCTCGACGTGCACGTCCTGGTCCAGGGCCCGCCAGCCGAGCCGTTCGTAGAACGGGACGAGAGGCTGCCGGCAGAAGAGCAGTCCGTGCCGAGGTCCCAGCGTCCGCGCGTGGTCCAGGGCCGCCGCGATCACCCGGCGCGCCAGTCCGTGCCCCCGCACGTCCGGTGCGACGGCCACTCCGCCGACGCCCACCGCTTCCGTGCTGTCGCCGCCGATCGACAGGGGCAGCCTGAGCAGCCCGGCATGGGCCACGAGGCGGTCTCCCAGCCTGACGCCGAAGTGGTGCTCCTTGGGCAGCCAGGTGAGTCCGGCGTAGGCGACGCCGAAGGGATCCGCGCCCTCGCCGAGGATCTCCTTCTGCTCGGCCTGTGCGTAGCGCGTGAGCCGCACCACGGCCGGCGGGGTGGGACGGAGGTGATCAGTCATGGCGACATGATCCCGTTCGCGTCGGCTCGCGGCCAGACCCCCGGTGCCCGGTGCCCGGGTCCGTTCTTCCTCCGCCCACCCCCACGCAATCCTTGTCACTATGGTCGGGTATGGGTCATTTACGGATCCGAACGGCGGCTCAGCCCATGTCCTGGCTTCTGGATCACTGGAAAGTGGCTGCGACGGTGCGGGGACAACCGAGGCGTGCCCTGGTGGCCCTGCCGTTCGTGATGATCGCGCTGATCGCCCTCGCGGACGCGCTGACTCCGCCGTACGTGGAACTCGGACCACTGCTGATGGCGGCACCCGCCGTCACCGCCGCGTTCGCCGGGCCCAAGCTCACCGCACTGGTCAGCGTCCTGGCCGTGGGTGCCCGGCTCCTGGTGGCCTCGTTGCAGCACACGGTGGGGGTCTCGAGCCGGGACGGGGAGATCGCCGCGCTGGCCGCCGGTGCCATCGTGGTGGTCGTCTTCACGGCCGTACGCGACCGGCACCGGCGCGTGCTGAGCCAGGTCCGCTCCGTGTCCGAGACCGCGCAGAAGGTCCTGCTGCGGCCGCTGCCGGACCGCATCGGGCCGCTGACGGTCGCGTCGGTCTACCTCGCCGCCGAAGCCGAGGCGCAGATCGGCGGAGACCTGTACGCCGCGGCGCGCACCCGCACCAGCACCCGGCTTCTCATCGGCGACGTCCGGGGCAAGGGGCTGGCGGCGGTCGGGGACGCCGCGATGCTGCTCGGGTCCTTCTACGGGTTCGCCCACCGCCAGGAGAGCCTGCCGGCCCTCGCGGAACACCTGGACGGCAGCGTCAGATGGGATCCGCACAGCGGCCAGGACAACGGCGAGGAGCGCTTCGTCACGGCGGTGCTCCTGGACGTACCCGACCACGGCGGCTGCGTCGAGGTGGTCAACTGCGGGCACCCCCCGCCGCTGATGCTGCGTCACGGCACCGTGGCGCAGCTCGACCGCAGCCGGTCCGCGCCGCCGCTCGGGCTCGGCGAGTTCAACAGCGGCGAGTACGCCCTCGACGAGTTCACCTTCGAGGAGGGTGACCTGCTGCTGCTGTACACCGACGGCGTGATCGAGGCCCGTGACCGTTCCGGCGCCTTCTACCTGCTGCCCGAGCGTCTCGCCGCGTGGGGCGACGGCACACCCGAGGAGGTGCTCCGGCGTCTGCGCGGCGACCTCCTCGCGTACGTGGGGGGCCGGCTCGCCGACGACGCCGCGGCCATCGCGGTCATGTGCGCGCCGCCGGCCCGGCTGCCGTCGGTCACGCAGGACGCGACGACGTGAGCGCCGGCCTCCACGACAGGCTTCGCGCGGAGATCGCCGCACGGGCGGACATGCTGTGGGAGGTCGCCCTCGGGCTGCACGCCGACCCCGAATGCGCCTTCGCCGAGCATCGGGCCGCCGCCCTGCTGACGGGCGAGCTGGAGAAGGCCGGTTTCGCGGTGGAGCGCGGGGTGGCCGGCCTGCCCACCGCCTTCACCGCCCGCTCGGGTCACGGCCGCCCCGCCGTGGCGCTGCTGCTGGAGTACGACGCGCTGCCCGGCCTCGGGCACGCCTGCGGTCACCACCTGATCGCGGCCGCCGGCCTGGGGGCGGCGCTCGCGCTGGACACGGTGCTCGACGGCTCGGCGGGGTGCGTGACGGCGGTGGGCACCCCGGCCGAGGAGCGCGGCGGCGGCAAGGTCCTGGAGGTGGAGGCCGGTGTGTTCGACGGCGTCGACGCCGCGCTGATGTTCCACCCGGGGGTGTACAGCTGGACGCGGGCGCCGCTGACCGCGTCGGTGCAGTACCGGGTGGCCTTCCACGGCCGCGCCGCGCACCCCACCGGCAATCCGACCGAGGGCGTCGACGCGCTCCTGGCGCTCATGGAGCTGTTCAGCGTGCTGACCGCGCTGGGCCGGCGCCTGCCGGAGGCCTCCCACATCCAGGGCATCGTCACCGACGGAGGCACGGCCACCAACATCGTCCCGGAGTACGCGGAGGGGCTGTTCGGCCTGCGCGCGGCGACGACCCGAGCGCTGGGGGACCTGACCGGGCAACTGCGTGCCTGCGCCGAGGGCGTCGCCCTGGCCACGGGCACCGGGGCCGAGGTGGAGCGCACGACGGTCCGCTACGAGCACTTCCGTGACAGCGGCGTCCTGTCCGAACGGTTCGCCGAGCACCTGTCACGGGCCGGGATCACGCTGACACCGCCCGTGCCGGGCATCCACCTGGGGTCGTCGGACATCGGCAACGTCAGCGCGCGCGTGCCCGCCATCCACCCCTTCGTCGCGATCATGGACGACGGATCCGACCACACCCCGGAGTTCGCCGTGGCCGGCGCCTCCCCGCGGGCCCGCGACACGCTCGTCGCGGTGACCGGCGCGCTGGCGTGCACGGCCGCGGACGTCCTGGTGAGCGCGGACCTGCGCGCAAAGGCGCGGGCACACCACCGGCGCGCGGAACGCGCGTGACGCCGCCGCATCCGCATCCCACCGGACCCGCCGTCCGGAGCCGGGACCCCACACGACTTTGCCATCCCTTTACAACCTGCCCCTGCCCTGCCTCGTCTCTCCGCTCGATCCGCCACCGCCCGCCGACCGGCGGGCGGGCGCCGACGAAAGAGAGCGATCCGATGCGCCGAACCATCCTCACCGTCGCGGCAGCCGCCTGCACCGCCGTGCTGGCGGGAACCGCACCCGCCTTCGCCGACGGGGCCGCTCCCTCCCCGGTCCCCTCCACGGCCACCACCCCCTCCGAGGCCGGCTCGGCAACCCCCGCGCCGATCGCCGAACCGACCCGTGCCCGGGCCGGTGACCAGGTCCGCGCGGTGCCGGCCGGCGCGCCCGACACGGGTGTGACCACCCCCGCCCAGGACTCCGGTTCGCGGAACGGCCTCATCGGCGGCGGCGCCGGCATCGCGCTGGTCGCGGCCGGCGGGGCCGTCCTCGCCGTCCGCCGCCGCCGGGCGACCGGCGCATGACACCGCTCTCCAGGCGCGCGTTCGGCACCGCGGCGCTGACCGCGCTGCTCACGGGCTGCCAACGCGCGGTCGGCGGCCGGTCCGTGACCGCGACCGCCCACCCCGCGGCCCCGGACACGGCCGACCGCACGCCGAGCACCCCGGGCGCCGCCGACTCCCCGCGTCCACTGGGGCGTTCGGTCCCGGTCCGGCTTCTGATCCCGGCCATCGGGGTCGACACCCCGTTGCTGAGCCTGGGGCTGGAACGGGACGGCACCGTGGAGGTGCCCCCGGTCACCGCACACGACCGGGCGGGCTGGTACCGGCACTCCCCCACACCGGGGCAGCTCGGACCGTCGGTCGTCCTCGGCCATGTCACGGTCGGTCCCTACGGCGACGGGGTCTTCCGTCACCTGGACCGGCTGCGGACCGGCGAGACGATCGTCGCCCGCCTGGAGAACGGCACACAGGCGCAGTTCGCCGTCACCTCCGTACGGACGGTGGCCAAGGCGCGCTTCCCGACCGACGACGTCTACGGAAACGTGGACCGCCCGGAGTTGCGGCTCATCACCTGCGGCGGCCCGCGCGACGGCGACGGCTACCGCGACAACGTGATCGTCTTCGCCGCCCTCGGCGCCACCACCCCCTGACGCCGACGACCGGCTCCGCGACGGCGGCCGGGCCGGCGGAACGCGACACCGCCGGCCCGGCATCCTTCCCCCAGGAGCCGCGGCCCCGCCCTTTTCCCGCACGCACGTGCCCGACGCGGCACCCCGACTCTGGAGAGCGTTGAAACGGTCCCGCGACAAGGCAGCGGCCGAACTGTTCGCCGCCCTGTACCCGCGCCTCGCCGGCTGGTGCCGCCGGCTCGTCGACGACGACGAGACGGCCCACGAGATTGCCTCGGAGGCGTTCACCCGGCTCTGGGCCCGCTGGACGTCCGTCGAGGAGCCCCACGGGTTTCTCTATGTGACCGCGGCCAACATCGTCCGCGACCACTGGCGCAAGCAGGAACGCGAGCGCCGCGCGGTGCGCCGCGCCACCACCGAGGCCGCGATCCGCCCCCACTCCGAGCAGACGGACCCGTCGGTACGCCTGCTCGTGCAGTCCCTGCCGGAACGACTGCGCGTCCCGATCCTTCTCCACTACTACGCTGACATGCCGATCCGGGAGGTGTCCGTGCTGACCGGACGCAAGGAAGGCACCGTCAAAGCCGATCTCCATGCGGCCCGAGAACTGCTCCGCGTCCACCTCAGGAGAAGCCTTGACCCCTCGCTTTGACCACGACCCGGAGTTCGCGCCCGACGACCCGCTCACGGTGCTCCTGCGGCCCCCCGCCGACCGCCTCGGGCCGCCCCCGGGCCGCTACGAGGCGATCCGTCGCGCGGCCGGCCGCCGCAGGCTGCTGCGGGCCGCGGCCGGAGCGGCCCTGACCTGTGCGGCGGCCGCCGTCGTCGTACTGCCGCCGCTTCTGTCGGCTCCCTCCTCCCCCGCCACGCCCACGGTTCCGCTGGCTCCGCCGCCTCCCGCGACCGCACCGGCCCCCAGCCCCCCGACCGCACCGACGGCACGCCCGTCGCACTCCGTCACCCCGCGCCCCCTCGAGGACCCGGCGCCCAGGACGATCCCGCACACCCCGAACCGCGCCGCGACAACCGGCAGCCCCGGCCCGGACGGGCCCGACCCGGTCCGCCCGACACCGGCCGCCGAGCGGTCCCGGGTGCTTCGCACACCCGGAACGACAACTCCCCTCTAGGTAAGGTCCGTTCACAGACTCGTGCGGGCCGGGGCATCCCCCGGCCCGCACCAGCGGCCGCGCCGCGCCGTCAGTCCTTGATGAAGTCCTGGACCACCTTCGGCGGCCAGACGCCGACTTTCAGCACCCCCATGGAGTACGCGCGGGAGACCAGCGCCGCCCGGTTCGGCACCCGGAGTTTCCGCAGCAGACAGGTCACGTGGTACTCGATGCCCTGCCGGCTCAGGTGCAGTCGTGAGGCGAGCGGGATCGTGGAGAGTCCGGAGGCTATGCCTTCGAGGATCCGGGCGTCGATCGGGCTCAGCAGCTTCTTGCCGCGTCCGCCGACGACCTCCGAGTCGGCCGCGTCGTCCTGTACGCCGGGCATCATGACCAGGATCGAGGACTCGTCGGGGAGACCGCCGCGCACCATGAGCGCCGTCAGCGGGACGGTGAAGGTGGCGTCGTCCCGCCCCACCGCGATGACGTCGGTGACGAAGCGATCACGCCGGCCCTCGATGAGGCCGGTGAACTGCCGCATCAGCGGCTGCTGGACACTGGGGTGGACGAGGTCGCTGAAGGTCCGGCCGCACAGCTCCGCGGACGAGCCTCCGAACTGCCAGAAGAATCCCTCACTGACCTGCTGGATGGTCAGGGCCCGGTCGAGACGGGCCATGGTGAGGCGGCCCTCGTCGGGCAACGCCGTCTGCGGCGATCCGCCGCCCTCGACGAGATCGCGTGCACGGCCCTTCCCCGATGAGGCAAGGGTGGACGTGAGGGTGCTCGTCCCACGTCGGGAGTTGGTGACCTGCGGCATAATCGCCCTTCGTGCGGTGGGGGGTTGTACTCCGCGTGCGGTGGACCCGGTCCTCCCGGGCCCCGACGGGACGCTTCGGCACGACGGCGCCCGGGCGCCCCCGAAGGGAGGGGCGCACACCGACGTTGGCGGCGGGCAGTGCCTCACGCGTCTGACAACGTTGCCGGACAGCGGCCTCTCGGCGCCGTCACCGAACGTCGGTCCGCGCAGCGGTGAGTACTCATGTGATGGGTGAACAGGTATCGGGTTCCCGTGGTCTTCGTGGTCTCCTGGTCACGAAACCCGCCAATCCTCCGGCGCTTTCCCCTCTCCTCTCTCGCTCCTCTCCCGGGGAAGAAGAAGGCCGAGAAGGACGCGGTTTTGCGGACCATTCAATTCGCCATTCACCACTGGAACCACACCGGGAACTCTAGAGAGCCCACGGTGATCGGGTCAACGTGAACCGACCCGATCCCGCCGATTCTGTGGAGTTGCGGGGGAAGGTTCGGTCGGTCGCCCGAACACCGCCCACAAGGTTCGGTACGGTAACAAAACCGCAGGTCAGAGGCGACTTCCAGGGAACACCGAGACCGAATGCCCGGTCATCCGGCCGCATGCACCCCGGTTTCCTGGAGAACTGCGGCCAGCTCACGCCTGCCCGCAATGCCGAGTTTACGATAGGAGTTTGTCAGATGCTTTTCCACGGCGCGGGCGCTCACTTGAAGTTCAGCTGCAATTTCCTGATTGGTGAGGCCATTGACAACCAGGGATGCCACGCGGCTCTCGGAACGGGTGAGTACGGTCCGTACGGCCGGCGCGGAGGGCCGCCCCTCCGACGTTCCCGGCCCGGGCAGCCAGGGAACGCCGCAGGACTCCGCCAGCTCACCGGCCTCACGCAACGCCTCACGCGCCTCGGCGCCGTCCCCCAGCAGTCGTCCCAAGTCCCGCACGGCCATGAAGAGTTCCAGTCCGTTGGCGGACTCGCGAAGTGTCCCGACGGCCTCCCGCAGCAGCTCCACCCGTGCGTCCGCCCCGTCGGTGCGGGCGCGCAGCCGCAGCGCCCGGCCGACGGCCACCGGCGCTCCCCACTCCCTCGCCCGCGCGTACTCCTCCGCCGCCAGGGTCCGGGCCAGGTGATGGTCGCCGAGCTGGTGGGAGAGGGATATCGCCCAAGGACGCCAGGGGAAGAGCACGGGATTGCGCCACCCCGCGCACTCCAGCTGCCGACCACATTCCAGGGCCGTCTCCAGGGCCGTCCCGGCCTCGCCCCCCTGAGCCTGCTCCGCCATCCGGACCAGGCTCAGCAGTGCGGCCGGGACCGGACCGAGGGACCGGCCGGCCGCCTCACCCACGATGCGTGAACCCAGCTGCACGTCACGCGCCGACAGCGCCAGCGCGCCCAGCACACCGTAGACGAAGCAACGGCTCCCCTCCCCTATCGTGTCGGCCAGTTCGACGACGCGCTCCGCCCGTTCCCGGGCCTGGGGCAGTCGGCCGCGCGCGATGTGGAACAGCGCCCGCCGCGCATGCCCCATGGCGTCGACCCCACCGTCCCCGCCGCCGTCGGCCCCGTGCCTGCTCCGCTCCGCCGCGTTCAGCCAGGACTCGGCGGCCTGCGGGGCGTCGGCGCCGACCAGGGAGAACATCACCAACTGCATCACCGAACCACCGCCGGCGGCGGTCGCCGGTTCCCAGTCGAGGAGGTCGCGTGCCTGACGTACGACCTCCGATGCCGCTCCGTCGGCGCTCAGCGTCGCCGCGTGCAGCAGCACGGCCAGCAGTTCCCGGCCGCCGCGCGAACGGACCGGGGGTTCCAGGGCGCGCAGTCTGCCGACGGCGTCGGCGAGTTGGGCGTAGTCGTCGAGCCCCGTGTACCGCAGCCTCGCCTCCAGGCGCAGGGCCTCGTCGCCGTCGGGGTCGTCGCGCGGGCCCGGATCCACCAGCTCGTCGGCGGCGCGTCTGAGCAGGGCGGCCCCCGACGGGGTCACGGGGCTGGTCACGCAGGGCGAGAGCCGCAGCACCGCGGCGGCACGGTCACGGGCCGTGGGCAGCAGCGGGAGCGCCTGCGCGACATGGGACTCGGCGGCCGGCGGGTCGAAGGACAGCTCGACCACGGCCAGTTCGACCAGCAGCTGGGCCCGCGTACGGTCCTGCTCGGCGGCTTCCAGCAACGCCCGCCGCAGATACCGGGCGGCCAGTTCCGGACTCCCCTTGCGTCGTGCGGTGTCCGCCGCGCTGCGCAGCACCGGGACGGCCCAGGCATACCCGGGCGTCGGAATCGCCACCAGCTGGGCGGCGACCTGCTCCGCCGGGAGCCCGCTGTCGTACAGGACCCCCGCGGCGTCCTCCTGCCAGCGCTGCCGTTCGGCGGCGCTCATCGACCATTCGACGGCGTCCCGTACGGACGGGTGGACGAAGCGCGCCTCGTCCTCGGCGGCCGTCAGCCCGAGTTGGTGCAGGACGCGCAGCGCCGTCGTGAGGCCGACGGGGTCGAGTCCCGCGAGGCGGCCGAGGAGTGCGGGGTCCTCGTGCCCGGCCAGGGTGGCGATCGCGGCCGCCGTGTCCCGGACGGGTCGCGGCTGGAGAAGCAGGCAGTTGAGTAAGCGGTCACGCAGGTGCGCGGGGTGCGCCGCGCGCACGAGACCGACGCTCGCGGCGACGGGCGGGCAGCCCGTGAGGGCGGCTTCGGACAGCACGGGCAGGAGGAACAGCGGGCGGCCCAGGGACAGGTCGTGGCAGGCGCGGACGAAGTCCTGGTCGGCGTGGTCCCCCAAGCCCGCGCGGACGAGTTCCCCGGTGGCGGCCGGGGACAGGGGCGCGGGACGCAGAATGCGGGCCGAGGTGCTCACCACCTCGTGCACGAGTGGGTCGCGCGCGCCCGGGTCGCCGTCCCGCAGGGTGCACACGAGCAGCAGCCGCAGCCCGTCCAGCCGCGGGAGGAGGTGGGCGAGCCAGCGCAGCGACCAGGGGTCGACCCACTGAAGGTCGTCGATGAGGATCAGCAGGGGTGCCGTGGCGCTCAACGTGGCCAGCAGGGAGCGCAGATCGCGCAGAACCGTTCCGTCCGTGGCGCCGCGTTCGGGCACCGCTTCGTCGCCGAGGACCTGCCGGGCGGCCCCCGCGTCGGCGAGCAGCCGTTCCCGGTCCGGTCCCGGTGCCGCGGTGAGCAGGCTGTCGAACAGCTGGCGCACCACGCCGCAGGCGAGCTCTTGTTCCGTCGGTGCGGCGTGGGCCCGCAGCACATGCACCGCGCCCTCGTCGGCGCAGCGAGGCAGTGCGTGCAGCAGCGCCGAACGGCCGATGCCGAGCGGGCCGGACAGCACCATGTGGGAGGAGCGCCCCTCGGCGGCGGCGCGCAGGGCCTGCCGCACCGCCGCCAGCTCGGCACCTCGTTCGAGCAGCATCGCGTTCAGTGTCCTTCCATCGCGCGGACCAGTTCCCGCAGTTCCTGGCGCCCGTTGATCCGCAGCTTGCGGTAGACGCGGGCGAGCCGGAGTTCGACCGCACGGCTGGAGATCTCCAACAGCGCGGCGATGTCCCGGTTGCTGCGGCCGCGGCCGGCCAGGAGCGCGGACTGCCGCTCGGCCTCCGAGAGGTCGCCCCAGCCCGGAACGGACACCGTGCCGGTGGCCGCCCCGGCCAGCGCCCGGGCTCTGACCGCCATGGGAGCGGCCGGGTGAGCGGCGGTCAACGCGCACAGTTCGGCGAGCGACAAGGCGGCCATCCGCCGGTCACCGCCGCTCTCCGTCATCTCCAGGGCCGTGTATTCCGCCAGGACCCGGGCGTACTCCGGACCGGTCGGCGCCGAACGGACCTCTCCCATGGCCGAGCGGATGTCCGTCAGGCGGTCCTCCCGCCCGGTCACCAGCACCGACGTCAGCCTGGCCCAGGCGAGGGTGCTGCCCGTGCCCCAGCGCCGGGCGAGCGCCAGTTCCTGTTCGCTCAGACGCCGGGCCTCGGCCGACTCGCCCAGGGTGTGGCAGGTCAGAGCCGTCAGCGAACGCCACGGTACCAGCGCGGGGTTGAGGTGATGGCGGCTCAGCAGCCGACGGCCGCACTCCCGGAACTGGTCGCGCGCCTCCGCGGGGTTGCCGCCGCGCAGCGCGACCACTCCGCGCGCGAACAGCAGGCGGGGCCAGTGCTCGCTGTCCTCCGCGGCGGGCGGCAGGGGCGTGGCGGCCCGCTCGCGCGCCGCGTCGTCGCGGCCGCTCTCCACGTCCACGACGGCGCGGATGCCGTACAGATGGGGCAGCAGGGCGGCCGATCTGCCGAGCAGGCGCGCCCCCCGCTCGGCGGCCTCCAGGTCGCGCTCGGCCTGGGCGTGCCGTCCTCGGCGAATGTTGAGTTCGCCGCGCAGCGCGAGGATGTGGGGGGCGGCGAGCCGGAGCCGGCTGCCACCGAGTGCGCCGAGCAGCCGGTTCAGGCCGGACTCGGCGTCGTCCAGCGCGTCGGTGAGGCACAGGGCCCGGCACGCCGCCAGGGCGGGCTGGATGAGCGGGCCGTCCGGCCGCTGGTCGTCGGTGAGGGCGGCCTGCGCCAGGTTCCTGACCTCGTGGAGGCTCTCGCCGTACAGGGCGAGTCGCCAGGCGCGCACGGCGGCCTGCGCGTGTGAGGCCGGACGCTGCGGCAGGGGCGGCACCGCGGGCACGGACGGTGCGCCGTTGCCCTGGCCGGTCGGGTCGGCGACCCAGAAGAGCGCGAGCAGGTCGTCCCGTTCCGTCCCGGTCGCGGCGGTCAGCGCGTCCGCGAGCGACCGGCGCACCACCTCGGTGCCGCCCCCGGTGAGTCCGAGGTCGGCGGCGTGCAGGCGCACGGCGGCGGGGTGCTGCGGCGTGCGGATCAGCCGCTCGATCCGCAGGTCTGCGGCCTCGGGCTCGGTGACCAGGTGAACGGCGGCGAGTTCGAGGTCGAGGCCGGCGCGCTCGGCGGGGTCCCGTTCCTCCTGCGCGGCATGCGCGAGGAGCACGGCGGCGCGGTCGTGCTCGCCCTCCCGTACGGCGTGGTCCGCGTCGCGGCGCAGTGTGCGGCCCGCCCAGGCGGACCCGGCCGGGCGCGCGGCGAGCAGGAGGTCGGCCACGGCGCGGTCCCCGGCTCCGAAGCGGTGGGCCAGTTCGGCGGCCCGGAGGTGCAGATCGGTCCGGTCGTCGGCGGTCATCTCCTCCAGCACGCGTACTCGCAGGGCCGGTTCGACCCGCAGACGGCCGTTCGGCAGGGCGTGGATGCCGGCCGTCAGCGCCAGGGCCGTCCGCAGCCGGCGTTCGTTGAGCGAGCCGGCGCGTGCGAGCGTGCGCACGAGGGGGAAGTCGAGCAGGTCCCCGCAGACCGCCAGCGCACGCACCACCTCGCCCGCTTCGGCGCCGAGTTGCCGCACGGCGCTCATCAGGTGGTCGCCGAGCACGGCGGAGCCGGTCGCCCGCAGGACCGGCGCCCGGGACGCGGCCGGCCGGTGTCCGAGCGCGGCGAACCGGTGCAACAGGTCGTGCAGCACCGCGGGATGTCCGCCGCTGATCCGGCCGGCCTCGGCGGTGAACGCCTCGTCCGCCCGTCCGCAGACCCGGGCCACCTCGGCGGCGACCTCGTCGGGGGGCAGGGGGGCCAGGGTCAGGTGATGGGCGACCGGGCCGGGCGCGGAGCCGAGTTCGCCCGGCCACCCGGGATCGGCCGCCGCCGCGTCGACGCCTCCGCACACCACGGCGAGCGGTGCCCCGGCGGATCGGCGCAGCAGCGCCTGGAGCCAGTGCGACGACTCGCGGTCGAGCCAGTGGGCGTCCTCGACGGCGAGGACGGTCGGACGCTCGCGCGCCGCGCGCAGCAGCCGGGCCAGCCCCGGGAAGGGCTCGCGCGGTGGTGCCGGGTTGTTCACCGGTGGGACGCCGAGTGGTTCGAGCAGTTGGGTGACCACCGCGTACGGCAGCTCGGACTCCGACAGCGCCGCTCGGGCGCGCAGCACCCGGTGGCCCGACTCGTGGGCCCGCTCGGCGGCCCAGCGCACCAGTGAGGACTGGCCGAACCCGCTTCGGCCCGACAGCGTGACGAGCACCGGGCCCGAGGTGTCGAGCCCCTCGACGGCGGCTGCCACCATGGCCCGCTCCCGTACCCGGACGCGGGACGGCCGGTCCTCGGTGGCCGGCGCCTGCCGCGCCTGGTCCTGCGGCTGGGGAGAGGGGGTTGCCCCCGTCATCCGTCACTCACCCTGTCCTCCTGCCCCCGTTCGTGTCTGCGGTGTGCGGGTCCCGGGCCGGGCGAACCCCCTTACGGACGAACCCTCACGCCCCTTCCAGCACCGGCCGGCCCGGCAGTGGCCAGGAGCGGCCGTGCAGGGTGCGCAGGGCGTCCACGAGCTGGTCGCGTCGGCGCACCCCGAGCTTTCGGTAGACATTGGTCAGATGTGACTCAACGGTGCGCACCGTGACGAACAGCCGTTGCGCGATCTGGCGGTTGCTGGCCCCGGACACCGCCAGCCCGGCCACTTTGAGTTCGGTGGTGGTGAGCAGGCCCCCGGTCGGCGCGTCGGCGGCGTGGCCCATGCGCCCTCCGGCGGAGAGCAGCAGGCTGCGGGCCGCCTCCGCCAGCGCGAGCGCCCCGCAGCCGCCCGCGATGCCGGCCGCCCTGCGCAGCCGCTCCCGGGCGCCGGCCTCGTCGCCGTGCACCAGAAGGGCCCGGCCCAGCGCGTACTCGGCGCGGGCGTACGCGGAGACCGCGGGCGACCGGGACAGTTCGTGGGCCGACTCGGCGAGCAGGTCGAGCCCGGCCCGGCCCGGTGTGAGGACGCCCGCCGCGAGCGCGGCGAGCCCGAGGGCGCGCGGCGTTCCCCAGCGCCGGGCGCGCTCGGCTCCCTGTTCGGCCAGTTCCCTGCCCTCCGCGGGCCGGATGGCCGCGAGGATCAGGCAGGTGTCCACCCACCACGGGGTGAGCACCGGGTTCAGCACACCGGCGGTCTCCTGCGCCGCGCCGCACTCGCGCAGCAGCCGCAGTGCCTGCCGGGGGTGGCCCCTCGCCCAGCGGGTGCGGGCGCGGGTGTGCAGATACAGCAGGCAGGCGAGGGCCGAGCCGTTGGCCTCGGCGCGGCCGATCCGCTCCAGCAGCCGCTCGGCCTGCTGCGGCTCGCCGCGGTCGACGAGCACCGAGGCCAGCACCGCTCGTGCGGTCACCAGCCGTGCCTCGCCGCCTGTCCGGCCCGCCGCGGCGATCGTCGAGCGGGCTTCCGCGGCGGCGTCGAGGACGGCACCGTCACGGTGCAGCAGGTGGGACCGCAGGGACCCGGCGAGCACCCGGACCCAGGCCGTCGGTTCGTCGCCCGCGCGCCGCAGCATGGTGTCCAGTGCGGTGTGCGCCTCCGTGGTCTCGTCGGCGAGGACGAGGGTGGCGGCGGCGGTGAACTGCAGCCACGGCGGCTGCTGGGGGGAGGGCGTGGCCAGCGCGCGTCGGGCGCCTTTCAGGGCCGCCTCCCGGGAGTGGCCGGCCAGCGCGGTGCGCAGGGCGGCGAGCGCCTCCGTCTGGTGCCGGTCGGTGCGCGGCCGGTACGACGCCGCCGCACCGCGGTGCTCCCGCGCCACCGCACCGGTCCCGCGCCGCCCCATGAGCAGCAGCACGGCCGCCACCTGGTCGGGCAGGTGCGGGGCGCGCTCGGGATCGGACTCCAGGGCGTCCCCGGCGGTCTCCAGGGCTCCCAGGATCTCGGCCCGGCAGACGGCGGGCAGCGGCACGGACAGGCATGCCATGGCGTACTGGACCGCGATCCCTGCTCGCGCGCGGGTGTCGGCCGCGCCGGCGAGTGCCGCGCGGAACAGCGGAACGGCGCTCAGGGGGTCGCCGGGTGCCACCGCGAGGGCCAGCCGCAGCCGGGTCTCCCCGTCGTCGGGCTCGGCCTCCAGCACCCGCCGCAGACAGCCGGCGGCCTCGGCGAAGGCGCCGCGCTGCTCGGCCCGGGCCGCGGCGTCCCGCAGCACCGCGGTCATCCAGGGTTCCAGGGCGCCGGGCAGCCGCGTCAGATGCCGGGCCACCTCTTCGGCGGGATGGCCGGCGTCGCTGAGCAACAGCGCGGCGCGGGCGTGCGTGTCGGCCGTCTGGGCGGTGGCGAGCGGTTCGAGCAGTGCGGTGCGTACGGTCTCGTGCACCGGCGCGGTGCCGTCGGGGGTGAGGGCTCCGGCGTGGCGCAGCACGGCGATCGCCTCGTCGGTCTGTGCGTGGTCCACCTCCGCCAGCACCGCGACGCGCTCCGGGGACCGCGCGCTCCCCAGCAACGCGATCGCCGTGGCGACCCTGCGGACCGCGGGGGGCTCGCGGTCGAGCACGCGCCGCACCGACCGGGCGACCATGCCGCCGCCGAGTTCCCAGGCCTGGCGTGCTCCGGCCTCGTCGGGAGCCGCGCCACGTCTTCTCAGCTCGCGCAGCAGGCATGCGGCGGTGCGCGGGTTGCCGCCGGTGACGGTGGCGGCGCGCTCGGCGAGTTCGGGGTGCACCCGCGTGCCGAAGACCTGTTCGGCGAGGGCGCGCACCGCGTCCGTACCGAGTGGCCCGAGGGGCCTCGCGGACACCGCGGGGTGGGCGAGGAGGTCCGCCCAGGCCCGGGGAGCACTCGGCTCGGTCCCCGAACTGCGGGCGAGGACCACCAGAAGTGGTTGGCCGGCCGCCCGCCGCAGCAGGAACTCCAGCCAGCGCAGGGAGTGTTCGTCGCAGTGGTGGGCGTCGTCGAGGGCGAGCAGCAGCGGCTGCCGCGCCGTGAGCCGCAGCACATGCCCGACGAGCCGGCGGAACATCGGGTAGGCGGGGGTGAGGGTGAACCGCTGGGTGCCGCCGGGTCCGGGCAGGAACACGGCCGGGTTGTCCGCGCCCGGTTCCGGCTCCGGGCGCTCCAGGGCCGCCGCGCCCGCCGGGGCGAACAGCGCCCTCAGCCCCGCGTAGGCTCCCGCGCCTCCGGCCGCCTCGCCGCAGTGCGCCCGCAGCACCGTCATGTCCCGGCACACGGGTGCGCGCAGCAGGGCGTCGAGGAGAGCGCTCTTGCCGTAGCCGGGCGGTGCGGTCAGGACCGCGCACCCCGTTTCGCCGCGGCACGCGGCGGCCGCCCGGGCGCCGAGTGCGGCCAGCTCGTGGTCGCGGCCGTGCATCACGTCGTACTCCGGAGGCGGTCGAGCAGGTGGTCCAGGGTCGCCAGGTCGTCCTCGCTGAACCGGGCGAAGGTGGCCCGCAGGTTGCGAACGTGTCCGGCGGCCGCCCGGGCGAGGACGTCGTACCCGGCGTCGGTGATGGCGGCGTAGGCGATCCGCCGGTCCGTGACGCAGGGGCAGCGTTCGACGTAGCCGGCCGCCTGGATCCGGTCGATCAGTCTGGTGACCCCGCCGGTGGTCAGGACGATCTGGTCGGCCAGCGCGCTCATGGTCAACTGCCCTCTTTCCGAACGGGCCAGCCGGATCAGGACCTCGAACCAGAGGTGCGGCAGGCCTACTTCCGTCCGCATGGCCGCACCCAGGCGCCGCTCGAGGTGGCTGCGGGTCTCCACCAGGCGGCCGTACGTCGCGACAAGGGGGTGGTCGATCAGGTCCGAGGAAGGCACGCAAAGATTCTATGCCAGAACAGTTGTCCAGTCAGCTATTGCCCCGTCAGAGGCATGCGATTCACCGAGCATCCAACCAACGGAATAGGATTGCGCACCGAGGGCCGCGTTCGTACGACTCAAGCTCTCACACCGGACACTCAACTTTGCAGTAGTCAACATTCTGCAACCGGTAGACGGTTGAATGCCGCGCGACGGACAGGCCCCCGAGGGCCGACCGGACTCGACAGGCGCCAACCCCCCTCTCCACCGAGGACCACGCCCCGGCGACACCTTGAATCGCGCCACCGACGCTCCCACGACGGCCGAGTCGGCGTGCGGAGCCGCCCACTCCTCGGACACACCGTCCCCGCGTCACCCCACCGCTGCCGCCCGTACGCTCGACACTAGGGAATTTCCGGCGCCGGGCGTGAGATCACTTGGGGAGGAGAAGCGCACCCCGGCCAGGAAGGGGCGGGAGTCCGGCGAGAACCGCGGGAGGGTCGGGCCACCCTCTGCCGCACTCGCGCCCCCGCACGCACCCATGCCCGAGAGGTACGGGTACGGCCGAACTCTACATGTTCCCGTTGGCAAATACTCTCGGACGAAATGCGCAATGCGCCAATTCGGTCCTCTCCAGACAGCGGAAGCACCGCCTTGCCGTGATGTCAAGAATAGGGGCCCGCCGAGCCGTGCCCGCTTCATGACCGAAATACACTTGGCCTGATTCCACACCCTTCCCCCGCCTTTCGGAAACCGCGCCTCCCCCTCCGCGCCACGGCGCTCCGAGGCAACCGGGCGCCGCCCCGCACGGCTCGCGCTCAGTCGGCTCTAGGGCTTTTCCGCACACCGCTCCGTGATCATGGGCGCGACGGGTCCGCCGACAGCCCCGTCCCGCGCCCGGCGGCCGGGACGCCGACCCCATGGGAGACCAGCGATGACCGGACGCCGTGAGCCGACTCCTCCCCTCAAGGGAGGAGGGGAGCACATGAGCCAGGCGCGGGGTGTGAGCCAGGAGTTCGGCAGCGTGCGCGCGCTCGACCCGGTCGCCCTCTCCGCCCGCCGCCCGATCCTGTTCGTCAGCCGTCCCGAGCGCGGCCTGCTGAACCCGCTGCTGGTGCTGGCCGGTGAACTCTCCCGCCAGGGCGTGGAGGACCTGTGGTTCGCCACCGACGAGCCCCGCAGGGAGGACGTGCGCAGGACGGCGCACCGCGCGCCGGTCCGGTTCGCCTCCCTCGGCGAGGCGATTCCGGAACTGTCCGCCGTGACCTGGCCCGACGACGTCTACCGGAAGGTCACGCAGCCCTCCCGGTTCCGGGCTCACCGCGCCGCCGTCAGGCAGTCCTACAGGCCCGCCCTCCAGGCCGGGAAGATCCGTCGGCTCCAGGAGATCGTCGACGAGGTCCGGCCGACGCTCGTGGTCGTGGACTGCACGAGCGGTTTCGCCGTGGACCTGGCGGTCGCACGAGGCATCCCCTTCGTGCTGAGTGTGCCGTTCCTGCCCAGCAAGGTGCTGGCCTCGCACAGTCCCTTCGCCAAGGGGCTCACCCCGCCCGGCTTCCCCGTCCCGCACTCGGGGCTGCCGCGCCGGATGAACCTGGCGCAGCGGGTGGCGAACGCACTGTTCAGGTTCCGTACCCTGGCCATGTTCCTCAACCCGGCCATGACCAGGGCGCGATCGGAGGACGCCCGGGTCCGCAAGAAGCTGGGCCTGCCGCCGCCCCACCCGATGACCCGGATCGAAAAGGCCGAGCTGGTGCTGTGCCACTCGGTCGCGGAGCTGGACTACCCGTGCGACATCCCGGAGAAGATGCGCCTCGTCGGCGCGGTGCTGCCGCCCCTGCCGGAGACCGCCGGAGACGATCCGGTGCGCACGTGGCTCGACGACCAGTCGTCCGTCGTCTACATGGGCTTCGGCACCATCACCCGGCTGACCCGGGAGCAGGTGGGCTCCCTGGTGGAGGTGGCCCGCCGGCTGGTCGGCGAACATCAGGTGCTGTGGAAGCTGCCCGCCGAACAGCAGCATCTGCTGCCGGCGGCCGACGAGTTGCCGGGCAACCTGCGCATCGAGAGCTGGGTGCCCTCGCAGCTCGACGTCCTCGCCCATCCCAGCGTCAAGGTGTTCTTCACGCACGGCGGCGGCAACGGCTTCCACGAGGGCCTCTACTTCGGCAAGCCGCTGGTCGTGCGCCCCCTGTGGGTGGACTGCCACGACCGGGCGGTACGCGGCCGGGACTTCAGGGTGAGCCTGACCCTCGACCACCCGGAGAGCATCGTCGCCGACGACGTCGTGGACAAACTCACCCGGGTGCTGAGCGAACCGTCCTTCCACGAGAACGCGGAACGGATCGGCGCGTTGCAGCGTGCCGCGGGCGGCCGGACGGCCGCCGCCGACCTCGTCCTCGGCCTTCCGGCCCTGGTCTGAGCTGACCGACCACTGCCTTCGGGCAGCCCGGGTCCCGCCCCCGACACCATCGAGGCACTGCCCGAGTTCACCCGTGGTGGCCGCCCGCCGCGGCGACCGCGGCGGAGTCCCGGTGGCCGGGTGCCCGCCGCGGTCGGGCGTCCGTCGGTCAGGCGCCGTCGGAGTTCGGCGTGCCCAGGTGGACGGGGAGGGCCTGCACCGAGTTGGAGAACATGGAGGGGACGGGGACGAGGTCGCCGGGGTCGACGGCGAGCGCCAGGTCGGGATAGCGGGCGAACAGCGCCGGCAGCGCGATGTTCGCCTCCAGCCGGGCCAGCGGCGCGCCCACGCAGACGTGCGGCCCGTGGCCGAACGAGAGGTGCCTGGCCTGGGCGCGGGTGAGGTCGAAGCGGTGCGCGTCCGGCCCGTGCTGGGCGCTGTCGCGCCCGACAGCGCTGTACGGGGCGAGGATGGCCTCGCCGGCGGGGATGGTGACGCCGGCGATCTCGATGTCCTCCAGGGGGTAGCGGGCCAGGAAGTTGCCGATCGGGGCGTCCCAGCGGAGGGTCTCCTCCACCACCGCCGACCAGACCGCGGCGTCGCCGCCGAGGGCGAGGGCACGCTGTTCGGGGTGGGTGAGCAGGGCCCGGACGGCGTTGGCCAGCAGGCTGAGGGTGGTCTCGTGGCCGGCGGCGACCATCACCCACAGCGTGCCGAGCAGTTCGTCGTCGCTGAGGGTGTCGGGCTCCTCCTCGCGGGCGGCGATGAGGGCACTGGTCAGGTCGTCCCCCGGCTCCTTGCGCCGCGCCTCGACGACCCGGTCGAGCAGCAGGTAGATGTCCCGCTGGGTGTTCAGCACCTCCTCCGGACTGGTGTCGGTGCGGAAGATGCTGTCGACCAGGGCGCGCATCTCGTCGCGCTCGTGCTCGGGCACGCCGACCAGCTCGCAGATCACCTGCATGGGCACCGGGTAGGCGAAGTGGTGGCGCAGGTCGACCGAGCCGTCCGGCAGGGCGTGCCCGGGCAGGGCGTCCAGCAGGCCCTCGGTGATCTCGACGATGCGCGGGCGCAGGGCCTGGACCCGCTGCGGGGTCAGGGTCTTGGTGACCAGTCTGCGCAGCCGGTGGTGCTCCGCGCCGTCGGCGGTCACCATGTTGGTGACCTTGACCATGCCGGTCAGGGGCCAGTCGTCGGCTATCTCGCCGTCGCGGATGGCGTTCCAGCGGTGCCAGTCCTTGCTGACCCGGGGGTCGGCCACCAGGTCGGCGAGGAGCTGGTGGTGGGTGACCGCCCAGGCGTGCACGCCGCCGGGCAGCTCGATACGGACGACGGGGCCGAGCTCACGCAGTCGGGCGGCCTCGCCGTGGTGGTCGGAGCCGGTCGGGTCGAGGCGGACCAAGGGCACCTGGTGGGCGGAGACGTCCTGGGCGGTCATGCACTACCTCCGGTGGTGTGCTGCGGTCTGACGGTACGAAAGATGATCATGTCCTACGGGCCGGGGCCGGGGACAGGGGCGGGGTGAAGGTCACCGGCAGGGAGACCGGGCAGCGGGTCCACGGCGAGGGGCGCAGGGCGATCTCGTCCGCGGGGACCTCCAGGTGGATGTCGGGCAGGTGGTGCAGGGCCGTCTCGACGGCGGTACGGGTGATCAGACGGGCGGGGATCCGGGCGGGGCAGGCGTGCGGGCCGGCGCTCCAGGCCAGGTGGGACCGGTTTCCGGGCTCCGCCGAAGGGTCGCCGTCGTGGATGCGGGGATCACCGTTGGCGGCGGCCAGACCGAGGATCAGGGCATCGCCCTTGCGGATGCGCCGGCCGCCCAGCTCGGTGTCGCGCAGCGCGTAGCGGGCCGGCATGTGGGTCATGGGCGGGTGGCGCCACAGCACCTCGTCCAGGGCGTCGTCGATGCCCAGGCGCCCGCCGCGCATCCGTCCGGCGAAGCGCGGGTCGGTGAGCATCAGTTCCAGGGTGCGGGCGATCCAGATGGTGGTGGTCTCCTGCCCGGCGGAGATCATCACCACCATGGACTGGAGGACCTCGGGGTCGTCGCGCAGGTCGGGGTGGGCGAGGAACCCGGAGGTGAGGTCGTCGGTGGGTGCGCTGCGGCGGGCGTTCATGACGTCGGCGAGGATCTCCTCGAACCGGCGGTTGCCGGCCTGGGAGTCGTCGGCGGAGCCGAACAGGGCCGCCAGACCGGCCAGCAGCTCGTACCGCTCGTCCATGTCCAGGCCGAACAGGGCGGCGATGGCGAGCAGCGGAATGGACTGCGCGTACTCGGTCACCAGGTCGGCGCTGCCGCGGCCGGCGAAGTTGGCGATCAGGTCGGCGCACATCGCCTGGACCGACCGGCGCATCCGCCGCTGGTCGATCGCGCTGACCCCGTCGTCCAGCGGTCGGCGCAGCCGCCGGTGCTCCTCCTCGTCGGCTCCGATGACATTGGCCCGCCAGAACATCATCGGACCGAGCCCGGAGTCCGGGGCGACCACACCGGTCTGGAAGTCGCCCCAGTTGCGTGCGTCGCGGGAGTAGAGCCGCTCGTTGCGAGTGATGGTGAGCAGCTCCCGGTAGCCCATCACGAGCCAGGCGGCCACGCCGGGTTCCAGCTCCACCCGGGCGACGTCGCCCCACTCCTCGCGCAGCCGGCGGTAGACGCCGTGCGGATCGGCGGCCGCCGTCGCCTCGGACAGGGAGGTGAGCCCGGCCGTCGTGGTGCGGGCCGGGCAGCCCGGCGGGGGCGAGAGGGTCATGAGGCCGCCTTCCGCGCCTGGGAGAGGTCGCTCGCGTGCTGGACGAGGGCGATCAGCACATCCATCGCCTCGGTCCGGTCACGGGCGTCGCACTCCACGATCGGGGTCTCGGGCAGCAGGTCCATCGCCTGCCGCAGATCCTGCTCGCTGTGGCGCCGGGTGTCGGGGAAGCGGTTGACCGCCACGACGAACGGGGTGTCTCCGCGCAGTTCGAGCTGGTCGAGCACCTCGAAGCTGTCCTCGAGGCGGCGAGTGTCGACCAGGACCAGCACCCCCACAGCGCCCTCGGCGAGGCCCTCCCAGAGGTTCCAGAAGCGGCGCTGGCCCGGGGCGCCGAACAGGTACAGCACCAAGCGGTCGTTGAGGGTGATACGGCCGAAGTCCATCGCGACCGTGGTGGTGTGCTTGTCCGGCAGGCCGGCCAGGCGGTCCACCCCCGCGCCGGCCTCGGTCATGGTCTCCTCGGTGCGCAGCGGCCGGATCTCACTGACCGAGCCGACCAGGGTGGTCTTGCCCACGCCGAGGGCGCCGACGACGAGGACCTTCACCGGCTGCTGCACGGTTGGGGGCAGATAGCGGTCAGCGGAGCTTGCGAAGCCCATGCAGTACCTCTTCAAGGAGTGACGGGTCGGGGGAGGAGGCAGCGGGAATACCCGAACGCGCCTGCAGATGGCCGGAGTCCACCAGGTCGGACGCCAGGATCGTGACGATGCTCACCGGAAGCTCCAGGTGAGCGGCGGCCTCCGCCAGGGAGAGCAGCCGCGCGCACATCGTCAGTAACGCCCGGTCCTGGCGGCTGGCCGACACCGGCAGAGGCTTGTCCGGGTCGGCCAGCAACAGGGTGTCGACCCGCAGGGTGTTGCGGGTCGGCCGCGATCGTCCCCCGGTGAGCACGTACGGCCGCAAGGGGTCGTCCCGGTACTCGTGGGGGCTGCTCATGCCTGGGCTTCCTGGCGGGCCGGAGTCGCCAGCCCCCGCTCCCCGAGCTTGAGGACCTGGGCCTGCATCTGCTGCGCCACCAGGGCCGGGTCGACGACGGCCTCGGTGACCACCGCCAGGTGCGTGCCGGTGGCGGCGGAGCGGATGAACAGAAAGCCGCCGTCCCACTCGGTCATCTGCTGGCGCACCGCCTGGTTTCCGGAGCCGAACTCCTGCGCCAGGCTCTTGCCCAGGGACTGCAGGCCGGAGCAGGCCGCGGACAGCCGGTCGGCGGTCTCCTGGTCGGTGCGGTCGCACCAGGTCACCGGAAGCCCGTCCGAGCTCAGCACCACGACGTGCCGCACCCCCTGCACCGACGTGACGTCGGCGATCATCCAGCTCTGCTCCTGCGTCGTGCGCGGGTCCTGCGTCATCGCTCTTCCTCACTCCTGCGTGTTGTTACGGACGTTGTCGCCGGCGTCGCCGGTGGTGTCGTCCCCAGTCGGGTCCGCGCCTTGTCCCCCGTGGAAGAAGGCGCCCATCCAGTCCGCCGCCTGCCGCGGCGTCAGGGCCGGCGAGGCATCCGCCGGCCCCGCGACCGGGGAGTCGGCCTTCGGCGTGCCCCGCGGGGAGCGCCGCTGCGGAAGCCGCGACGGCGCGGTGCCCTCGCCGGCGGCTGCGTCGCGGGCCTCGGCGGTGTCGGGGGCGGGGTCGCGCGAGGGCTCGGGTGCCGCTGCGGGGCCACGCTGCTCCGGAAGCTGTGTGCCCGCCGGATCCAGGATCTCCACCATCGCGGCCGGAACCAGGGCCACGGCCCGCACCCCGCCGTACGGCGAGGGCAGCAGGTCCACACCGAACCCGTGGCGGCGGGCGTACTCGCCGACCACCGCGAGGCCCGTCTGCGGCACCTCGCCCACCTCGCCGACCCCCACCGGCCTGCGCCCCGAGGCCACTTCACGGGCCTTCGCCAACGAGTGCTCGTCCATGCCCACGCCGCCGTCGTCGATCTCGACCACGGCCCCCCGCTGCACGGAGCGCACCGTCACCGACACCGTGGTGCGCGGCGGCGAGGACTGCGTGGCGTTGGCCAGCAGCTCGGCGGTCAGGTGGATCAGCGGCTCGACCACCTGCGGCGCGGCCGCCACATCCGGGTCCCCCGCCACCTCCACCCGCTGGAAGGCGGTGATCCGGCCGGAGGCGGCCCGCACCACGTCCACCAGCGCCAACGGCTTCTGCCACTGCTGCCCCGGCCACTCCCGGCACAGCACCGCCAGGCTCTGCGCCAGCCGTGCCTGCTGGGCCGCGGAGTGGTCCACCGCCATGCTCGACTCCAGGACGTCGGCGTTCCCCGGGTGCCGGGCCGCCATCAGCGACGCCCCCTCCTGGATACGGTGCGCCGCCGCCTGGACCCGCCGGGCGAGGGCGACCACCGCCAGCCGCAGGGTCTCCTGCCGCTCCCGGTTCTCCTCGGCGGCCTCGGCCACCGCGGCGCGCACCCGCTCCACCTCCCGGGCGGCCTCCTCCTCGGCCTTGTCGCCGAAGTGCGCGGGAGGCACCGCTTCGTCGCTCAGCATCGCGGGCAGCTGCACCGTCACCAGGTTCTCGATCTCGGCGCGCAGCGCCTCGGACCGTTTGGCCGAGAGGGCGCGCCACTGGGCCTCGCGCTTCTGGATCTCCTTTCGGAGCCGAACGTTTTCAGCCATGGCGTCACGGTGCCGACGGCGCGCCCACTCCACGATCGCCAGCAGGACCAGGACCGCCGCGCCCCCCGTCGCGGCCCATTCGGTACGCGTTCCGCCGACGATCAGGGAGACGGCGGCGGCGCAGGCGGCGGCCGCGGCCAGGGCGACCGGCCACACAAGCCCGCCCGGGCGCTGATACGACGCGGGAGCTGGGGAGCGAGCCATGAAACACCCTCAAGACGAGTCGACAACGGGAAACGGGGACCATCGTTCGCGACCGCGTGTCAACGGCAGAGCCCGCCCCTGTGCCGGGACCACGGCTGAGAGGAAGGTGGAGGTTGCCTGCTCCGCCGTGATCACCGTGCGGGAGAAGCCTATAGCTCCGTACATGCCGTGGCCGGAACCAGTCGATCACACGTCGTAACGGGTGCAGCTGATTGGTGACTCTTCGTCAGAGGGCGCCGCACGGAACGACCGTGTGAGGACCGGGCCCCAGTTGTCCGCGAACTCCTCCGGAAGTGTCCGTGATCGGTAACGGACGCATCCGGCGGCCGTCACCCCTCGTCCTGCCAAGTGGTCGGAAGGCGACCGGCAATCGGCGAGGAACTGCGGGAAAGCGGGGCGGAACATGGCACGGCACGGCGGCGGGCGGGGCTGGTACGGCAAGGTGGCCGGGGCGGCCCTCGGGGTGACGGTCCTGGCCGCAGCTGCCTCGATGTGGACCGCGCAGGCCGGTTCCGTGGGCGGCTCGTTGCCTCGGGCGGCCGCGTCGGCCACGCCGGGCAGTGACGTCAAGCCGGTGGAGACATCCATCGCGCACGCCTCGGACAAGGGGGAGCGCGGCCTCAACCTCACCATCGACGACGGCCCTGACCCCGTGTGGACCCCTCAGGTGCTCGACGTGCTGCGGGAGTACGGCGTGAAGGCCACGTTCTGCATGGTGGGAACGCAGGCGCAGGCGCACCCGGACCTCGTGAGGAAGGTGGTCGCGGAGGGGCACCGGCTGTGCGACCACACGGTGTCGCACGACACCACCATGGACGCCAAGTCCCAGGCCTACCAGTCGCAGGAGATACTCGACGCCGAACGCGTGATCACCGAGGCGTCCGGGGGCGTACGGCCGATGTACTACCGGGCGCCCGGCGGGGCGTTCACCCCCTACAGCCGCAAGCTGGCGGCCTCCCGGGGCATGCGCCCGCTGGGCTGGAACGTGGATACCAAGGACTTCGAGCAGCCGGGCACGGACGCCATCGTCGCCACGGTCGAGCGGGAGCTGCCCAACGGGCCGACGCTCCTCTTCCACGACGCGGGAGGCGACCGCTCCCAGACCGTCGAGGCCCTGCGCCGGATCCTCCCCCAGCTCAAGGAACAGGGCTACTCCTTCGGCTTCCCCGTGCGCTGAGCCCCGCCCCTGCCGTCCGGGGCGGGTCCGCCCCGGACGGCAGCACGGCAGAACGGCCGACCGCTCACCCAACGGGGTTGCGTTCGCTCCTACTTGAACGACCGCAGGCGCAGGCTGTTGGTGACGACGAAGACCGAGGAGAAGGCCATCGCGGCCCCGGCGATCATCGGGTTGAGCATGCCGGCGGCAGCGAGCGGCAGGGCCGCGACGTTGTAGCCGAAGGCCCAGAAGAGGTTGCCCTTGATGGTGGCCAGGGTGGTGCGGGAGAGACGGATCGCGTCCGCCGCCACCCGCAGGTCGCCGCGTACGAGAGTGAGGTCGCCGGCCTCGATCGCCGCGTCGGTGCCGGTGCCCATGGCCAGGCCCAGGTCGGCGGTGGCGAGGGCGGCGGCGTCGTTGACGCCGTCGCCGACCATGGCGACCGTACGGCCCTCGGCCTGCAGCCGCTTGACCACGTCGACCTTGCCCTCGGGGAGGACGTCGGCGATGACCTCGTCGATGCCCACGGCCTTGGCGACCGACTCGGCGACGAGCCGGTTGTCGCCGGTCAGCAGGACGGGTGTCAGACCGAGCCCGCGCAGTTCGGCCACGGCTTCGGCGCTGGTCTCCTTGATGGCGTCGGCGACGGTGAGGACGCCGCGCGCCGCGCCGTCCCAGGCGACGGCGACCGCCGTACGCCCCTCGGCCTCCGCCACGGCCTTGGCCTCGGCCAGTTCCCGGGGCAGCTCGATGGCCCACTCGTGCAGGAGCTTCTCGCGCCCGACGAGTACGGCGTGGCCGTCGACGACGCCCTGGACGCCGAGGCCGGTGACGTTCTCGAAGCTCTCCGGCACGGGCAGGCCGCCGGCCCGGTCGGCCGCGCCCGCCGCGACGGCCCGCGCGATCGGGTGCTCCGAGGCGTTCTCCAACGCGCCCGCCAGCCACAGCAGTTCGCCTTCGTCCACGCCCGGGGCGGGGAACACGTCCTGGAGCCTCATCCGGCCGGTGGTCACCGTGCCGGTCTTGTCGAGGACCACGGTGTCGACCCGGCGGGTGGACTCCAGCACCTCGGGGCCCTTGATGAGGATGCCGAGCTGGGCACCCCGGCCGGTGCCGACCATCAGCGCGGTCGGCGTGGCCAGCCCGAGCGCGCACGGGCAGGCGATGATCAGGACGGCCACAGCGGCGGTGAAAGCGGCGGCCGCGTCGCCCGTGACGCCGAGCCAGACGCCGAGGGTGGCGGCGGCGATCAGCAGGACCGCGGGAACGAAGACGCCGGAGATCCGGTCGGCGAGCCGCTGGACCTCGGCCTTGCCGTTCTGCGCGTCCTCGACGAGCTGTGCCATGCGGGCGAGCTGGGTGTCCGCGCCGATGCGGGCCGCCTCGACGACGAGTCGGCCGCCGGCGTTGACGGTCGCGCCGGTCACCGCGTCGCCGACCGTCACGTCCACGGGCGCGGACTCGCCGGTCAGCATGGAGGCGTCGACCGCCGAGGCGCCCTCGACGACGGTGCCGTCGGTGGCGATCTTCTCACCGGGCCGTACGACGAAGCGGTCTCCTACCGCCAACTGCGCGACCGGGATGCGGACCTCCTTGCCGCCACGCAGTACCGAGACGTCCTTCGCGCCCAGTTCCAGCAGCGCGCGCAGCGCCGCACCCGCCTTGCGCTTGGACTTCGCCTCCAGGTAGCGCCCGGCGAGGATGAACGTGGTCACGCCGGCCGCGGCCTCCAAGTAGATGGAGGAGGAGCCGTCCGAACGGGAGATGGTGAACTCGAACCCGTGCCGCATGCCCGGCATCCCGGCCTGCCCGAAGAACAGCGCCCACAGCGACCAGCCCAGGGCGGCGAGGGTGCCGATGGAGACCAGTGTGTCCATGGTCGCGGCACCGTGCCGGGCGTTCGTCCAGGCGGCCCTGTGGAAGGGGAAGGCGCCCCAGACCACCACCGGGGCAGCCAGCGTCAGCGACAGCCACTGCCAGTTGTCGAACTGCAGGGGCGGGACCATCGCCATCAGGACGACGGGCACGCTGAGCAGCAGCGACACGTACAGACGCTGCCGCAGTGACAGCAGCTCGCCGTCCGCCGCCGAAGCGGCCCCACCCTCGCTCTCGGCGGTGGGGGCGGGCGGGGCCGGCTCCTCGGCGCTGTAGCCGGTCTTCTCGACTGTGGCGATGAGATCGGCGACGTCGACGCCAGCCGGGTACGAGACCTTCGCCTTCTCCGTGGCGAAGTTGACGGTCGCCGTGACCCCGTCCATGCGGTTGAGCTTCTTCTCGATGCGGGCGGCGCACGAGGCGCAGGTCATGCCACCGATGGAGAGCTCGACCTCATGGGCGGGCGCCAGTGCCGCGCCGGATGAAACCTTCTCGGAAACCGTGCTGGTCATGGGCGTATCTCCTGGGGAAGTCCGGAACGTGCAGCGTCCGTATCAGCGGAGCGACACGTCCCGGCGCGGGGAGGTGTTGCGCGTTGCCGGGCCACAAGCCCGACGGCGCGCTCAGAGACGGCCGGCGAACTCGTAGCCCGCCTCGTCGACGGCGGCGCGCACGGCCTCCTCGTCGAGCGTGACGGCAAGGGCGCAGGAGCCGGACTTCGTCTCGATGGTCAAGGCTTCTCCCTCGAGGTGTGGATGCGTGGGTCATCGGCGGGAGAGGCGCGGTTTCCGGCCCCTCCCGACCGATGACAACACCATACCCCCTAGGGGTATTCCCCTCGGCGCGGCACTGCCGGCGGCGGGGCAAGCGGACAGACATACCCGCACGCGACGGACGTGTCAGCGTGACGCCGCCCGCGGTCGAGGACGGCCGGGAACCGACTCGGTCACGAGGAGCCGGTGCCCGTACGAGCGCGCGGCGGCGTCCTGCGGCTCCCGCCCGGCACCGGGTCCACCGGTCCGGGCAGCCCGCCGGGACCGGCTTCCGGGACCGGGCGCCCGAGGGCCGACTCGGTGCTCTCGCCGAGGAAGCCCCCCGACTGGTGCTGCCACAGCTTGGCGTAGGCGCCGTCCGCCGCGAGCAGTTCCTCGTGGGTGCCCTGCTCGACGATGCTTCCGCGGTCGAGGACGACGAGACGGTCCATGCCGGCGACGGTGCTCAGGCGGTGGGCGACCACGAGGGCCGTACGTCCGTCCACCAACCGCCACAGGGCGTCCTGGACGAGAAGCTCGCTCTCCGAGTCCAGCGCGCTGGTCGCCTCGCCGAGCAGCAGGATCGGGGCGTCGCGCAGGATGGCCCTGGCGAGGGCGACGCGCTGGCGCTGGCCGCCCGAGAGTTTGACTCCCCGCTCCCCCACCAGGGTGGCGAACCCGTCGGGGAGTTGGTCGGTGAACTCCGTGACGTGCGCGGCCTCGGCCGCCGCGTGGATCTCCTCGTCGGTGGCGCCGGGCCGCGCGAAGGCGATGTTGTCCCGCAGGCTGCGGTGGAACATGGCGGGTTCCTGCGGGACGTAGGAAATCAGTGAGCGCAGGTCGGTCTGGCGCAGCCTGCTGATGTCCTGACCACCGATCAGGACGCGTCCGTCGTCGATGTCCGCCATCCGCAGCAGGAGCCGGGTGAGCGTGGTCTTGCCGCCTCCCGACCTGCCGACCAGACCGATCCGTGTGCCTGCGGGCACGTCCAGGTCGAGGCCCTGGAAAATCGGCTTCGCACCCGTGTGGGCGAACGTCACCGCCTCGAAGCGGATGCCCGTGTCCCGCGGTGCGAGCGGTTCGGGTTTCGTCGGGTCGAGCACGGTGGGCGGGTCCAGCAGCAGCTCCGTGAACTGCGCGGCCTCGGTCATCGAGCTTTCCAGACGCCGGTAGATCTGGTTGAACTCGAACATGATCTGCGTGGCGTTGGAGTAGTAGGTGAAAGCGACGACGATCTCCTCGACGCCCTGGCCCGAGCCGCCGAAGGCGACGGCGACCAGCAGACCCAGCACGTTGGTCAGCACGGACATGGGGGCGACCAGGGTGTCGACGCGCAGATTGCCGTAGTCCCACGACCTCAGCGTCAGGCGACGGGAGTCCGCGACACGGCTGCGATGTTCGTCGGCCTCCCGCCGCTCGGCCGCGAACGCCCGGATGGTCTCCATGTTCATGAGGCTGTCGGCGACATGGCCGGAGACCCGGGCGATCGCCGCCTCACGGTCGTTGACGAGGCGCTGCCGGCGGCGGATCAGAGGCGTCGCGACCAGCACGGTCAGCGCGATCATCACCAGAAGGCCGACGACGAGCAGCGGTTCGTAGCTCCACAGCACCACGGCACCGAACACCAGGGGGACGAGACTGCCCACGATCCGGTACGTCACCGTGTCGACGAAGTCCTCGAAGCGCTTGCCGAAGCTGAGCACCCGTTTGGTCAGGGAGCCGGCGAAGTTGTCGTGGAAGAACGCCGCGTCCTTGGCGAGGAGTTCGTTCATGCCGCTCACGTACAGGTGTTCCATGCCGAGCGCGTCCACGCGGTTCAGGCAGTGCTGCCCGATCCGCCACACGGCCTCGGCGAGCAGCAGCGTCACGCCGAAGCCCAGCACGTACGGCAGCGCCGAGCTGAAGGTGAGACCGCCGCCGGCGGCCTGCGCCGCCAGTTTGGCGATCAGCAGCGGGGCGACGTAGCGGATGCCGATGTTGCCCACGGCCGGCAGCAGCAGCGCGGGCAGGGCCAGCAGTCGTAGTCGCAGAAGTTCCTGACCGTAGCGGCGTAGTGCCAGAACGACCGCGCTCCTGCCCGGCGTCGGCCCTGGCGAATCTGTTGTCCCCATCACACTCCCGGAGGTTCGGAAGTCGGAAGTCTCCCGTCCGCGAAGCTGCTCAGTCCAGGCATTTACCGCGGACTGGCGAGAACCGGACACGAACGCCGGCCGAACGATCACGTCGGGAAAGTGGACGGCTTCTGAGGGTGTGTGACGTCGGGGGCGTCCTGGCGACCGCCGTCAAGTCGGCATCCACTCCGGCGACCACGACGACACCAGCCACCGTGCGCCGCGCTGCCCGACTCGATCGTCGGCCACACCCGCGCCGCCCTGGAAGCCGTCCAACGCGGTTCCCCATACTGCGCAAGGGGCCGGCTCCGACCACCACGACCGGCACCCCAGGCCGGCCGGGACCGCGCAGATCCGGCCGGCCCGCCCGTGCAGTGCCTGACCAGACCAGACAGGGAGGTACCTCGTGTTCACCACGCAGGACGAATGGAACACCAGTTACGCCGACGGTCGCCGATATCGCCCGCTCGGCGACGCCGAGCGGGCGCTGATCGCCGAGCACGTTCCGGCCCCTGCCGGCGGCCAGGCCCTCGACGTCGGTTGCGGCACCGGGGAACTCGCCGCGTTCCTGGCCACCCTGGGCTACAGCGTCGACGCCGTCGACTGGGCCGACAACGCCCTCGCCGAAGCCGCCGCCACCCACCCGGCCGCAGCCCGATGGCTGCGCCTGGACATCGAGGGCGATGACCACGCCCAGCTCCATGCCGGCGGCTACGACCTCATCAGCCTCCGGCTGCTGTACCCGTTCCTGACGCACCGCGACCGCACCCTCCAGGCCCTCGGCCGGCGGCTGCGCCCCGGTGGCGCGCTCGCAGTCATCACCCCGCTCGCCGCCCACACCCCAGCCGAGCGCCGCGACATCGCGCTCGACGAGGGCGACATCGCCCGCCTCCAGTCCGGCTGGCCGAAGGCCGAGCGGTACGACAGCGAGGGCCTCGCCCTGGTGGTGCTCCGCGGGGAGACCCGCATGAACGGACAGGGCGCCGCGGCACCGACGTCCCCTCCTGCGGCCCGCGAGCCCACCTCCGTGGTGGAGCGAGGGGCCGCAGAGCACCACATGCACCTGCTGCCTCGCTACTACGACCAGGTGGAGGCCGGACGCAAGACCATCGAGGTGCGCGTGGGCACTCCTGCCAAGCAGGCGATCAAGGAGGGCGACACACTCGTCTTCCATCACCGCGACAGCGGTCGGGAAGTCGACGTCATCGCCGGCCGGACGACCCCGTACGCCTGCTTCGAGGAACTGCTCGACGCGCACGGCCCGCAGCGCATCGACCCCGATGCCACGAGGGCGGAGCTGCTGCACGCGCTTCGCGGCATCTACCCGCCGGGCAGGGAGGACCTCGGCGTCCTGGCGATCGAGTTCGATCACCGGCCCGGTCGCCGAGGCCACCCGCTTGCGATGACGACGGCCGAATACGTCAAGACCGTGCCGCACCACACCGCCTACGGCTGCCTGTACATCCGCGACGAGGACGACCGTCCCGTGCAACTGCGCTCGGTCTACGGCAACCGGCTCTGGCAGTTTCCCGGTGGAAACACCGACACCGGCGAGGACCCCCTGGAGACCGCACGCCGCGAAGCGGCCGAGGAAACCGGACTCGATCTGAGCCAGGACCAGCCGCGTCTGCTGCTCACGCACTACCTCCACCCCGGCCCGCACTGGCCGATGGGCAAGATCGGCTTCATCTTCGACGGCGGCAACCTCACCATGGAGCAACTTCGCCGCATCCGCCTCGACCCGGGAGAGCACGACATGTGGGCCGTCCACGACCTCGCCCAGTGGCGGCGCCTCATGGGTGAAGTGCCCTTCGCCCGCCTGGAGGCCACCGAGCGCGCCCGCACCGGCGACGGTCCGCACTACCTCGTCGGCGGCTAAGCCTCGATCCACCGACATGCTCTGAAGGTGATCTCTTGATCGTTTGGTGAGTGGATTTCGGTCGGTAGTGGTGGGTGGGCAGATTGCTTCTGCTGGTCTGCCCAGCTTTTCCACGGGTTCGGTTCCGGTCGGGCCCTGGCGGGCGGGGTGGTCAGGGGATCAGGCGGGTGTGGGTGGGTCGTGGACGGTGTCGAAGAGGTGTGTCCAGGCGTGCTGCCAGGGCCAGTTGTGTGGCAGGTGCAGGGTGATGCGTCGTGCGGAGCGGCTCCCATCATCGCAGGTCAGCAGGCACCTCTTCGCGTTTCCTCATCCACAGGACGCGAGTCACTCGGCGGATCGAGGCTAAGCTGAGTCAGGCGGCGGAGGGCCGCGTCTCGGTCCAGTCGACCATCAGTCTGCGTTCGGCGAACAGCCACCCGCTGTCCTGCTTGACGAGTTCGTCGAGATAGCGGATAGAGGCGATCATCAACGTACGCTGCCCGTCCTCACCCACCGACAGGTGATACGCCAGGCAATAGCTCTCGGCCGTTGCCCGGACTCCGTCCAGCGAAACCGTGCTCTGCCCGTTGAAGTGAGTAGTGGTCTCGTAAGTGTTCAGATTGTCGAAGACCGGGGCCAGCGAGTCGCGGCCGTGCAGCTCCTGAGTCGGCACGGCAGCCGTGGCGTCCATGAACACGAGGAAGCGGGTGTCGGCAGTGAAGAGCGCCATCTGACCCTTCGCGTCGCGGCGGTCCGCGCAGTGGGCATAGGCGTCGATCAGTTCACGGATGGCCAGCCGGTCGGCGGTCTCCTGGGGCGATATGGCGGAATGGAATGCCATGTCGTTCTCCTTCGAGTAACTATTTGACGGATGGATACATAAGTCGCGTCGGCGTCATGGCAATCGGCATCAGCGTCTCCGTAGACGTGAGGATCGAGGAGCCGAAGTCACTGGAGCGTACGGCTGGCAAGCTCTGCCGGATCGTGGGTTTGGGGCGCCAGCGAAGTGGCGGTCGATCACCCTGTCTTCGTCGCGACGGCCCCGCTCCCGCCGCCCAGCCGGTTGATTTCCGGGCTGTACAGGATCCGCTGCTCGACCGCTCCGGGCCGGGTGACGGCGAGCATGGCGCGGCCGATGTGTTCGGTGGTTGTGGTGTGACGTGGAGCGAGGCGGTGCAGCAGCGGGTAGATCCAGGAGGTGAGGGCGTAGAGGACGCGGTACACGGGGGTCCTGGAAACTGCTCCGTGGCGGGGGCGAATATAGGCGGGGCGGAACATATACGCGTTCATTGGCATGGCCAGTAGATCGTTCTCGGTGCGGCCCTTGACACGGCCCCACATGCTCCGGCCGTGTTCGCTGCTGTCGGTGCCCTCTCCTGAGACATAGGTGAAGGTCAATCCGGGGTCGGACGCGGACACGGCACGCGCGGCAGCGAGGGTGTAGTCATAGGTGATGCGGGTGTACTCCGCCTCGTTGCGACCGGCCGAGGAGATGCCGAGGCAGTAGAAGGAGGCGTCGAGACCGACCAGCTGCCCGGAGATGGCGGACAGATCGGTGAAGTCCTGGTGGATGACTTCCATCAGCTTGGGATGGCTGACGCCCAGCGGGCTGCGGACCACCACCAGTACACGCGTGACGGCGGGGTCGAGGAGACAGGCGCGCAGTACGCCTTGTCCGATCATGCCGGACGCGCCGAAGATGACGACTTTCACGGGCAGACTCCAGGTAGAGGGTGAAGGTTCAGGTCCGCAACACCGCGGGGGCGGTCGCGACGACGGTGGAGCGCCGGCGCTCACGGTCGATGCCGGCGCCCACAGCGGGCGTGAGCGGGGTGTTACTCAGGAAAAGCAGAAGATGACGGGGAGGGCTCTGCGGGGCCTGTTCAGTCGGGACGGCGGGTTCGGCAGGGACGCAGGGAAGGTGACGAGCCGTTGGCTGTGGGGGGCCGGGCCGACCAGTGTGCGACGTGGTGCAAGATTTCGGTGCGGCTGCTGGACGCTGCGGTGCCGCCGTATGGTGTCAGGCACCCGCCCAGATACGTAGGCGTGGTCTTCGAGCGGCTTTCGCGTGCTCGGACCTGTTACACCTTCATCTACTCGGCGGTAGCCAGCAGCGGAGCGATGTCGTGGTAGAAGACGCGCATGCGCCACACTTTTCCATCCCGCAGAGCGTCAGTAGCGGGAGCACCTGATTCCTGAACGCGTCCGGGCCCCGGTGAATGCCGCCCCACGGCAGCGCCGGAGGCACGCTCTCCTCGAAGTCCTCGTGCATCGCGGCGGGGAACGTGTCACCGTCACCCGGGAACGCTGATTCATACAGTTCGCGAACGATTTCCAGACTCGTTCAAGCACTTGCTGTCGCGGTCATGGTAAATACTCCTTCTGCGTTGTGAATTCGGGAAGCGATTCGGCCGGACGTTCCGAATGACCGATTGCCCTGGGGGGCGGTCTTCCGCCCTCCTGGCCCCAGCGCAGTGTCGCCGGTCAGCCCTGCGCGATCCGGGAGACGTGCTGCCAGTCGGCCCAGGTCTTGAGGCGGTCGGCGTAGAGGGGCTCGATGATCTCGATGGGCTCGGTGCCGAGCAGCACCCGCAGCGGCGGGTTCTCGGCGTCGACGATCTGCAGGAGGGCGGCGCCGGCGGCGCCGGGTTCGGCGTAGCGGGCCTCGCCGAAGCGGGTCGCGATGGCCTCGCGTACCTGGTCGTAGGCGGCGTTCGGCTCGGCCTGTGTGGCGGAGGAGCCGCCCCAGTCGGTGGCGAAGCCGCCCGGCTCGACGATGGTGACCTTGATCCCCGCGCCGGCGACTTCCTGGGAGAGGGAGTCGCTGAAGCCTTCGAGCGCCCATTTGGAGGCGTGGTACGCGCCGAGCGACGGGAACGCGGCGATACCGCCGACGGACGAGACCTGCACGATGTGGCCGCTACCCTGCGTGCGCAGGATCGGCAGCACGGCCTGGGTGACCCAGAACGCGCCGAAGAGGTTCGTCTCCATCTGGTCGCGCAGCTGCTGCTCGGTGATCTCCTCGACCATGCCGAACAGTCCGTAGCCGGCGTTGTTGACCACGACGTCGAGGCGGCCGAACTTCTCGTGCGCGGCGGCCACCGCGGCGCCGGCGGCCGCCTTGTCGGTGACGTCGAGGGCCAGCGGCTGAACGGCCTCGTCGCCGTACTTGGTGACCAGGTCGTTGAGCGCGGCGATGTTCCTGGCGGTCGCGGCGACCTTGTCCCCGCGCTCCAGTGCGGACTCGGCGAACGCGCGGCCGAGGCCGCGGGACGTACCGGTGATGAACCAGACCCTGCTCATGACTCCTCCTTGGGGGATGGCCTTCCGGGGCTGTCCCGGCGTCTCCTTCACTCTAACCCACAAAGTTAGACGGGTCTAAAAATACACTCGTCTAGGAATTAGGATGTACGATGAACTCGTGGGAGGAACCGTGAACCTGCGCGAACGCAAAAAACTGGCGACCTGGCGCGCCATCCAGTCCGCTGCTCTGCGGCTCTTCGACGAGCAGGGCTACGAGGCCACGACGGTCGAGCAGATCGCGGCGACGGCGAATGTCTCGCGCGCCACCTTCTTCAACTACTTCGCCAGCAAGGATGCTGCGGTCCTGGATCAGGATCCTGAGGAGCGGCTCAACTGGCAGGCCCTGATGGACGACCGTCCTGCGGACGAACCGCTCTGGGACTCACTCACCGCGATCCTGACGGGGTTCTGCGAGAGTTTGCGCGACCGCATGCCGCTGCAGCGTCGCCTCAAGGCGCAATCGCCCGCCTTTGCGCAGTCGGCCCAGAGCTTCGGCGAGCAGTTCTTCAACGACCTGAGGCACTGGACGGAGTCCCGCGTCACTGGCTCCGACAACCTGACTCCCATCCTGCAGCTGAACCTCGCGGTAGCCGCCACGATCACCGCCTATCAGACCTGGCCTGCGGAAGAGTCCTTCAACGGGTACCTGCGACGCCTGGAACGCTGTCTCCGCCAGGCGGGCCCCGGCACGCCCAGCGAGTGACACGTCCACTGCACCGCTGCGTCCGCGTGCAGTCGGCCGGGCCGCGAACGGCTGAGGGCACGTGGTGTGAGTCTTCCCTCGTCGCGTAGAGACCCTGACTGCAGGGGATGTTGGGAGTCATGGCGGAGAGGAGGCGGAAGTTCGACGCGGAGTTCCGTGAGGGGGCTGTGCGGATCGTGACCGAGACCAGGAAGCCGGTCGCCCAGGTCGCGAAGGACCTGGGGATCAACGAGACGACACTGGCCAGCTGGGTGCCGCGGGCCCGCAGCGCCGGCGTGGCCTGGCTCGGGGACCATCCCGGCGACCGTCGGCGATGTCGGGCACCGTCGGCGGACATGCTCACGGCAGGTCGTTGCGCCCCAGCCATGCCGGCCTGACCGGCACTCCGTCCGAGTACCGCTCGACCTGCTGCTCCGCGGGTTCAGCCGCCGCAGTGACGGGCACACCCGACGCCGCCTGCACCACAGGTTCCGGAACGGTGGGCGCGTTCGGCGCCTCCACCGCGGGTTCCGGGGCGGCGGGCGCATCGGAGTCCTCAAGCAGTTCCGCCACCGTGAACCGGGTGACGAACGACTGCCACGCCCCGTCTATGACGAGCAGGAACCCGTCGTCCTGCCGCAGGAGCCGACGGCGCTTGGGACTTCTGGGGTGCTCGGGTGAGTGGCTTCGCGCCCGCCGTTCCAGCTCCGCCAGTGCCTCCTCACGCGGTCCGGTGACGTGAGCCACCACGTATGCCTCGATGTGCTTGCGTTCCCCGACGCCCACGGTCGTCTCGATGATCAATCCCCATGTCGTCATGTTCTTCGCCCCTCTGTCCTCGATACGGCCGCGCCACCCGCTGTCTACAGCACGGCTCGGAGCGAGAAAAATCAACCGGAGGACGAACGGTCCCGGGCGGGGGCCTGCGGCTGCCGGCGGTCTGGAGACGGTAGAGAGGTGCTTGCCGTTGAGTGAGGGGAAGAGCGGACGTGGATGTGTACGAAGCTGTGGACAGTCGTCGGGCTGTGCGGGCGTTCAGCGATGAGCCGGTGTCCAAAGAGGTACTCGAACGCGTGCTGGCCGCGGCGACGCGGGCCCCGTCGAGTGGGAACCTCCAGCCGTGGCATGTGTATGTCGTGACCGGCGAGCCCCTGGCCGAGCTGAAGAGGCGCGCAACAGCCAGAGCATGGGCGGGAGACCCGGGGGATGAGCGGGAGTATCCGATGTACCCGGCCGAACTGGCCTCGCCGTACGTGGACCGTTTTTCCGCCGCGGCTGCTCAGCGGTACAAGGCACTGGGCATCGAGCGCGACGACCCCGACAGGCCCATGAAGATCGCCGCCTTGAACTCGCAGGCCTTCGGGGCCCCGGTCGTGCTGTTCTGCTACGTCGATCAGACGATGGGGCCAGGGCAGTGGGCGGACGCGGGGATGCACTTGCAGACGGTCATGCTGCTGCTGAGGGCGGAAGGGCTGCACAGCTGCCCTCAGGTGATGTGGACGATGTATCGCAGGACCGTCAGCCAGATCGTGGGAGCCGATGACGGGCTCGCGTTGTTCTGCGGTGTCGCGGTGGGATTCGAGAAGGAGGGCGTGCCACGGCTGCGTACCGGGCGGGCGGACGTGACAGAGACAGTCAGCTTCATCGGAGTGTGACCGGGCCTGCCGGCCTCGCGTCGGCCCCGGCGCTCGCGGCTCGTGTTCGGAGAAGACACCGACGCGGAGGCGTTGGGCCGACCAGAGCGTCAGTGTCAGTGCTGACGTATAGCGTGCGCGGATCAACTGGTGCGACACGATGGGGATGTACGGATGGAGTTCCGGATCGAGCGAAGCGCTCTCGCGGAGGCCGTGGCCTGGGCGGCGAAGTCACTTCCCGCGCGTTCGCCGGTGCCCGTGCTGGGCGGCCTGATGCTGGATGCGCGGGAGGGACGACTGAGCATCTCGGGCTTCGACTACGAGGCGTCCGCGAACATCGAGGTACCGGCGGAGACTCAGGCAGCCGGCCGGGTGCTCGTGCTGGGGCGCAGACTGCTGGACATTTGCCGGGTGTTGCCCGATGCGGTGGTGGCGTGCGCGCTGGAAGGCACACGCTTCACGATGGAAGGGGGCGGTACTCGCTTTGGGCTGTCGACGTTGCCCACGGAGGAGTACCCGGCGCTTCCCGAGCTTCCCGCGTCGCACGGGACCGTGGACGCGGCTGAGTTCGCGGCGGCGGTCGCGCAGGTCGAGATGGCCGCGGCCCGTGACGACTCGCTCCCGGTGCTTACGGGGATTCAGCTTCGGCTGGATGGTGGGTCGATGACGTTGGCCGCCTCGGACCGGTACCGGTATGCGGTGCGCACGATGCCGTGGAAGCCGGAAGGGACAGGTTCCGAGGCGGTGGAGATGGTGGTTCCCGGCCGGAGGCTGACCGAGATCTCCCGTTCGCTGGCGAAGTCGGGGCTGATCCGCATCGGGCTGAACGGCTCAAGCGGCTCGGGTGGCGGCCTGATCGCCTTCGAGGGTGCCGGGATGCGTACGACACTGCGGCTGCTGGAAGGGCGACTGCCGCGCTACGACAAGTTGTTCGCACTGGACGGCCCAGCGGTCGCGGTCACGCAGCGAGAGGCGCTCGCCGACGCGGTCCGCCGTGTCGCGGTCGTGGCGGAGCCGAACAGCCCCATCCGACTCGACTTCTCCGCCCAGGGAACGGTCCTCCTGCAGGCGGGATACGAAGACGACATCGCCTCGCAGCAACTCACGGCCACTTTGACCGGAGCCGATGACCTGGCAGTTGCCTTCAACCCCGCATATCTGCTGGAAGCCCTCACCTCTTTCAGTGGCTCACGCGTGCGCTTCGAACTTCTGGGCGCAGGCCAGCGGGCGCTGCTCAGTGGCGACCCGGACGCGGATGACGCGTCGCGCGACGACCACCGTCATCTGCTCATGTCAGTACGGCAGTTGAGCTGACAGGGATACGTCGGCGCAGGGGCGTCAACGCGCCATTTCCGGCGGTCTGGTGTGGCTGGAACAGATCGATCCCTCAACAATTCCGACCGGTTCGCCTACGCTCTGCATGCTCCCGACCCCCAAAAGGGGGTTCGATGTGTCATGAAAGGTTTTGCTTCTCGTGGCTGGCACCGGTGTCTGCAGGGTCGTCAGGTCGGGACCGCTGTGGTGAGCCGAACGGTAAGGGAGCCACGACGCGACCCCGGTGCGAGCGCCGCGGTCGCCGGATGGGCCGTCGCCCTGCTGGCCGCCGCCGGTGTGGCGTGGGCCGCCGTCAGCGCGCACGCCGAGTGGCACCGGGCCCTCGCGGGAGCCTGTGCCGCGGCCGTCGTCCTGCTGATCGCCCGCGTAGTGATCCTCACCCGGCGGCTGTCCACCGAGCGTGCCCTCCGTGCCCGGGAGGCCGGGGTCGCCGGCGCCCGGGGCACCGAGGTGGCGCATCTGGCCGCGGTGCGCGTCCCGGCCATCGCCGAGCGGCTGCGCACCGGACAGCGACTGGAGGGTGTGCCGGGGCCGGTGGCGTCGCCGGAGGAGACCGGCGAGGAGTTCGCCCGGGCGCTGGACTCGGTCGTCGTGGCGCTCGGCTCGAACGCGGCCGTGCACCGCGAGCGCGCCCTGCGCGACTCGGTGCAGGCCGCCTTCGAATCCGTGGCGCGCACCATGCACGTGATGGCGACCGTGCAGCAGCAGGTCCTGGACGAGGTCGAGCGCTCCCTCGAGGACCCCCGTCTGATGGCGGACGTGATGAAGGCCGACCACGCGGCCTCGCAGATGACCCGCAAGGCGCAGACGCTTCTGGTGATGTGCGGAATCTGGCCCGCCCGTCGGGAGACCCGACCGGTCTCGCTCTACGACTGCGTACGGGGCGCCCAGTCCCGGATCGTGGAGTTCGGGCGGATCGAGGTGCACGGCGGACAGACCCTGTACGCGGTGCCCCCGGCGGTGGAGGGGCTGATGCACTCCGTCGCCGAACTCCTGGAGAACGCCACGGTGTTCTCACCGTCCAGCTCCACCGTCGTCGTCAACGTGCGGGAGGTGGGCGCCGGTGCGGTCATCGAGATCGACGACGCCGGGCTCGGGATGCCGCCGGACGTCCTGCACCAGGCCCTCGGCCAGCTCCGCGACGACCTGGACCTGACCCGCCTGGGTGCGGTGCCCCGGCTCGGCCTGGCGTGTGTCGGGCGCTGGAGCCGGGAGCTGGGCTTCAACGTGGAGCTGAGTGGGGCTTCGGCGTACGGCGGCACACGGGCGGTGATGTTCGTGCCGTTCCGGCTGCTGACCGAACCGCTGCCGAGACCCGCCACACACCGCCGTCCGACGATCGAACCGGCCGAGCACGTCGGGCCTGTCGTGCCCCTGGCAGGCGTGCGCGACGACGCCCCCGTACCGGCCGGGCACACCGACGACGCCCCCGAGCCGGCCGGCGCACCCGCCCCGACGACGGCCGGTCTGCCCCGGCGGCGCAGCCGGCGCGGTGCCGCCCGGGCCGCGACCGCCGCACGGCACTCGGCGCCCGATCCGCTGCCCGGTGCCGCGCCCGCCGAACCCTGGACGCCGGAGGCGGCACGCGCCTCGATCACCAGTGTGGTGTCCGGGACGCTGCGCGGCCGGGCGGCCGTCGACACGGACGGCGACGCGGACGGCGACACCGAACCGGCACCGCCCCCGCACGGCGGACAGTCCCTGCCCAGCACCCCGCACGAGCACGCCGGAGGCCGACCGTGACCGGAACCATCACCCGACTGCCCGATCTGGGGTGGATGCTCCGCCCACTCACCGAGATTCCCGGCGTCCGGCACGCCGTGGTGGTGTCCGAGGACGGGCTGCGTCTCGGGCACGCCTCCGCCGAGAACCTCTCGGGTCCGGTGGCCGGCCTGAGCGTCGCCGACGCGGAGTCGCTCTCGGCGGCCTGCGCGGCGATGACCATGACGGGCCGGTCCACCAGCGCGCTGCTGTTCGGGCCGGGTGCCGGGACACGCCAGCTGATGCTGGAGACCGACCAGGGGTTTGTGCTGTTCACCCACGCCGGGGTGGGCGCGCACCTGGGGGTCGCCACCGATCTGGACGCTGACGTGGGCCTGGTGGCCCAGCAGATGCAGTTGCTGGTGGCGAAGATCGGCGCGCACCTGAGCAGTCTGCCCCGGGACCAGGCCGCCGCGTCGTCATGACGGAGCGGCCTGAGGTGCCGAGGGCCTCGGCGATCCGCCCGTATGTCATCACACGCGGCCGCGCGGAGTGCGAGGGCGAGCCGCTGTCGTGGGAATCCCTGGTGATGACGGCGGAGGCAGTGTTCCCCGCCGCCCTCCAGCCGGAGCACCTCGCCATCCTGAAGCACTGCGAGGGGCTCATCTCGGTCGGGGAGGTGGCCGCTCACCTCGGCCAGCCGCCGTCGGTCGCGCAGGTGCTGCTCTCCGATCTCCTCCGATGGGGGCTGATCGTGACCCGCCCGCCCATCCCGCCGGCCGAACGCGCCGATGTGACCGTGCTCAGAAAGGTCCTCCATGGTCTCGAAAGCTGCCTGTGAAACCCGGGCCGAGGCCGTCCCGCCGCCCGCCGCGGCCGGCGGGAAGTACCTCGACTCGAACGTGTCGGGCGCGGCGAAGATCCTGGTCGTCGGCCCGCTGGGAGTGGGCAAGACGACGCTGATCGGTACGGTGTCGGAGATCGAACCGCTCTCGACCGAGGCGTCGATGACCCAGGCGGGCGTGCGGGTCGACCCGGACGTGGACAGCGGCAAGAAGACCACCACGGTCGCCCTCGACTTCGGCCGGCTGACCATCGACGGCGACCTGGTCCTGTATCTGTTCGGTACGCCCGGCCAGCAGCGGTTCCTTCCGGCCTGGCAGGACCTGGCCAAGGGGGCGCTCGGCGCGCTTGCGCTGGTGGACGCCCGGGACCTGGCGGCGTCTTTCGACGCGCTGGGCAATCTGGAGGACCTGGACCTGCCCTTCGCGGTCGCCGTCAACGTCTTCCCGCGCGGCCCCCGACACGACGCCGACGACCTCCGTACGGCCCTCGATCTGCTGCCCGACACCCCGCTGGTGACCTGCGACGCACGGGACCGGGCCTCGTCGTTCCGGGCGCTGATCGCCCTGGTCCGCCACCTCATCCACGTCGCCACGGAGTCCTCATGAGCACGCCGCACCCCACGGCCGGGCCGGCCGTCAGCTGCCCCGTGACGGGCGCCCCCGGCGCGGCGGCCGCGCTGTACGGGCCCGGCCTCGACGGCAACACGATGCCCGCGCTGTACGAGGAACTGCGCGGCACACACGGCCCGGTGGCGCCGGTGTCCCTCGCCCCCGGCATCGACGCCTGGCTGGTCCTGGGCCACCGCGAACTGCTCCGGCTCACCCGCGAGGAGCAGGACTTCTCACACGATCCGCGCCGGTGGAGCCTGCTGCGCGAAGGCCGGGTGCCGGCCGACGCGCCGATCCTGCCGATGGTCGGCTGGCGCCCCGCGCTGCTCTTCGCGGACGGGCAGCAGCACCGCAGGATGCGCAACGCGGTCTCGGACGCGCTGGCCGGGATCAACGGGCACGAGCTGCGCCGCAGCGTCCGGGCCACCGCCGAGGCGCTGATCGCCGGATTCGCGGCGCACGGCGAGGCCGACCTCGTCGCCGCGTACGCGCGCAGGCTGCCGATGCGGGTGATCGCGGGGCTGCTCGGGGTGGACGACGGGACCGGCCGGGAGCTGGTGGAGGCGGTGGCGGGCCTCGTGTCCGCCACCAGCGGGGCGGGGGACGCCAGCCGCAGGATGGGCGCCATCCTGCAAGGACTGATCGAGGAGAAGCGGCGGGTGAGGGGCGACGACATCGTCTCGGCGCTGCTGCACCACCCGGCGCGGCTCACCGACGAGGAGGTGCTGCACAACCTGGTGGTGATGTTCGTCGCAGGCAACCAGACCACGGTGAACTGGATCGCCACGACGCTGCGCATCCTGCTCTGCGACCCCGCGCTGCGCTCCTCGCTGAGCGGCGGCCACCTCAGCGTGGACGACGCGCTCGACCTGGTCCTGTGGCGCTTCCCGCCCACCCAGAACTTCCCGGCCCGCTACGCCACCCGCGACATGAGGTTCGGCGGCCAGGACATCCGGGCGGGCGACATGCTGATCCTGGGCCTGGCAGCGGCCAACGCGGATCCGGAGGTCCTGCCGGCCGACGGCACCCCGGTGGTCGGCAACCGCTCCCATCTGGCGTTCGGCGCGGGCCCGCACACCTGCCCCGCCCAGGACCCGGCCCGGCTGATCACCCGGACCGCGGTCGACACGATCCGGCACCGCCTGCCCGACCTGGAACTGGCCGTTCCGGAGGACGAGTTGGAGTGGATCAACTCGCCCTGGAGCAAGGGCCTCGGCACGCTGCCCGTGCGCTTCACCTCGCCGCAGTTGCCGCAGGGCCCGGTGCCCCCTCAGACGGCCGAGGCCCCCGCCCCCGCGTGGCCGCACCGGCACGCGGCACAGCCACAGGCCCGGCCGCGCTGACCCGTTCAAAGCCCGCCCTTCCTCGGCTTGCCCCTCTCCCCTCCTCCCCTCCCAAGACCTGGAGCCCTGTTGAACACGTCACCGGTGGACCCCGCGGCCGACCGTCCGCACCGCCTGGACCCGGCGGGAGGCTGCCCGCACGCGGCCAACGCCCGGCTGCTGGCCCGGGGGGCGGTCACCCCGGTGGTCCTCCCCGGCGAGGTGGAGGGGATGGCGGTGCTGGGCCACGACGCGCTGAAGGAGTTCCTCGCGCATCCCGACGTCGCCAAGAACGCACGGCACTTCACGGCGCTCCAGGCCGGGGAGATAGCCGACGGCTGGCCGCTGAAGACGTTCGCCACGGTGCAGGGGATGACGACCGCGGACGGCGCCGACCACCGGCGGCTGCGGTCTCTCATGAGCAAGGCGTTCACGGCCCGCCGGGTCGAGGAACTCCGCCCGTACGTGGGGCAGCTGACGTCCCGTCTGCTGGACGGCCTGGAGGCGGCCGCCACCGAGGACGGCGTCGTGGATCTGCGTACCCACTTCGCGCTGCCGCTGCCGATGGGCGTCATCTGCGAACTGCTGGGCGTGGACGAGGCCCACCACGACCGGCTGCACCACCTCTCCAACCAGATCGTGGCCACGGACATCGGCCCGGCCGAGGCGATGGCGGCCAACCGGGAGATGGTGGAGGTGCTGAGCGCGGTCGCGGCCGCACGGACGGCCGATCCGGGGGACGACCTCACCAGCGCGATGATCGCGGCCCGTGAGGAGAGCGGCGACCGGTTCAGCCCGCACGAGCTGATCGGCACGCTGATGCTGACCATCATCGCGGGGCACGAGACGACGCTGAATCTGATCACGAACGCCGTACGCGCCCTGTGCGCCCATCGGGACCAGCTCGACCTGGTCCTCTCCGGCGGGGCGAGCTGGGCGGACGTGGTGGAGGAGACCCTGCGCTGGGACAGCCCGGTCAGCTACTTCCCGTTCCGCTACCCGACCCGCGATCTGACCCTGGACGGCACCCTGATCCCCCAAGGCACCCCGGTCCTCGCAGGGTACTCGGCAGCCGGCCGCGACACACGGGCCCACGGCCCGGACGCGGCACGCTTCGACATCACCCGCACCGGCGAGTCCCGCCATCTCTCCCTGGGACACGGCGCGCACTACTGCATGGGCGCACCCCTGGCCCGCCTGGAGAGCACCACGGCCCTGGAACAGCTCTTCACCCGCTTCCCGGCCCTGGACCTCGCGATCCCGGAGCCGGAACTGCCGCGCCACGCCTCGTTCGTGGGGAACAGCGTGCGGAAGCTGCCGGTGCGGCTGAAGAGGTGAGGGAACACCGTGACCGTTCTGGCCGACCGCGGGCATCTTCCCCCGCAGACGGGACCTAGCCGATCCGTTCGGCCAGAGCGACGATGATTCCCGAGGGGCCGCGGAGGTCGCAGAGTCGGTAGACGTTCTCGTACTGCGCCACCTCGCCGAGGAGTTCGGCGCCATGGCAGCGCGGACGGGTGATCGTGTCGTCGATGTCGTCGACGGCGAACATGACACGGTGCAGGCCCAGAGTGTTGGGTGGCGGGTTGAGCGGTCCGGCGGTGATCGCCGCGGGGGTGTGGAACTTCGTCAGCTCCAGCTTGCCGTGGCCGTCCGGGGTGCGCATCATCGCGATGGCGCTGCGGACCCCGTCGAGGCCGACCATCTGGTCCGCCCAGATCCCCTCGATCTGCGCTTCGCCCTCCAGCTCCATGCCGAGCTCGGTGAAGAAGGCGATGGCAGCCTCCAGGTCGTCGACGACGATGCCTACGTTGTCCATCCGCTGAATCGTCACGAGGTGCTCCTTCTTCGTCGCGCAGTCCGTTCTGGCTACTGTTACCCCTGGGACGGAAGCAGACTCCGTACGATGATCAGCGTGACTGAACGCCGCACCCTTGGCACTGGCCCCGAGGCCCCCGCGCCCAGCATGCGCGCCGCCCAGGCCGACCTTCTCGACGGACTCCCCGGGATCCGTCTCCCCGACCTTGACGAGTTGCGGGCCCGTGGGGCGCTCGGAACCCACCCGACGACGTCCGCGAGCCCGCGGCGGACCCTTGGAGCCGGCGGCCGCGCCGACGAGGAACCACCCCACCTCCCCGACTGACTCGCCCTCAGCGGCGGATCCCGCCCCGCCGCAGCGACCGACCTGAGATTCCACGTACGCTCCCAGGCATGCAGCCCGAGGACCTGGTACGCGACCACACGATCTACGCCTGTGTCATGGGGTCGCGTGCCTTCGGGTTGGCGACGGACGGCAGCGACACGGACCGCCGGGGCGTCTTCCTCGCCCCCACGGCCCTGTTCTGGCGCTTCGAGAAGCCGCCCACGCACGTCGAAGGGCCGCTCCCCGAGCAGTTCAGCTGGGAGCTGGAACGCTTCTGCGAACTGGCGCTGCGCGCCAACCCGAACATCCTGGAGTGCCTGCACTCGCCCCTGGTCGAGCACGTGAACGACACCGGCCGCGAGCTGCTGTCCCTGCGCGGCGCCTTCCTCTCCCGGCAGGTTTACGACACCTTCACCCGCTACGCCCTCGGCCAGCGCCGCAAACTCGACGCCGATGTCCGTACGACGGGCTCCCCGCGCTGGAAGCACGCGATGCACCTGCTCCGCCTGCTGATGACCGTCCGCGACCTGCTGTGCACGGGCGAGCTGCGCATCGATGTCGGCGACCAGCGGGAGCCCCTGCTCGCGGTGAAGCGGGGTGAGGTCTCCTGGGCGCGGGTCGAGGCCCGCATGGCCCGGCTGGCGACGGAGACCGAGGAGGCCCTGGGGCACACCCCGCTTCCGCCGGAACCGGACCGCGCGCGCGTGGCCGACTTCCTGTTCCACGTGCGCTGCGCCTCGGCCGATCAGCCGGACGCGCACCACGAAGTCGTCCAGGACGCCGTGCGCGGTGGCCGCGTCGGGCAGGGCTGAGCGGGCCTGCGCCTCGTCGAGCGCCGACCACCAGGATGACGGCTCACACCGCTCTGCCGAGCGCGGCGTCCACCACATCGGGGCGCAGCACGTGGTCGGCGACCTTGCGGGCCAGACCGGTGGTGACCGCGTGTTCACCAAGGGCGCCGGGGGTCACCTTGAGCGTCGCGGTGATGGCGCTGAGCGCTGTCCGCCTCAGCTGTTCGTCGACGGCCTCGACCACCGTGGGGATGCGGCCGATGATTCCGCCGAGCACGAGCGAGCCCGGGTTGAGCATGGAGCTGAGGGCGGCCAGTACCGTGCCGACGTGCCGGGCGGCCGTGGTCAGCGCCTCGGTCACCCGGGCGTCGCCGGCCTGGTCGCGGGCGACGAGTTCGTCGAGGCTCGACAGCTTCAGCTGCTGGGTGAGCGCGTGGCCCGACGCGTACGCGGCGACGCAGCCGTACTGCCCGCAGCGACACCTGGGGGCGTGGTCGGACGCGATCCGGATGTGCCCGATGTCCCCGGCCGCCCCGTCCTCGCCCCCGAGGAGCATTCCGTCGACGACCAGGCCGGCACCCAGGCCGTGTGCCCACTTCACCGCGAGCAGGGTGCCCGCGGTGTGGACCGACGCCTCCCCGATGGCCAGAGCTCGGGCGTCGTTCTCCAGGAGCACCGGCACCTGCCACCGCTGCCTGATGCGTTCCGTGACCGGGTAGTCCTTCCATCTGGGCATGGTCCACATCCGGCCGGGCCGGCCGGTCCTGGGGTCGATGGGGGCGGGCAGGCCCGTGCCGACCCCCACCAGCCGCTCCTGGGGATCTCCCTGGGCCAGCAGCTCGGCGCCCGCGTCGAGCAGCGGCAGCAGCGTGGCGTCCGCCTCGCTGTGGTACATGTCGACGAGGGCCTGGCGGGACCGGAGTTCGCGGCCGTGGATGTCGATGACGCCGACCCGGGCCCGGGTGTGCCCGATGTCGACGGCCAGCACCCGCAACCAGCGGTCGTCGAACCGGATGAGCTGTGCGGGCCGGCCCCGTGAGGATGCCAGTGAACCCGTCTCGTACACGAGTCCCGCGTTGACCAGTGGCACCAGCCGTGCCAGCAAGGTGGGCCGTGACATGCCGGTGGCCTCCAGCAACTGCTGCCGCGTCCACTCGTCGCCCGACCTGATGAGGGCGAGCAGCCGACCCGGACTGGCGCTGGGTGAGCGATATGACTCTCTGTCCCGCGGCCCTGTGCCCCAGCCGTCCGTGCTCCGATGCGCAACCAATTGCCGTCGCCCCTCTTGACGCGCTCATGACATCTACGGCTTTACTTACGTCACCCCGCTTTACGTAAGTAGGTTTTACAAAAATCTGTCGACCTCAAACCCCCAACCACCCACCCATCGGAGGCCGATGATGACTGCCCAGATGTCCAGACGCACCCTGTTCGGCCTCGGACTCGGCGGTGCCGCGGCAGGTCTGCTGACCGCATGCGCGGGAGCATCCACCACGGGGGCGAGCAGTGGCGCGCTCAGCTTCCTGTCCACCCAGTTCATCCCCATCGAGGAACGGCAGAAGTTCACCGCCATCCTCAAGAACCGGGTCAAGTCGCCTGCCGTCGCGTTCAACTCGGTCGAGGCCGGAACGTTCGCCACCACGGTCACCTCGCAGGTGAAGGCCGGTCGTGTGTCGGTGAGCCTGCTCGGCGGGCTCCATGGTGACCTCGCCCCGCACACCGACCGGCTTCTCGACCTGGACGACCTGCTCGGCGAGCTGTCCGACGCGCACTTCTCACGGCAACTGGTCGACGTCGCCAAGTACGGCGGCGCGACGGCCAAGTACGTCCCCTGGATGCAGGCGTCGTACGTCCTGGCCGTCCACAAGAAGGCGCTGCGGTGGCTGCCCAGCGGCGTGGACGTCCACAACCTCACCTACGACCAGTTCCTGAGCTGGATGACCGCCGCCAAGAAGGGCGCAGGCAAGCCGGTCTTCGGGCTCCCCGCCGGCCCCGACGGCCTGTACCACCGCTTCTTCCAGGGCTATCTGCTGCCCAGCTTCACCGGGGGCCAGGTCGTCCCGTTCCGCAGCCCGGACGCGGTCGAGGCCTGGAAGTACATGAAGGAGCTGTGGGCCGTCTCGACGCCCGCGTCCACCAACTACGCCTATATGCAGGAGCCGTTGAGTTCCGGCGAGGTCCTGGTCGCCTGGGACCACGTGGCCCGGCTGCTCGACGCCCCCGCCAAGAAACCCGACGAGTGGCTGATGGTGCCCGCCCCCCGAGGCCCCAAGGGTCTGGGGTACATGCTGATCGTGGCCGGGCTCGGAATTCTGAAGAAGTCTCCCCGGCAGAAGGAGGCCCAGGACGTCATCAAGGCGCTGTGCACACAGGCCGCCCAGGAGGATGTGCTGCGCGAGAACGGCTTCTTCCCCACCGTCGGCGGGGACCTGCCGAGCGGGCTGCCGGCCGCGGTCGCAATGGAGGCCGACGCCGTCTCCCGCCAGCAGAGCGCCAAGGACGCCATCGCCTCGCTGCCCCCGGTGGGCGTGGGCACCCTGGACGGCCAAATATCCCAGGTCTTCAAGGACTGCTTCACCCTGATCTGCCTGCAGAACAAGCCGGTCCAGTCGTCCCTGGACCAGCAGGCGAACAAGCTCAACGCCCTGCTCAAGCAGGTCAAGGCACCCTGCTGGGCACCGGACGACACCACGGCGGGCCAGACCTGCCAGGTTGCGTGAGAGGGCCGGATGTCCTCACCCGTTCGACAGCGACGCCGGCAGTCCCGCGGCCCGCGCACGGCCGCGGCCGTCCTGCTGGCACCGTCCACCCTGTTCATGAGCCTGCTGTTCCTCTGGCCGCTGGGTGTCGGCATCGGCCAGGCGATCCACGGACCGCACGGTTTCACCACCGACCACCTGCGGCAGATGGTCGAAGACCCGCAGTTCTGGCCGTCGGTCCGCAACACCGTGCTGCTGATCGCCGTGGTCGTCCCCGTGCAGTTCGCGGTCGCCATCGTGATGGCGCTGCTGTTGCGGGCGAATCCGCGGTTCTCGCAGGGCTGGTTCTATCTGTGGGTCATCCCGCTGGCGATCAGCGACCTGGCCGCCGGCCTGGTGTGGCTGTCGGTCTTCGCCGACCAGGGCTACCTCAACTCGATCCTGGTGGACCTCGGGCTCCCCACCTACTCGTGGCTGTCCTACCAGCACCCCGTCACCATGTTCCTGTGCGTGGCGATCGCCGAGATCTGGCGGGCGACCTCGCTGGTGCTGGTGATCGTCGTCGCCGGCATGCAGGGCATCCCGCGTGATTACGAGGAGGCCGCCGAGGTCTTCGGCGCCACCTACTGGCAACGGCTGCGGTACGTGCTGCTGCCGCAGCTGCGCCCCAGCCTGCAGGTCGCGCTGATCCTGCGCACCGTCCTCGCGCTCCAGACCTTCGCCGTGGCGCAGGCGCTGACCGGGCAGAACTTCCCGCTGCTCGTCGGCCAGACCTACCACTGGTACAACACGCTGCAAAGCCCCGAAGTGGCCGCGGCCATGGCCCTGGTGGTGCTCGGGCTGTCCCTGGCCACCTCCATGGTCTACCTGCGGGCCCTGCGTGACCGCACTCCCGGGGGGAACCCGCGATGACCGACTCACAGGCGGCCACGGCGCCGGAACGCAGGCGACGTCCGCGGATCATGCTGCACCTGGCCTGTATCGCCGTGTCGCTGGCGATGGCAGTGCCGCTGTACCTGATCGCGCTGGCCGCGTTCTCCACCCCGGACGCACTGAACGAGTTCCCGCTCTCGCTGGTTCCCGCGCAGGTGTCCGCGGACACCATGAGCTCCTTCCTGGACTCCGTCGGAGTGCTGCCGGGACTGGTCAACTCCCTGCAGGTGGGCGCCGGGGCGCTGCTGCTGTCGCTGCTGCTCGGGGTGCCCGCCGGCTACGCGCTGGCCCGGTACACCTTCCGCGGCCGGGACGCCTACCAGCTGTTCATGCTGCTCAGCAGGGCGCTTCCCATCGTGGTGCTGTCGGTGCCGCTCGCCCAGCTGTTCCTGTCCACCGGCCTGTACGACTCCACGTACGCGGTCGTACTGCTGCACACCGCTCTGGCACTGCCGACCACCGTTCTGATCACCACCTCGGTGTTCGTCGCGGTACCGCCCGACCACGAGGAGGCGGCGGCCGTCTTCGGCGCCACACCGCTCACCACCTTCTTCCGCGTGGTGCTGCCGCAGACCCTGCCGGGTATCTCGGCGGCGGCCCTGTTCACCTTCGTCACCTCCTGGAACGAGGTGCTGGGAGCCGCGATCCTCACCCTGGACCGGCGCACGCTCCCCGCCCAGGTGCTCAGTACCCTCGGCAACTCGCCGCTGGCCTACCGCTATGCGGGCGGCTTCGCCCTGGTGGTGCCGGCGCTGGTGTTCATCGCGTTGATGCGCCGCTACCTGCTCAACATGTGGGGCACGACCCTCCGGTAAGGAAAGACATGGCCGACATATCCCTGCGCAACATCGTCAAGACCTATCCCGGAACCGGACGCCCCGCCACCGAGAACATCTCCCTGGATGTGGCCGACGGTGAACTGCTGGTGCTCGTCGGGCCGAGCGGCTGCGGAAAGACCACTCTGCTGCGCATGATCGCCGGACTGGAGAGCCCGGACTCCGGCACCGTGAGCATCGGCGGCCGGGACGTCACCGACCTGCCGGCCCGGCAGCGCAACGTCTCGATGGTCTTCCAGTCCTACGCGGTCTTCCCGCACATGAGGGTCCGGCAGAACATCGGCTTCGGCCTCATGCTCGCCAAGGTGCCCAAAGAGAAGATCGCCGAGCGGGTGGAGCGCGCCGCCGAACTGCTCGACCTCGGCGACTACCTCGACCGCCACCCCGCCCAGCTCTCCGGCGGGCAGCGGCAGCGCGTCGCGGTGGCCCGGGCCATCGTGGTCGACGCCGACGTCCTGCTGATGGACGAACCGCTGTCCAACCTCGACGCGCTGCTGCGGTTGCAGTTCCGTTCCGAGTTCAAACGCATCGTCCGGCAGATCGGCACCACCACCGTCTACGTCACCCACGACCAGGCCGAGGCGCTCTCGCTCGGCGACCGGGTCGCCGTCATGCGCGACGGGCGCATCAGCCAGCTCGGCGACCCCATCGACGTCTACGACCGTCCCGCGGACTCGTTCGTCGGCGGCTTCCTCGGCGCCCCGCCGATGAACTTCCTCCCGGTGCGCGTCACCAGCGAGGCCGGCCGCACCGGTCTGACGCTGGGCGAGCTGAGCTGGGCCGGCCCCGAGCACCTCGCCTCCTTCGCCGACCGTCCGGTGCTGCTCGGCGTGCGGGCCGAGAACATCACGGTCAGCACCGGCGACGTGCCCGGTTCACTGCCCGCCGAGATCGACGTGGTCGAGCCGACGGGCGCCGCGACCCTGCTGACCTGTCGGCTCGCCGGCCACGAGATCAAGGCGCAGGTGCCTGCCACGTTCCGCGGGGAGCCCGGCACCCGGGTGTCCCTCACCTTCGCCGATCCCGCTGTGCGCTTCTACGACTCCGAGACCTCACTGCTGCTGGAGAACGCCTGACATGGCCGCCCCGACCGAATCCGCCCTTGCCGCCCACGCCGCCTATGTACTGCGCGGCAACGACACCGGCACGCTGACCACCGCGGCGCCCAAGCTGTACCCGCACCAGTGGAGCTGGGACGCGGCCTTCATCACGATGGGCCTGTCCACCCTCTCGGTGCCGCGGGCCGTCGCCGAACTCGACTGGCTGCTCGCCGCGCAGTGGAGCACCGGCATGCTGCCGCACATCGTGTTCGCCCCGGACACCGACTACTTCCCCGGTCCGGACGTGTGGGTGTCCCAGTGCTCCGAGCACGCGCCGAAGTCGGTGCGGACCTCGGGGATCTGCCAGCCGCCCGTGCACGCCATCGCCGTGCAGCAGGTGCTGGCTGCGGGGCGCCGGGCCGGCGGTACGGCACGGGAGGAGGCCGAGGAGTTCGTCGCCCGCACCTTCGACCAGTGGCTGGCGTGGCACCGCTGGCTGGACCGCGTCCGCGACCCGCACGACCGCGGCCTGCTGGAGATCCACCACGGCTGGGAGTCCGGAATGGACAACTCACCGCGCTGGGACGCCGCCTACGCGGCCGTGCTGCCCCGCGAGGAGACCGAGCTGCGCCGCCATGACCTCGCGCACGTGGAGGACGCCGCGCAACGCCCCACGGACGCCGAGTACCAGCGGTACCTGTGGCTGGTCCGTCAGATGCGCGAGGTCGGCTACGACGACGAGCGGGTCCGCGATGTCGTCGACTTCCGCATGGTGGACGTCTTCATGTCCGCGATCATGGCCATCGCCAGCGACGTCCTGGCCGAACTCGGCGACGAACTGGGCCGGTCGGCCGAGGCGGCGGAACTGCGGGAGACCGCCGGCCGCTTCCGCCGTGGTGTGCTGTCCACCGTGTCGCCGGAGACCGGGCTGGCACGGGATCTGAACGTGCTCACCGGTGCCTGGGTGCAGACGGAGACCATCGCCGGATTCGCCCCGTTGCTCAGTGGCGGCGACGACGCGCTCGTCGAACGGCAGCTCGCGCTGCTGGCCTCGGAGCGCTGGTGCGGCCACCCCGAGTTGAAGTTCGCCGTACCGCCGTCCACCTCGCCGCGCAGCGCCGACTTCCGGCCCCGCTCGTACTGGCGCGGACCGCAGTGGCCCGTGGTCAACTGGCTGTTGACCTGGGCGCTGAACCGGCAGGGGGCGACGGAACTCGCCGAGTCGATCCGCGGCGAGTCCCTGCGCCAGCTGGCCGACCTGGCCTTCGGCGAGTACTACGAACCCTTCACCGGCGAGGCGCTGGGCAGCCGCCACCAGTCGTGGACCGCGGCGGTGACGCTCGGCTGGCTGAGCGACGAGCCCGCACCGGAGACCCACCGATAGACGGCACGGCACGTGACGAGGTGACCCCCGCGCTGGCAGCGCTCGCCGCCGGATCGCCAACGCGGCTGCGAACACCGGGCCGCCCGGCGGAGGACGCGGGGCGGCGTCGAGCCGTCCTCTCACGGCGTGACGATGGCGAAGTCCGGGTCCGGATCGCCGAGGTAGCCGAGAAGTTCGGTGAGTTTGCCCGGGTCACCGGTGATGGTGACGTCTGCGCGCGCCGCCAGGTCGCCGGGGGAGACAGTCCCGAGCAGGACGGCCCGCAGGCTGGGCTCGGCGAGGGTGATCTCGACGTCCGTGGCGGCCGTGGCGGGTCCGGTGCCGGTGCCGGTGACGTGGGTGAGGACGCCGTTGCGCAGCTGCTGGGTGACGGGCTCGCCGTCGGTGAGGTTCCAGCGGACGCTGATGTCCGCGTCCCAGCTGCGCGGGCCGTCCACCCGGACGGCGAGGGCGTCGAACAACTGCTCCAGCGCCAACGCGGCCACCACGTCGGGTGAGGCGGTGACGGTGGGCGTGCCGACCGAGCCGTGGCGCAGTTCGTGTGCACCCATCAGGTAGAAGTTCCGCCAGGTGCCGTTTTCGCTGCCGTACCCGAGCTGTTCCAGGGCATCGGCCTGCAAGGTGCGGGCTTCGGCGTTGTCCGGTTCGGCGAACAGCACGTGGTTGACGACCTGGGCCACCCAGCGGAAGTCACCATCCTGGTAGGACCGGCGAGCGCGGCGCAGGACCTCTTCCGCGCCGCCCATGAACTCCACGTACCTCCTGGCGGCTTCGACCGGGGGATGCTCCCACAGGTGGGCCGGATTGCCGTCGAACCAGCCGAGGTAGCGCTGGTAGATCGCCTTGGTGTTGTGGCTGACCGAGCCGTAGTAGCCGTGGGTGTGCCACGCCCGCTCCAGCGCCGGGGGCAGCGTCATCTGCTCGGCGATCTCCAGTGCCGTCAGGCCCTGGTTGAGCATCCGCAGGGTCTGGTCGTGGAGGTAGGCATACAGGTCGCGCTGCGCGGTCAGGAACTCCACGACGCGCTCTCGACCGAAGGTGGGCCAGTGGTGCGAGGCGAACGCCACATCGCTGGACGCGGCGAACAGGCCGATGGCTTCGGCAAGGTAGCGGGCCCACACGCGCGGGTCGCGGACCTCGGCACCCCTCAGCGTGAGCAGGTTGTGCAGGTTGTGGGTGGCGTTCTCCGCCATGCACAGCGCCGCACGATCGGGGAAATGGATGTTCATCTCCGCAGGCGCCTCGGTGCCCGGAGTGAGCTGGAAGACCATCCGAATGTTGTCGACGGTCTCCGTCTGCCCGGTCCGGGTGATGTCCAGTGTCGGCGGAATCAGGCCGACCGCACCGGTCGAGGTCGTCTGTCCCAGGCCCGATCCGACCTGCCCGCGCTCACCCTTCGACAGAGCGGCGCCGTACATGTAGGCGGCACGGCGGCCCATGGCCGTACCGGCGTGGACGTTCTCGCTGACCGCGTGTTCCAGAAAGCCGTGCGGGGCGAACACCGGCACGCCGCCGGCGATGTCCTCCTCGCCGACGACACCCCGCACACCGCCGAAGTGGTCGGCGTGACTGTGGGTGTACAGCACGCCGGTCACCGGGCGCTCCCCCCGGTGGGAACGGTAGAGGGCCAAACCCGCTGCCGCGGTCTCGGCGCACAGCAGCGGATCGATGACGAAGACACCGCGCTCGCCCTCCACCAGCGTCATGTTCGACAGATCGAAGCCGCGCACCTGGTAGATACCGTCGGTCACCTCGAACAGGCCGTGGTCCGCGCACAGCCGGCTCTGCCGCCACAGGCTCGGATTCGCCGTGTCCGGGCACTCCCGGTCGAGGAAGCCGTACGCGCCCAGATCCCACACCGCGCGTCCCGCCCGGTCGCGGATGAGGTCGTCCTGCGCCGTGCCCACAAACCCGCGGCGAGCGTCCTCGAGGTCCTGCGTGTCACGGAAGGGAAGGCGCCTTCTCACCTCGTCGTTGGCCCTGGCGATCCCCGGCTGTGCGGCCTTGGCCCCACTGTACTGAGACAACACCATCTCCCTCACAGGCGGTGAGCGCGATCGACCAGCGCAGGCACTTTCATGGCTCGCTCCACCCTCACCCGCCCTCTGCCGCCCCACCAGCCGAGATCCTCCGTCGGAGGGGTACCGCGTGCTCCGTCTGCCCGGTCGGAGAGCGGCAGTGCTCGTCGCGACCGCGCCGTCTCATCCGCCCGGCTGAGCCGGTTCGCCCCGCGGCCGGCGCGGCTCGATGATCGAAGTCCCCTGCCTGTCACGGCAAGCACCGAGGAGGCCGACCAGTGAACGAGTGCCGGGCGTGCAGCAGGCCACCGCCCCGGTCCGAGCCTGCGCACACACAGGTGGAGACCGCTGACGTCGGTGGCTGGACCCACGCGCCGGCGAGCACCCGGTGACGTCCGGAACCTGGGCGCGGCGTCCGCTGCACGGCCGCCCGGGCCACCGTGTCCGTGGCCTGCGCGGCCCAGGCACGGCCGCGGCCCTGGTCACGGGTGGAGTGCTGCTGGGCTGGTTCCTGCCGCGCTGGGAACGGAGGCTACCGGTGCGCGGCCTGGGATTCGACGCCTCCACGGCGCAGGCGACCCTCGCCGCGGTCGCCGGCAGCATGATCACGCTGGCGGGGTTCATCGTCACGGCCATCACCCTGGTCGTGCAGACCGTCCAATCCATGTCCCCCCGACTGGTCGCGGCCCTCGGCCACTTCAGCCGTTACATCGTGCTGTTCGGCCTGCTCATCGGCACCGCCGTGTACGCGCTGGTGGCACTCAGCCACGTCCGCGGCAACAGCGTCCCACGCCTGAGCGTGACCGTCGCGATCACGCTCGTCCTCATCGACGCCGTCGTCGTCCTGTACCTGCTGGCCTCACTGCGCCACGCGGTCACCGGCGGCGGCCTGTCCCGCGGTGTCGGACAACGCCTGCGCACCGTCATCGAACACCAGTACCCCCCGGCCACCCGGACCGCCGCGCTCGCCGACCTCGCAGACCTCGCAGACCTCGCAGACGACGGGAACCGCCAGGGCACACTCCTGGTCACACACCGCGGCCGGCCATCCGTCGTCGTCTCCGTCAATGAAGGACGCATCACCCGGCTCGCCGCCCAGAACCGACTCCACATCCACCTCACCCACGCAGTGGGTGACTTCGTCACCACAGGGGACCTCGTGGCGCGCGTGAAGCCGGAAGGAGCCACCGTCGGGCCGCGGTTGGCGCGCCGGATCAGCGCCTGCGTGCGCTACGGCCCCAGCCGCACCCTCGAACAGGACACTTCGTACGGCTTGCGACTCCTCGCCGACATCGCCGTCCGCGCCCTCTCCCCCGCCGTCAACGATCCCACCACGGCCGTCCAGGCCCTCCACCAGATCGAGGACGCGCTGCTGCGACTCGCACAGCGCCCCCTCGGCCCCACCTGGCTCCTCGACACCCACGGCACACCCCGCGTCCACCACCCGGCCCCGCAATGGCCGGACCTCGTCTCCCTCGCCCTCGACGAAACCCTCCTCTACGGCTCCTCCAGCCCTCAGACCGCCCGGCGACTCCACGCCCTCCTCCAACGCCTGCGCGCCGCCGCACCCCCGAACCGGCTGCCGGCCCTCACCGAACGGGAGCAAGCCCTCCGACGCCTCGTCGCCGAACACCTCACCGACCCACTCCTGACGCATCTGGCAAGCCGACCGGACCAGCAAGGACTCGGCAGCCCCTCCCCCACACGCACGGCCGCTGACGAACCACCAGGCGAAGTCGAATGACCCGCCCCCCCGTGACCAAGGTCGACGCGTTGTCGTGGCGGGAGTTCGGGACGTAGGTCGCCGATCCGTGCCGGTGGGACGGCTGCACGAAGGTCGTCGTCAGCGGCAAGCGCGGCGGCGGCTGCCCAGGACGGGCCCCAGGCGCCTGTCGCAGGCTCGGCCACTCGCCTTGGTTCGGTGACCCGCATCACACCCGGCTCCTGTCAGCAATCGGGGCGCCGTCTCGTTCAGGGGGCACGCGAACGAGACAGGAGCAACGCCATGAAGCACCGCATCGTCGTACTCGGCGCCGGATACGCCGGGGCCTTCGCCGCCGGAAATCTGGCCCGCCGGCTCTCCCCCGCCGACACCGAGATCACCGTCGTCAACGCCGTGCCCGACTTCGTCGAGCGGATGCGGCTCCACCAGCTCGCGATCGGCCAGGACCTCGCGTTCCGCAAGCTCGCCGACGTATTCGCGGGCACCGGGGTGCGGCTGCGCCTGGCGCGCGTCACCGGCATCGACCCCGAGCGCAGGACCGTCGCCGTGACCGGCGAGGACGGCGACGGCGAACTCGCGTACGACACGCTTCTCTACACGCTCGGCAGCTCCGCAGCCCACCATGGCGTCCCCGGCGTGGCCGAGTACGCCTTCGATGTGACCGGCCGGTCCTCGGCGCTGCGTCTGCGTGAGCGCCTGGCCGGCCTGGGCGAGGGCGGCACCGTGCTGGTCGTCGGTGAGGGGCTGACCGGCATCGAGACCGCCACCGAGTTCGCCGAGTCCCGGCCCGACCTCTCGGTCGCGCTCGCCGCCCGCGGGGAGCTGGGCGCCTGGCTCTCCCCGAAGGCCCGCCGTCACCTGCGCCAGGCCTTCGACCGGCTCGGCATCACCGTCCACGAGCACACCGGCATCGAAGCCGTCGAGCCGACACGGGCGATCGCCGCCGACGCCACGTCCATCCCGGCCGACGTGACCGTGTGGTCGGCCGGGTTCGCCGTGCACCCCATCGCGGCCGCCGGCGGCCTGGAGGTCGCCGAGACCGGCCAGGTCGTCGTCGACCGCACCATGCGCTCGGTCTCGCACCCGGACGTCTACGCCGCCGGGGACTGCGCCTGTGCGATCGGCGAGAACGGCCGGCCGCTGCCGATGTCCTGCGCCTCGGCCGGCTTCACGAACATGCAGGCGACCGCCGCGATCATCGCGCGCCTGACGGGCAGCGAGGTCCCTGCCGTCGGGCTGAAGTACTACGGCAACCACATCAGCCTCGGGCGGCGGGACGCGATCTTCCAGATGGTGGACGGGGACGCCCGGTCGAAGTCCTGGTACCTGGGCGGCCGGACCGCGGCGCGGCTCAAGTCGGGCGTGCTCAAGGGGGCCGGGTGGGGCATCGCCCACCCGACCTTCGGCATGCCGAAGCGCAAGCGCCGCCTGGCCACCGCGCCTGACCGGCGCGGTGTGAGAACCGCCGCGTAGGCTGCTCCGCATGGACAGCGCGGCCATCGATCGGTTCGAGGCCGGCCGGGGCCGGCTGGCCTCGCTCGCGTACCGTCTGCTCGGCTCGGCGGCCGACGCCGAGGACGCCGTGCAGGACGCGTTTCTGCGCTGGCAGGCCGCGGACCGGGAACGTATCGAGGTGCCGGAGGCATGGCTGACCAAGGTCGTCACCAATCTCTGCCTCGACCGGCTCCGCTCGGCGCAGGCGCGCCATGAGCGCGCTGTCGGAGACTGGCTGCCCGAGCCGCTCCTCGAGGGCGACCCGATGCTCGGCCCTGCCGACACCTTCGAGCAGCGCGAATCGGTGTCCTTGGCCGTACTGACCCTCATGGAGCGCCTCTCACCGGTCGAGCGGGCCGCTTACGTCCTGCGTGAGGCCTTCTCGTACCCCCACGCCGAGATCGCCGGGATCCTCGACATCACCGAGTCCGCGAGCCAGCAGCATGTCCACCGGGCCCGACGCCGGGTCGTCGCCGAGCGTCGCAGCGGCGACGAGGTGGACCCCGCGTCCGCGCGCCGGATCGTCGAGGAGTTCCTCGCCGCCGCCACGTCGGGGCGCACTGAACGGCTGGTGGCGCTGCTCACGGCCGACGCGACCGCGGTCTCGGACGGCGCCGGACTGGCCAGGCGGCTGCTGCGGTGCACGACGCGCGAGCGGGTCGCCTCCTACGTGCGGGCCGGCTTCAAGCCCACTCCGGCGAAGCGGCGGCTGGCCGGCGGCTCCCCCGCATTCCACATCGCGCTGGTCAACGGCTCCCCGGCCGTCCTCGCCGTGGTCGACGGCCGGGTCGTGGGCACCGTGGCGTTCGAAGTCGGCGACGGCAAGGTGGCCTCCCTGCGCGGCATCGCCGCCGCGGACCGGCTCGCGCGCCTCAATGAGGCCTGGCGGCAGCACGAACCCGACGCGCCGGTCATCCACGCATGGTGACCAGGGCCATCGGAATCCAGTGGCCTGAGTCGGAGCGAGGACGGACGCCCCTTCGGCCCCCTCGCCGCACAGCGCGGGGCGGACCGGACCGGACCCCGGCGGCGGCCCGGCGTCCGGGGCACCTCGGCGATGTCATCCCCTGTGAGAGCTACCGGTTGTGTCCGCTCGCGGGTGAATCGCGGATGCGGTGGTGTTCCTAGCGTGGTCGGCGGGCCGCAGCCTGTGCGGCCGAATCCAAGGGGAGGCCATGATGAGCGCGACATCCACCACACACCACGAGTCGGAGCACGACCGGTTCCCGGGGGGCTCCGGTCCGGGCGGGAGCCGCGTCGGCCGGATCTTCCGTTCTCCGTTCGGCTGGATGCCGATCGGCATCGTCGGTGTCGGCGTGGTCTCGGCTTCGACGGCGACCGGCCCCGGTCCGCTGCCGGTGGTGGGGGCGGCCGTCGCGGTGGGCGTGTACTGGGCGGTGATGCGCTTCGTCGCGCGGCGGCCGGTGCCGGAGATCGCCCGGCGCGGGGCTGTACGGGAGGCGTTGCTCGGCTGCGGGCTCGGCCTGGGCTTCATCGTCGTGTCCACCCTCGTGATCACGGCGTTCGGGGGCTACTCGTTCTCCTGGGCCGGAAACGGGTTCTTCTCCGTCCTGGCGTCCGCGGTCACCGTGCAGGCGGGCGCGGCGGTCGCCGAGGAGCTGATGTTCCGCGGCCTCGCTCTGCAGGGCCTGGAGCAGAAGTTCGGCAGCCGTGCCGCTGTCGCGATCACCGCGCTGCTCTTCGGTGCCGTGCACATGGCCAATCCCGGGGCCACCGCGTGGAGCGGACTGTCGATCGCCATCGAAGCGGGTGCGATGCTCGGGGCGGCGTTCCTGTGGCGGCGCAGCATCTGGTTCGTCGTGGGTGTGCACTTCGCCTGGAACGCCGCCGAGCAGCTGCTCGGCATCCAGGTCTCGGGCAACACCGCCAAGGGGCTGCTGTCCGTGGACGCCAGTGGTTCGACCCTGCTGACCGGCGGCGCTTTCGGGCTGGAGGCATCGGCCGTTACCGTCCTGATCGGTGCGGCGCTGGTGGTCCGGATGTTCGTCCGCGCCCACCGCCGGGGCGGTCTGCTTCCCCGGAGGCGCGCCGCCTCCTGAGCCCTGCCCGCGGCACCGCCTACGGCCAAACGGAACGGAGAGGGAAGTGACAGTGCTCGGGTCGTCTCGCAGACCGCCGCTGCTGCGGGGGCTGTTCCGCCGGTGGGCGGGGCGGGGGCGGTCGGTCGGGGACGGTGTTCTCGCGCTGGGTCTCGCCCTGCTGGCCTTCGTGCCGACCCTGTCGCACGTCGGGGCGCAGATCGCAGACCTGTCCGGGCATGCGCCGGGGGCGCTGAGCATCGGGCTGACCCTGGCTCAGACCCTGCCGCTGGCGGTGCGCACCCGATGGCCCGCGGTCTGCCTCGCGGTCGTCGGTTGCGCGTTCGCGATGCATCAGGCCCTGGGCTGCCCGGCGACGTTCGGGACCGTCGGGCTCTATCCCGCCCTGTACTCGGCCGGGGCCCACCAGGCCTCCTCCCGCCGCGCTCTGCCCGCCGTGGCGAGCGCGGGCTATGCCGTGCTGGCGGTCGTCCTGCACCGCCTCGGCTCACCGCAGACGATCCCGGACTACCTCGCGTTCTATCTGGTCCTGGCCGGGGTCTGGCTGGTCGGGGGCGGCGTGCGCAGGCGTCGGGCGGAGGAGGCCGAGCGCCGGCGGCTGGCAGCCGAGGTGGCCGCGGCCGCCGAGCGCGCGCGTATCGCGCGCGAACTGCACGACGTGGTGACCCACCATGTGACGGCCATGGTGGTCCAGGCCGACGCGGCGCAGTTCCTTCCCACGTCCGCGCCGGAACGCGTCGGCGAAAGTCTGGCGGCTGTCAGCGACACCGGTCGCCGGGCGCTGACCGAGCTGCGGTACCTGCTCGGTGTGCTGGAGGCGACCGGTCGGTCCGCGTCCGCAGACCGGGCGCCCGCCCTGGGAAAGGTGGGGGACCTGGTCGGGCAGGCCCGCAGGTCGGGTCAGCCCGTCGAGTTCACCGAGCGGGGCGAGCAGCGGTCGCAGGGTGTGGACGTGGAGCTGGCCGCGTACCGCGTGGTGCAGGAAGCACTCACCAACGCGATGAAGCACGCGGCCGGGCGGCGGACGCAGGTCGTGGTCCTGCACGGCGAGGAGCACATCGAGGTGGAAGTGGTCACCGAAGGGCCCGCCCCCTCCCCGGCTGCCACACCGGCCGCGCGGAGGCCGGGCCCCGCGGGAGGACGAGGTCTGGCGGGGCTGCGTGAGCGGGTGCGGATGCTCGATGGTGAACTGGTGGCCGGACCCGGGCCCGACGGCGGGTTCCGTGTCCGTGCCGTGATCCCGTCCGAGCCCGTGCAGGAGTGAACCTTGAGCGATGCGCCGCCGCCGATCCGTGTACTCGTCTGCGACGACCAGGCACTGGTGCGCACCGGCTACGTCACCATCTTCTCCGCCCAGCCCGACATGGAGGTCGTCGGTGAGGCCGAGAACGGGCACGCGGCGGTTCAGGCCACGCGACAACTGCGCCCCGACGTGGTCGTGATGGACATCCGGATGCCCCTGCTCGACGGCATCGAGGCGACCCGTCGGCTGGCCGGCCCCGACGCCGTGGCACCACCGAAGGTGCTGGTCGTCACCACCTTCAACGTCGACGCCTACGTCTACGACGCGCTTCGGGCCGGAGCGAGCGGCTTCCTCCTCAAGGACTCGCCTCCGGCGGAGCTGGTCGGCGCAGTCCGGACGGTCGCCCGGGGCGAGGCACTGCTGGCGCCGGCCGTCACCCGCCACCTCATCGGCCACTTCGCCGAACGGCTCCGCCCGGCGGACACCTCCCGGCGGGCCGGGGAGGACGTCGTGAGCCTGCTGACCGTCCGCGAGCTGGAGGCGCTCCGTCTGATCGCCGAAGGGCTGTCGAACGCGGAGATCGCCGCGGCGATGTTCATCGCCCCCGAGACGGTCAAGACCTATGTATCGCGGATCCTGACCAAACTCGGCCTGCGCGACCGCGTCCAGGCTGTCGTCCTCGCCTACCGGACCGGCCTGGTGTCCGACACACCATGAGCCGGTACGGCCCGGTCGGCGGCGGCCGAATGTCAGGCGGTGTCGCGAGCGGCGGCTGCCGTGCGGGGGGATGGTCCCACGACGTAGTGGACCCCGACCGGTTCGGCAGACACGGGGACGCTGATCAGCGGCCTGGTCCGTATCCCTTGTCACAGGGTTCGTACAGACGGCGCTGACGTGGTCCCGGGCGGCCTGTTCCTTGCCGGCGAAGCCCCGGTCTTTCGAGTGGTCCGCCGGACGGCCCCACCCCCACGAGAAGGCCGCCCGGCGGACCGGTCTGGATGACTCGTCGAACTAGCGCACGTCGTACGCGCGGTTCACGGTCTGGGTGACCGAGTTGCCCTTCGAGTCGGTCGCGGCGATCTTGACCGTGACCTGCTTGCCCGTGGCGCCGGTGTGGTTCACCGTCGCCGTCCAGGCGCCGTCGCTCTGCGCCGTCTTCGCCTCGGTCCAGGTCTGGCCGTTGTCGTACGAGTACGACAGGGCGACCTTGGTGAGCCCGCCCGGCGTGTAGCCGGTGTGGCCGGTGACCGTCAGGCCGAGCTTCTGGCCGTCCTCGGCGGGAAGCGTCTTCAGGCCGTCCTCCGGGAGCGTGAGGTGCGGGAAGAGGAGCGGGATGCCCTGCGAGTAGACGTTCTCGTCGAGGTGCGAGCGGAACGACCAGGTGGTCGTGGTTTCCAGCGAACGGTTCCAGACCCCGCTGTTGTCGAACTTCATGGTGTTCAGGGTCATCTCGTACGAGGCGTCCTCGGACGGCACCGTGAAGACCCCGGAGGGCCAGGAGCTGGATCCGACGAGTTCGCCGTCGCGCTCCAGCGTCATGCTGCCCATGTCGCCGAACCCGCCCTGGATGCCGAGGTGTTCGCCGTCACCCCAGAAGCCGGGGGCGACACCGATCAGGTTGCCTTGGCGCTCCGCGGCGAGCATCTGCTTGCCGTCGTCGTCGAGCGGGGTCGTCGGGGCGACGACCCCGCCGTACCACTCCTGGGTCCGCTTCTCGCCCTTCGTGTAGGTGTGCACCGGGTCGATCATGAACTCGCCCCAGGGGAAGCTGCTGGACACGAGCTGACCGAAGCCGGTGTCGGCCGAGTACAGCTCGGTGCGGGTGAACGGGGCGGGGACGGTGGCCAGCTCGGCGAAGCCTGCGGACAGTCCGTTCGGGCGGACGACCGAGGGGAAGTCGACGTAGTCGGCCGCCTTGCCCATGGCGCGGTAGGTCGCCTTGTTCGTGGCGAGGTCCGCGTCGTCGACCCGGTAGGTGCGCTCGGAGCGGATCTGGCCGTCTTCGGGGAAGGCCAGCGTGTAGACGTACGGGCTCTTGGCCGTCGCCTTCCAGCGCAGGGAGGTCTCACCGGCGGCGATGCGGGCGGCGAGGTCGGCGCCCTCGGCGGTCTCGACGGCGAGGACCGGCACCGGTCCGCCGGTGAAGCCGACGCTCGGGAACCAGCGGCCCACGGCCTCGCGGTAGAGGATCAGGCCCTTGACGCCCGCCTTGCCGGCGTCCTGCGCGATGGTGTTCAGCGCGTCGCGGTCGGCCAGCTTGACGAGCGCCAGCTTGCCCTTGGCCGCGGCCAGTTCGGCGGGCGTGCCGGACTTGCCGTCGACGATCTGCGCGGAGCCGGTGCCGTCGAGGTTGACGGAGCTGGTGGAGCCGGTCGTCGGGTGCAGTGCGGGGCCGCCGTCGACGGCGAGCTCGGAGATCTGGGGTGCCGCGGCGCGCCAGAAGCTGTCGAACTCGAAGTCTCCGTCCTTGGCCCGGCCCTGGACGTCGGCGTAGTAGGCGTTCAGTCCGCGGCCGCCCTCGATGGTGGCCGCGTGCAGCCAGGTGTCGTCCCAGGTGCGGGCGAAGCCGAGGGTGGCACCGCGGACCTCGGTGGGCCGGTCGGTGCGGATGTCGAGCCGGTGCGCGTCGCGGGCGTCGAGGACGATCGTGGTGTCCTTGGCGATGTCCACCTGCGGGCGGCCCAGGAAGGTCGCGGAGTCGGCGGCGGTGCCGTCCGTGGTGGGCGTCTCCACGAAACTGGACAGGAAGTAGGCGCCGGGCCGGATCTGGTACGTCTGCTCGGTGGCGCCTTCGTTGTAGCGGCGCTCGCCGGAGGCGTTGTCGGTGCCGATCACGTCGAGCGAGGTGCTGCCGCCGGCGGGCTTGCCGTGCCGGTCGAGGACCTTGACCTTCAGGGTGACGGTCTCGGGCTGCACGTAGAGCGAGAACGGCGTGCTGATGTGCACCCCGTCCGGGCCGGTGGCGAGGACGCGACCGGTGACGTCACCGTACTGGGCGGCCTTGAGCCTGGCGCTCGGGTCGATGGCCAGCGGGACCTTGACGGTGCCGCCCGCCGGGACGCTGACGGTGCGCTCGCCGATCTTGGCGACCGGGGTCGTCACGGTGGAACCGTCGTTGCCGGTGACGCGGTCGACGGCGAGCTTCAACTGCACTGGCTTGGCAGTGGTGTTGGTGTACGGCACCTGGACGGTGGTGCGGTCGGCGACGCTCTGCGGCCAGTTGAAGGCGCCGCCCTGGACGGCGTCGGCGCCGAGGACCGTCTGGTCGATGGCGGCCTTCACGTCGAGCCGCCCGCCGCCGGTCTCCCGGACGTCGCCGGGGATGTCGGTCTCGGCGGAGGAGACGAGCGCGGACTTGACCTGCTGCGCGGTCCAGTCGGGGTGGCGCTGCTTGACGATGGCGGCGGCGCCCGCGACGTGCGGGGTGGCCATCGACGTACCGCTCATGGACTCATACGCGTACAGGCCCCGGCCGCCCGCGGCGGCGGCGGAGATGGCGACGCCGGGGGCGGCGATCTCCGGCTTGAGGGTGTGGGTGCGCTGGACCGGGCTGCGGCTGGAGAAGCTCGCCGTGGAGTCGTCGCGGTCGACGGCGCCGACGGTGAGGACCTCGGGAACACAGCCGGGCGAGGACACGGTGTTGTTGCTCGGGCCCGAGTTGCCCGCGGCGATGACGAAGAGCGTGTCCTTCGCGGACTGCGCGAGTTCCTGCGTGGCCTGCGACAAGGGGTCGGAGCAGTCGAGCTCGGACGGGTTGCCGAGGCTCATGGAGACGACGTCGGCCTTCTGGTCGACGGCCCACTGCATGCCGGCGATGATCCACGACGTGGCGCCCTCGCCCCAGTCGTTGAGGACCTTGCCGTTGAGGAGCGTGGTGCCGGGGGCGACGCCCTTCTTCTTGCCGTCGCTCGCGGCGCCGGAGCCACCGACGGTGGACGTGGTGTGGGTGCCGTGGCCCTGGTGGTCGTCGGCGCTGTCGGAGTCGGTGAAGTTCTTCGACTCCGCGACCCGGCCCTTGAGGTCGGGGTGGTCGGTGTCGACGCCGGTGTCGAGGACGGCGACCTTGGTGCCCTTGCCGTCGTACCCGGCGGCCCAGGCCTGGTCGGCGTGCACCTGCTTGGTCGACTTGTCGAGCAGGGCCTTGACCTTGGCGTCGAGCCACAGCTTCTTGAGGTCGCCGCCGGCGCGGGACTTCGAGCTCGTGATGTCGGCCCAGAAGGCGGCGGCCTTCTTCTTGTCGGCCTTCAGGGCGACGCCGTCGACGGGCTCCAGAACCGGTCCGGTCTCGGCACCGCGCGGCGCGGCGGGCAGGTCGCTCTCCACGTCCACGGACTTGTCGTACGTGGCGATGAGCGGCAGCGATTCGCTGTGTGCGTCGTCGTAGCCCTGCCGGATCAGCCCTGTGACGTTGAAGAGTTCGTCGTCGACGAGGCCGTCGGCGATCGCCTTGACGGCGCCGTCCGGGTAGACGTACAGGTTCTTGCCCGACGTCCGGGTCTGTACGAGCGGCGCGGTCCCGTCCTCACCGGGCAGCACGGTCGCCACGCTGTGGCCCGAGCCGTCCTTGGTCACCATGACCCGGTCGCCGGTGACGAGGGTGACGACGGAGCCCGCGCCGTTCTTCGCTGCTGCCTCACTGCCGACCAGCGGCCTCGCGGTGTCCGTCCGTGTTCCGGCCGCGGTCGGGCCAGCCGCGGTGACGGCCAGGACGACGGCTGTTGCCGCCGCCGAGGCCGTACGCGATATCGCGCGCATCGTTCGCTCTCCCTCTCCCCAGGTGAAAGCGCAGGTGATACGGCATCAATGCCGTATACCCGGGCTGAAGTTGGTACTGCGGTGGCGCCACATTGGCATACGCAGCGGTCGTGCAGGGAAGAGAGGCGCGGCGGGTTTGCGCCGTGGCGCGCCGTGGCGGTTTCCCGCCACCGCGCGGCCGGAACTGACGCTCGGGAAGGAGTATCCCCGCATGCGAGTGAATCCCAGGTGCGGCCGAAGGCGGCGGCGTAGATCATCAGCCTGCCCTGGCTGACGGGTGCACGATCTCCCTGAGAAGCGGCCGACAAGCCCGTAGGCGGCCATGCGCTCGTTCGCCTGACCGGTCGCCACAGGTGACCTTCTGTGCCGCAAGGCCGATACTGCCGGTAGACACGTCGCGGCCGCCCCGCGTCCGCCGCCCCGCCCCGCCCCGCCCCATGCACCTGACGACCCGCCATGGAAGTGAGATGGCGTTCGGCCTGTACAAGATGCTCGGCTTCCGCTTCGCCCCGCGCTTTCGCGACCTGGAGGACCAGCGGTTCTGGTGGGCCGACCTGCCCGACGGCGAGGCGCCGGCCGCTGGGTACGGGCCGCTGGAGGCCATCGCCCGCAATAAGGTCAACCTGAAGCGCATCGAGACGCACTGGCCGGACATGCTCCGGGTCGCCGGATCGCTCATCACCAACCAGGTCCGCGCCTACGACCTGCTGCGGATGTTCGGCCGCGAGGGCCATCCCACCCCGCTGGGGCAGGCGTTCGCCGAGTACGGCCGCATCGACAAGACCATGCACCTGCTCGCCCTGGTCGACCCGGTCGACGACACATACCGCCGCCTGATGAACCGGCAGCTGACCGTGCAGCCACCGCCTCGCCCGCGCGATCTGTCACGGCGGCCGGGGCCAGATCCGCCAGGCGCACCGCGACGGCCAGGAAGACCAGTTGGCCAGTTTGGGTCTCGTCCTCAACGCCGTGGTCCTGTGGAACACCCGCTACCTGGATGCCGCCGTCGCCCAGCTGCGCGCCGAGGGCCGCGACATCAAGGACGAGGACGTCGCCCGGCTCTCCCCGCTCAAGAACCGGCATATCAACTTCCTGGGCCGCTACCTGTTCAACCTCAAGGCCAGCGGCCCCGGCCAGAGCCTTCGTCCCTTCCGGGACCCGGACGCCATCGAGGACGACGAGGACGGGGACTGATCCCGCGCACCCGACCCGTTAGGCGCCGACAGCGTCTGTTCGTCTCCATGGGGGGCATCGTGAGCGACGCGAGAGCGACATCCCGGCAGTTCCGGCAGTTCCGGCAGTTCCGGCAGTTCCGGCAGTTCCGGCAGCGAGTATCGGATGAGGATCGTCGCTCCGTGCCTACATCACACCGCCTCTCAGAACACGATCGAGCGCTGCCCGGCCTGCGGGTCCCCATGTCGGCTTGCCGCCAGGAAGGCCCCGGTCTCCGTTCTGGCCCATCAGCATGAGGAACAGGCTTTTCAGAACAGCCAGCCCGCGGGCGCGCCGGATCGTCGCCTCGTCCGCACGCGCGTATACGTCGAAGAAGCGTGAGGCGGCGCCCGCAGGAAGGACTACCCATGCGGCCGCGAGGTCCCACGCCGGATCGCCGGCGAACATGTCACCGAAATCGATCACGCCTGAGAGCGCCCCATCCGAGACGACGACATTCGCGGGATGAAGGTCACCGTGCACCCAAACCGGCGGCCCCTCCCACTCGGGCGCCGCAACGGCATCGTCCCAGACGGCCCGGACATCGTCGGCAATGCCGTCGGGAGCAACGGCTTGAAAGAAGTGGTCGAAGCCGTCCGTGCACTTCTTGGGGTGAGCGCCGCGGTCCGAACTGATCGGCGCCTCGGCGGGCGCCTCCACGTGGAGCGCTGTGAGGAAGCCCGCCAGAGTGTCGGCCGCATGGTCGCCGCGGCTGATCGAGGCGTAGTCCAGTGGCTCGCCGGGAACCCACGTCATGATGGTCCAGGGCTTCGGGAAGCGCGCGGACGGTTCACCGATCCGCACAGGGTTCGGGACCGGGAGCGGCAGGCGCGGGGCCAGGATCGGCAGCCACCGGCACTCCTTGCGCTGGAGATCCGGGGCACGTTCCGTACGCGGCATACGCACGACCAACTCGTCCCCAAGGCGCCACTGCTGGTTGTCCCACCCGCCCGCTACCTCGCGGATGGCCAGCCCTGCAAGGTCCGGATGCTGTTCCTGCAGCAGATCATGGACCAGGTCTGCGGTGATCTCGGAGTCGGTCATACGAAGCCACAGTACTGGCACAGGCGCCGACTCTGGCTCCGCTCGTGATCCTCGACTGGCTAGTTCTGTGACCGGGAAGCTTCGCCGGGGTGAGTCCTGCGGGATGATCGCGTCATGACTGAGATCGTGTTGATGTCGGACCCGAAAATCGCTGCCATACCTGTTGCTGAGTGCGGTGAACGCCTTGTGGACGTCCGCCGCGGCGACTCGCTGTTGGTCGATACGCGCAAGCAGGACCCGGCAGACGCATTCGCGTACCTGCGGGAAGGCGTGCTGGGACGGCTGGTCAAGGCCCAGGCAATGCTTCCGCAGGGCTTGCAGCTGCTGTTCGTTGAGGGGTACCGGCCTCCTTCTCTTCAGCGGGAGTACTTCAAGGAGTACGCCGATCATCTGCGAGCTGCCCACCTCGATTGGTCCGCCGAGCAGATCCACTCGGCGGCGAGCCGGTATGTGTCACCACCCGACATCGCTCCGCATAGCGCCGGCGCAGCTGTCGACCTCACCCTGGCCGACGCCGACGGGCACGAACTGGACCTGGGCACACGCATGAACGCGGACCCGGAGGAGAGCGAGGGCGCCTGCTACACCCATGCCGCCAACATCAGCGAGCAGGCCCGCGCCAACCGGAAGCTGCTGTGCACTGCGCTCACGGCTGCGGGGCTGGTGAACTACCCCACGGAGTGGTGTTCCCAGTCAAGTTCTTGTGTTCAAGAGTAGGAGCTCCTTCGAAGGGCCTCCCAGGATGTGACTGGCGGGGCAGAGAGTTCAATTGGCGGCCAGGGCTTACAGGCGGGGTATCAGATCCGACATGACAGCGAGGGGCAGCGAAGGATTGGCGGCTGCCGCCTCCACCACCTGCCAGTCGGCGTCGGTGAGTAGCTCTTCGATGATCGGCGGCGGAAGTGCCGCATGACGGGCGGCTATAGGCCTCGCCTGTGCGTCTTCCAGGCAGGCGAGCAGCGCCGGTGCCGACGCATTGCGATGCCGGGCAATCTCGCGGAACGCCTTCTGCACCGATGGTTCGTGCCGGGCAAGGTCTTCCAGAAGCGCCGGAGTCGCGTCCGGATTGGCGGCCACCTTAGCGACGACCCGGACTCCTTGCCGGTCGAGCATGGTGCGCAGTTGACCTTCCGAGAGGCCCGGGTGTGGAGCGATGGATTTGACCACTTTTGCGTCGGAGTCGGCGGCCAGCGCGTCGCGTACAGCGAGTGGCAGATCGCGGCGCTGGGCTATGAGCATCCGCGCGGCTGGGTTCGGTGATTCGGCCAGCTTCTCGACCTCGTCGAGGGATGCGGAGGCGATCCGCGGCAGCAGAGTGGCGCCGATCCTGGTAGCACTGGCCAGGTGGGTCAGCACGTCGAGCGGAACGAGCGGGTTGTGGGCGAGCCTGCGCCGCACTTCGTGGTCATGGTCGGTGGCCAGTGCGCGGATCAAGACCTCGTCGATCGCCGGATTCTCGGCGAGATCGGCTCGAACACCGGGGTTCGAATCTACGGCGAGCCGAGAGCAGACCTTTGATGGCAGATCGGGGCGGCCGGCAAGTGCCCAGCGCAACAGCAGCGAAGAATGGCCGGCGAAGCCGACGACGGCTTCGGCAGGTGTAACCGGATTCCGAATCGCCATCTGCTGTGTCTCGTGCCTGGTGGACTCGTGGGAGCCGTCGCAGGAGGCGCCGGACGGCAAATCGCAGTCGAGTCGCGAGCATTGTGGATCGTGCACGAACGGCGCCTCTTCACGGTCGCAGACCAGGCACCGCTGTGCGGGTGGCAGCCCCTCGCCGGTGAGCAGCGTCGCCAGTACGGCCGGTGGCGTCGCCTCGTTGGCCGCCACCGCGCGACGGACCTCGGCATGCGGATGCGCCGCAAGTCTGGTGGCCGTCTCCGGTGTCGTCCACAACGCGAGCTCCGCAACGACCTGTACGTCCGAGTCGGTGGCCAGCATCTCCATCACATCGAGCGGAAGGCCGGAGCAGGCGGCCAGCTTCTCCCGGCGCTCGACGACTGGATCTTCCGCGAGGAGGCGCGCCCACTCCGGGCGTCCGGCACGCTCGGCAAGCAGGGCGAGCGCGACGTCCGGTTGCGTCGCGGGATCAACGTCTGCGGCGGTCAGCATGCCTGCATACGCAAGCGACACAGCGCTTTCCTCGACACGAGAGGCCAGCACTACCGCCTGCGCGTGGCTGAGGTCGGCCCGATGAGCGAGGTCCGCAGCGATCTCGGCGTCCGCGACCGCGATCAGCCGGTCGACCAGCTCGGACGGCAGGCTTACGTTGGCGGCAAGCCCGCACAGAACATGGTTCACAAAGGCATCCTGCCTGGAACGCCACCGAATGGCTTCTGGATTTCGATGCCCAGGTGCTATCGGTAGAGAGGTGGCCCGGACCTGCGGTCGGAGGTGCCCGTCTGGTCATTCTCCCTTCGGACGGAGGGGTACGACATTGGCTGGTGCCTCCGCCGAGCTCTCGCTCAGATTGTGGCCCTGGCGAGTGAGGACGGCGTTCGCGAGTGCGAGTTGAGTGACTTGGTGCCGGAGCGCCGTGATTTCGGCCCTCTGCGCGGCAACGGTTTCCTTCAGGTCGGACACGGTATTACGGAGCCGCCTCTCCGATTCCGGGGGTTGCTTCGTCTCGGTGCGGACGCGTTCGTAGAACTCGGCCTTCAGGTCCGCATGGCGCTTTTGGAGGGCCATGCGGTGAACACCGGCCTCGGCCGCGAGAGCGACGACGGTCAGTGCGCCGTCGGAGGCTGTCGGCCGGCCGGCGAGGAGCCGGTCCATGGCGGCACGGATGCGTGTCCGCTCGTCGGTGGATTGCTCGGTCACGACAGGTCCTCGGCAGGTTGGGCGGTGGCGTGGTGAGTGTCGGCGGTGGCGCGGTATTGGTCGGCGGCGATGCGGAGGCGCCTGGCCAGCGGCTGAGGGGAGAGGGCCGCGAGCTTGTTGATGCGGTCGGTCTCTTCCAGCAGTTCGGTCGCGTGGCTGTCAAGGCGGACGGCATTCCCACAGCCGGGGCGGCAATCGAACTGGTTCGGGGCGGTTGCATCGGGGCCTGGTTCGCAGAGCGCGTTGTCGCGCTTGAAGACGCAGATCAGCGAAGCGTCCGGGTTGTCGAAGAGGACCAGGCCGTCGCGGGCCAGGTAGTCGGCGGCCTGTTTGGCGAACTTCTGGGTGACGGTACGGCCCTCGAATCGTGGCACCTGGACCGCGGCAGTGAGGGCTCGTCGGGCGGCGGGACCGGAAATCTTCTCGCCGGCGGCGAGGCCGTCCCGCAGCCGCGCGGCGGTGTCAGCCGCGGCCAGGGCGGTCTCGACGTCAAGGACACTGTGGATGCCGCGGCGGCTTCGGCTGCCGTACCCGCTGGACGTACGGGCGTCGAGGACGGTGCGCATGTGGCCGTACTGGATCGCGAGCGCGACGAGCCCACCAGGTCTGCGGGCGATGTGCCACGCCAGGGTCCGGCGGAACCGCCCGAGCCCGATGGCGCCGTGAGGGTCTTGGGGGACGCCCTGGTTCTGCAGCCCATGGGATTCGGTCTCCCGGTTGATCCAGGCGATGAAGTCCTCGATCCGCTGGTTCATGCTGCTGTTCTTCAAGGCGCCGCCGCGCTGGCGGCCGCGGGCAAAGTCGTGATGGGCGGAAGCGAAGAGCAGTTCGCCCTCAGGGACCATGCGCTCAAGGACTCGGATCGCGCGGACGACCGGGGTGATGGCGACCCAAGGGACCTCCCGTTCCTCGCCGGCCGAGACGTGCTGGCCGTCGTCGTTAGTGACGTTCTTGTAGTGGTGACTGCGGATGAGGTGGCGGCTGCCGTCCTCGGGGTCGGGGCAGCAGCCGGACCGCAGACCTTGTACTTCCTGCGGTCGCATGCCGGTCAGATAGAGGCAGACGATCATCGCGGCGGTGGCCAACTGCCTCATCAAGGTCGAGACCTCGTTGAAGTCGAAGTGTTCGCGCCAGGGCCTGCCGTTGATCTGCCCGGTCACGGCTACCGGGAGCGGGCAGGGCCCTGGCTGCAGCGTGCTGAGCTCATGGCGTTGTCGAAAGCCACTGACCTGGTTGACGCTGCAGCCGACGGTGGCTGCGATGAATGTTGCGGCCAGGACAGTCTTGCCGCGCCACTCGGTGGTCGGCAGGTCCGTGCCCGCGGCGAGTCGGGGCAAAAGGTAGTCGTCAAGCGCGGCCAGTCCCGCGGGCGAGCTCGGGTTGGTGATGGCCAACTGCTGCATGCGGCGCCATTCCACCCAGGCGGCCAGGATGTCGTCCGCGAGGTCGTCGACCATGCGGATCGCCCACATCAGTAGCGGGCTCACCACGCTCGGATCCAGCGGCTCGGTTGTGTTCTCGCCGGTGTCCTGCGAGGTGGAGGATGGGAGATAGTTGTCGACGCCTTCCCTTTCCCAAGGCGGTTGCGTGACGCCGATGGGCTGAGTGCAGAGCTGGTCGAATGCCCACAGATCAGTGAGGCGACTCAGAGTCTCCTCAGCGTAGTGCCGGGTCGGATTGGCACGGAAACGGTCCGCGACGTAAGCAATCCAGTGGTCATCGCTGCAGCCACGCAGATCTTTGACGCCAGCGGTGTCCAGCCAGCGGCCGAGTCGCATCCACTCGTAGCAGGTTTCCCGCATTTCATTGGCGGAGCCTCTGGAACGGGCCCGAATCCCTCGGCTCTGGAGGTAGGTGGGCCGCAGCTGGCCGTTCAACAGAATCCAGGTCACCTGCTTGATTTGCCCCGTCATCGGCGCGGGGCAGTTCCTCCAGTGGATCTTGATCAGACTGGCGCCGGGACGGTCGATGAACGGCCCGAGCGGCCAGACCGGCTCCTGGTAACGACCGTTGGGGTTGGCGTTTCCGGAGCTGATCCACCGAGGAAGGACGACCAGGCTGTCCGGGGTGGGGATCGGCAGCAGATAGGGGTCGCTCTCCGAGGCAAGAGGGAGGCTCATGAGGCAAGTTGTCCCTTCAGCAGGAGATCGACCAGGGTGCGGTCGGTGTCGCAGGCCCGTACCCGAGCGGCAGCCCAGGACGGGCGGCCGACCTTGTCCGCCAGGTCGTCAAGCCGCTGCCAGTGCTCGTACCAGCGCTGGTGCCATCTGTGTTCAGGCATCGCCGACCGTAGGCCCTGGATGTGTTCGTGAAGCAGGGCGAGGCGGGGGTGGTGACCTGGGTGGACGTGTGCGTTAGGGCAGGCGAGGCAGAGCAGGAAGTCGGCTCCGCAGCCGCCGTCCGGGGCAGGCCATGGGGTGGTGGTCTCGTCCGCGCAGTCCGCCGTCGCGGTCTGCCCGTGGGCCGGGTCCGGACCTTGAGCGAGGTGGCCGCCAAAGAAGATCTTCTGCGACTGGTCGAGAGCTTCGAGCGCGCCGTCCTCGAAGATCTGCTGCGAGGCTTGCCGGACTTTTTGGTCGGGCAGCACGTAGACGCTCTCGTGCGTCCCCTGCGTGTGCTGGAGAGGCTTGCCCTCTCGCGTCACCGTTGTGCGTCGGATCTGTCGGAAGGGCGAGCCGCTCAACTTGTGTTCGATCGCCCAGGACTTCCCGTCGACACCCGAGACACCGAAAACGAGCGGGCCGACTGCCGGAGGACGGTCCGTGTCCTTGCGTGCGCCCCTCTGGCGAACCGCGTGGGCCGTCATCAACAGGTCTGTACCCGGAGCGAGTTGAGCAGCCAGGAGTCGACCGTAGAGTGTGGCCTGCAGTGCCTGCGTGATCAATCGCCCGGGCGAATCGGCCCCGGAGTCGGTGATGTTCTCCGTGGAGAACCAGCGACCGTTCCCGGCCCGGCGCTTTTCGACCCGCACTTGGTAGGTCACGTTCGTGCCCTCCGCAACCGACGGAGCCCTGGTCGGGGTCGGCATACGGTCATAGACGGAGAGGTTCCAGCCGAAGCGATCGGTCAGCAGTACGGCCAGGGCTGTCAGCTCCGACGGGGTCAAGAACAGTCGAGCCCACGTGTGCTCAATGTCGCGGCCGCCTAGCAACCCACGGTTGGTGACGGCCTGCCGACCACTCGGCAACTGCGTACGGGGCACGTCCCCGACACGCGCCACATGGTCCAGAGTTTCCCCGAGTCGCCAGTCTCGGCTGCCCTCATCCAGGGTTCCCGCCCGCCACTTCTCCAGCAGTTCACTGTTCTCCCGGATCCTGAGCCAGGCAGCCCGGAACTGACGGCCTGCTGCCAGCAGCACGTGCTCACGTTCCGCCTCGTCGTAGGACTTCCTGACGGGCTTCGGGGCGGGAACGCGACGGGCCAGCTCCTCTGCGACCGGCCCTTCGCTCAACCGGGGGTCGCTGCGGAGCATCCGATGGACTACCCGCAGCGTGGTGCGACCGGTGTTCGTTCTGATGTTCTGCAGCCGCCAGCGCTTGAGCGTCGCCGCGTCCAGGCCTGTCAGATCCTCGGGAGGAGTGTCGAGACCGGAGATGAACTCGGCGAACACCTTCAGCCTGTTCCAGGTGGCTGTGGCGCTGTAATGGCTGGTCCACGTCACCTGCTGGGCAGCGAACACCGTTGCCAGGGAGCGCTGCATCGGCTCCGGGACTGGCAGGCCGGAGAAGACGAAGTCCTTCCCGTGACCAGCCTTGTTGACGATGGTGACCACCAGTCCGTTTACGGCAAGCGGTGCCTCCGTCGTGAAGTCGGTCGGAGGCAGGACCGCCCGACGCCCGCGGCGGCTCATCGGCCGGCTGCCGGCAGCCGGTCGACGATGACGTCGATGTCCTGGATCCCAGCCGACTCCTTCGCGAGCCGTGCGAACACGCCGTCGATGTCCTCGACCTTGCGGTCGGGTTCGTCTGCCTCGGCCGTCGCCAGGATCGACTCCAGCTGCAGGTGCGCGACGGGAGCCAGGTAATGGCGCTTGGTCGTCTCGACGTCCGCGTGCCCGAGGAGGGTCTTGACCAGCCACCAGGGATCGCCGAACAGCATCGCGAAATCCCGGCGATCCGCCGCGGTCAATCCGAAGCGGGCCTCTATCAGCTGGTTCAGCACGATGAGCATGTAGAGCGCGAAGGAGTGACGCGTGGAGTGCGGGGTCGCGTACGGAGTCAGGCCCCGGACCTCTGCGGCTCGGAGGTTCCTGCTCATCTCCCGCTCGGCGGGGGACAACAGCACCCCTTCGCAGCGCAGGTTCGCCGTGGTGAATACCGTGTTCCAACGGTCAGGAAGCATCGGCAAGCCCTGCTCGGTCAGCCACAGCCACGCGGGTTCCGGGCCCTCCGGGCCCTCAAGGAACAGCCACTGCCGTTCCCGCCAGCCCAGATGGGTCAAGTACTGACGGCCCTCGACACCATTTCGGTCCACCCAGAAGACTCTCGGTGCCCGGCCGCGGGTCACCTTCGTGACCAGGCGCATCTGCTCAACCCGCTCGTAACGGCCCATCTGCTGAGCGCGCTTTACCGCCCAAGCGCGCTCCGACTGTACGTAGGTCTCGACCTGCCCAAGGGCGTCCAGCGAGGTGTAGAAGGTACGGCCGTTCTTCGACCGGGTCACGGCCCCGGCGAGCTGGCCGTGCTGGTAGCGCCCGTGCTGCAACCGCTGAGCGGGCAGCTCGAACGTCAACAGCGACCCGCCTTCCTGCCGTCGAAGCCCCGAGCTCAAGGTGAACTGGACGAATGAGGTGTTACGGGCCTCGGTCCGCGCATCCCATCCCCAAGTCGGCACCCCGTCGCGGCCGTGACCGCGCAGGCCGACGTCTGACCACAAGCTCCACGTACGTGGTGTCAGCCACGACACCCGGGCGCTGACCGAGTCAGCCGCACGGTCCCCCCGCCGGGACGCGTCCACCGGCCTCGGGCTCACCCTCGCCCACTTGAACAGGCGGGTGAAGGCGGCGGCCTCACGGTTCCATTTCGACCCGCTGATTCGCTCGGGATTCTGCGGAGCATCACAGCGCCAGGTCCTGTAGTTCAGCAGATCCTGCTCGGAGGCCCGGTGCCAGTCGATCCCGCGCGATGACAGGAAGGTGAGGAGGATCCGAATGTCCGTGGCGTAGTTTCGCTTCGTCTCGCGGGCAAGGAAGCGGAAGTGCTTCGAGAGAACGAAATCCAGCAGGTCGGAGTCGATGGTGAAATCTGGAGCGATGAAGACAGGGTCACCCGGCATCAAGCCGATCCGCTCGACCGCCGTCGGAAGGTCCTCGACCCCCAACACTCCCGCTTCAGGAAGCGTCCCCCACCGGCCCGGGTCGGGCACCCACACCACATGCCACTCACTCACACTCGCCCCTTCCCTGATGCTTGAACACATCTAATCATCAGGGAAGTGGTGGCACTGGTCGTTCGGGGACCGCTACTGGGCCTTGATCACAGGAGAGGCCGCTGCCCTCTACGGTCCGAAAGAGATGGGCCCATGCAGCTGACCGACCCGACCTTGCCGAACTGACCGGTCACACGACGGCGGGACGCCCACCCCAGCGGATGCCTTTCTTGCTGCGAACGCGAACGCGTTCGCGTCGTTGGGCGGCCAGCACGTCGGGGTGGCGGGGGCCAGTGATCCGATGACCTGCTTGGATGACCAAGTGGCCCCTGACATCCTCTTCCCTCGCGTCTTCTGCGGCCCGAACGGCGACCACGGCAATGTTCTGGGCGTAGTACGCGACGGCCGCGCCTTCCCCGACGAGAAGTCCAGACAGGCTCTCGCCCGGAAACTGGGGTATAAGCGGACGGGTCTGCGTCGTGGAGAATCCCTTGTGCTGAGCTGGGGGCATGACCAACAGCCGCCTGGTCGAGGCCAGTTGATAACGTCACCAGCGTGAATCAAGATCGTGTGCTCGAAGCATTTCGTCAGGAATCCGCAGCGCTTAGCGATGCAGTGTCAGGGCTGACTGAGACCGAGTGGAACCTCCCGACGCGCTGCGCCCCCTGGACTGTACGCGACCTGCTCGGGCACGTGTGCGTGGTGATCGATTGGCTTCCGGGCATGCTGGACGCGCCAGCACCGGGTGACGCCAAGATTTCCGCGGCGGACTATTACCGCCCGGACGACCGCTTTTCACCACAAACTAACGGTGCCCGGATCGCTCTGGCGCAGAACCGGGCGGCAGAGCCGGCTGATGGTGCCGCCTTCACCGAGGATTTCACCGCAACCTGGCGGCGAGTCGACCGGCTGTGCCGGGTCCAACCGGTCAGCCGTACCGTGCGGACGCGTCATGGTGACGCCATGCTCTTGTCGGAGTTTCTCCTCACCCGAGTTGTTGAAGTCGCCGTCCACGGTCTTGACCTGGCTGATGCACGCGGACGCGAGCCCTGGCTGACCTCGTCGGCCGGTGACGCTGTGATGGAGCTGCTTCTCGGCGCAGAGCAGATGGCGGCCGCTGACAAATTGGGTTGGAGCCAGCCGCATTTCCTGCGCAAAGCTACCGGCCGCGAGCCGTTGGACGAATCGGAGGCCGCGCAGATCGAACAGCTCGGCATCCGATGGCTCGCCCTGGGGTGACACCTGCGCTCCGCTGTTGGTGCCGATGACGATGAGTTCGCGGATGAACTCCGCCAGGGCGGAGAAGACGTGGAAGACGAGTCGGCCGCCGGGGGTGGTGGTGTCCAGGTTCTCGTGCAGTGAGGTGAAGCCGATGCCGCGCTTGCGCAGTTCGGCGACCATGTTGATGAGGTCCTGGAGGCTGCGGCCGTAGCGGTCGAGCGAGGGGACCACGAGGGTGTCGATGGGGTCGAGGAAGACGTGGCACGCCTTCAGTTCGGGGCGGAGCGCGTTCTTGCCGGACTTCTTGTCCGCGAAGATCTTCCGGCACCCGGCGGCGGTGAGCGCGTCGAGCTGTCGTTCGAGCTTCTGGCCGCCGGTTGAGACCCGGGCGTATCCGATCTTGATTTCGGTGCGGACGAGCGGCTCCCAGCAAGATCAATCTCACCGGGATTTCCTGTACCTCAACTACTCACACCCGGACTCCGGCATCGCGGTGGAGCAGCGGCGCCTGTTCGAGGCGACCTGCATGCACGCGGCCTCCGCCGGCACAGGCCACGTGCTCGCTTCGCCGCGGCGCCAGCCGAAGCACACCGTCCGTGTCGACCACGAAGGTGAACGGTTCGGCCAGCTCCGCCGCCGATCGCCCAGCAATCCAGCCGCCGAACTCTGCCGCCGAGCTGATCCGGCACCCGCCGCTGCCAGGCCGGACTGCTGTCTTCAGCTCGACCGGTCCGACGTATCGGTAACTCCGCCCCCGCGCACTCACTTGAGCCAACCTAGAGCACTTCCGACACACGCCCTAGACCCACCATGGAGCTGCCACGCCATGAGCCAATCCCCGCCTCCCGTACCCGGGGCGCCTTCCTGGCCGTACTGCGCACACGGCGCAGACCCTGCTACTGGCCCCGTCGGCTGCCGCGGCATCCACGTCCCCGGCCACACCGCATGCCTCGCCCACCTGGCCGACATCGACCGCGACGCCTACCTGGCCGACCTGACCCCCGGCACAGACATCGACCACCGCGGCACCACCTTCACCGAACCCCTTCTCGATGCCCTCCTCGACGCCCTTCGCGACCCCGCCACCGGACACCCCCGCCTCGGCAACGCCGGGTTCGACTCCGCGACCTTCCAGGACGCGGCCGGGTTCCACTCAGCGACCTTCGAGGGCCACGCCAGGTTCGACTCAGCGACATTCCGTGAGTAGACGGCCCGGGAGCCGTGGGGGGCGGTGGCGTCGCGGTCATGCTGAGTGCCGACGAGCCGCCGCTGAACGACCTGGAGCTGCCCGACGACGCCGTCGCCCGGCTCGACAAGGCGAGCGCGATCGAGCTCGGTTTCCCGATGGACTTCAACCTCGACACGACCAGCGACTTCGTGTCCGGGCCCGGTGGGCAGCGGACCGACGGCCGCCACGGACAGTACTGACACAGTGCGGCTCCCCTCGGTCACGGCCAGGGGGCCACGTGTGTGAGCTTGTCGGGGTTGAGGACGGCGAAGATGTTGTGGATCAGGCCGTCCTCGCGTACGTCGAACGCGACGAGCTGGCGGCTGCCGTCGACCTGGGTCCACACCGCCGGCGAGCCGTCGCCCACCGCGACCAGCCGCGTCTCGCCCAAGCCGTAGCGGGCGAGAAGGCCGGCCAGGAACGCCAGGACGTTCGCGCGCCCCTCGACCGGCCGCAGTGCGGCGCGGACCTTGCCGCCCCCGTCGTTCCAGGCCACCACGTCCTCGCTCAACAGGTCTGTCAGGGCGGCCAGATCACCGCGCTGTGCCGCATCGAGAAAGCGCCGCAACAGTTCACCGTGCGCGTCCGCGTCGAGGTGGAACCGTTCGCGGTCGGTGGCGAGGTGACGGGCCGCACGGCTGTGCAGCTGGCGGCAGTTCGCCAAGGTCACGCCGACGATCGAAGCGATCTCGCCGTACGGCAGGTCGAACGCCTCCCGCAGCACGAACACAGCACGCTCGGCCGGCGTCAGACGCTCCATCAAATGGAGGGTCGCGTACGCGAGCGAGTCCCGCAGCTCGACGGTATGCGCCGGCCCGAACGCATCGGAGGCGACAGGTTCGGGCAGCCACGGCCCGGTGTACGCCTCGCGTGTCACGCGCGCCGAGCGCAGCTGGTCCAGGGCCAGGCGCGAGACGACGGTGATGAGGAAGGCGCGCGGGACGCGGATCTCGGCGCGGTCCGCCGCGGCCCAGCGCAGATACGCCTCCTGCACCACGTCCTCGGCATCCCACATGCTGCCCATCAGCCGGTACGCGAGGCCGAGCAGCAGCGGCCGGTACTCCTCGAAGACGGCGTCCGGGGCCTCTGCGGCCGTGGGTGGCGTGGTGGTCATCGGCGGACCCTTCGTCGGGCTTCCCTGCAGTGGACGTAACGCGGAACGCTCAACCGCATCATGCCGCCTTGGCGGCCGTATCCGTCACAGGCAGGCCCTCGCGCCAAGAGGCGTACCGCGGCCGCCAGTTGAGCGCAAGGCGGGCCCTGGCATTGTCCGCGCCGCGCAGCTGGTTCATGAACGCGACACCCCAGCCGCCGACCGCGAGCCGGGCCAGGGCGGCCGGAGCGCGCTTGGGCGCGGGCGCGCCGAGCCCGGCGGCGAACTCCGGCAGCCACACGTGCAGCGGTGCCGGGTCGTCGTCGACGACGTTGAGGACGCCGCCGGCATCGCGGTCGAGTGCGGCGACGATCGCGGTGGCCGCGTCGTCGGCGTGCGTGAAGGAGAACACCGAGTGGCCGCCGCCGACCAGCGGCACCTTGCCCGCCCGGACCTGGGCGGTGAAGGCGCCGTCGGCGGCGTAAGCGGAACCGGGACCGTGCAGGTGCCCGAACCGCAGGACCGTGCCGCCCGCCTCGGCTGTCTGCTCCTCCAGAGAGTCCAGAGCGGCGAGCACCGGCGCGAACTGGCGGGGGGTCGCGTCGTGCCACAGCGGGTCGTTCTCGTTGGCGAGTCCGGCGCCCGGCTGATAGCCGTACGCGAGACCCTGGGCGACGATCCGCCCCGCGCCCGCCGCCCGGGCGGCCGCCAGCAGGTTGCGGGTGCCTTCGGTACGCAGCCGGTTGGTGAGGGCGAAGTCCCTGGCCAGGTGGCGCGGGTCGACGTCGGCGGGGATGGCGGTGAGCAGATTGACGACCGCGTCGGGCGCGGCCTGCTGTACCGCGGCGAGGAGTTGGTCGCGGTCGAGTGCGTCGGCGGCGACGACGCCCGCACCGACGGCTTCGAGCTCGGCGGTGCGCCGGGGGCCGCGGGCCAGGGCGACCACGTCGTGACCGACGGCGATGAGCAGGGGGACGAGACGGCTGCCGATGACGCCGCTCGCTCCGGCAACGAGAACACGCATGATGGCGGACTCCTGAGATGGTGGTCCTGCGGTCCGGCGTGGTGCCGGGCCGCGTGCTGACAGCCTCAGGACGGGCGCCCCCCCGACCCTGTGACGGCCGGCCCAAGTGATCTGGGTCACAGCGCAGTGCGGTGGCGCCCCACCCGATGGACCGGGCCCGCGATGCGCGGCACAGCCATGGCAAGACCGAGGGTCAGGCCCGGCGGGAGCTGACCATCTTCGCCGTGATCGCCCTGGCGGTCGTTGGCTTCGGCAGCAGCAACGGCACGGCCGCCGGCGCTGGGTCGGGCGAGCGGTTACGGGTGTGAGTATTTGAGGTACAGGAAATCCCGGTGAGATTGATCATGGTCGGCTAGGGCGTGTATTGAGTCATGATCAATCGGTGGTTCGGGTGAGGTCCTTGAGCCAGATCATTGAGGCGCGCAGGTGGAGGCCGGCGAGGTAGCTGTCCGGGGTTTTGTCGTACCGGGTGGCGATGCCTCGCCAGGCCTTCAGCTTGTTGATCAGGCGCTCGACGGTGTTCCGCTCCTTGTAGAGGTCCGCGTTGTGACTGATGGGCCGGCCGCCTCTGGAGCCCTTCTTCTTCCGGTTGGCGGCTTGGTCCTTCTTCTCTGGGATGACCGCCTTGATGCCGCGTTTTCGCAGGTGGGTGCGGTTACCGCGGGACGAGTAGGCCTTGTCCGCAGCGACGGCATCCGGCCTGGTGCGGGGGCGGCCGACAGGCCTGCGGACCCGTATCCGCCCCAGCACGGGGGCGAACTGCGGGCTGTCCGCGGCCTGTCCTGCGGTCAGCACGAACGCCAGCGGGCGGCAGTTCCGGTCGGCGGCCAGGTGGACCTTGCTGGTCTGCCCGCCCCTGGAGCGTCCGAGGAGAGCGGCCTTCAGCCGGAGTTTGCGCCGGCGCCGGATGCGCCGTCGCTCTTCCCGCTCGGGATCGTCTTCAACGTCCTGCCCGGTTTGTTCGTCGCAGCCGCCCCTTTTGACTTGGTCTTCTTCTCCTCAGTGGCAGCCTTCTCCAGGGCGGTGAGGACGTCTTCACCCAGGTGCATCCCGGCAGCGTCGTGATGTGCCCGGGCGGTGGTGGAGTCGATGCTGACCAAGGACAGATCCACCTCGCCCCGCTTCGCGGCTTCCGCGATCAGGCCTTCCAGCAGGGCCTCGAAGACGCCGGCGTCACGCCACTGCCGGAAGCGGTTGTGAACGGTCGACCAGGCGCCGAACTCCTGCGGCACCTCCCGCCACTGCCCGCCGGTCTTGAACCGCCAGATCACGCCCTCAAACTGCTGCCGCAGCCGCTTGGGGTACGGGCCATACTCGCCGATCGGCAGGTACGGTCCGATGAACTCCCACTCGAAATCCGTCAGTTGTACTCGCGTCATGCAAGAAGATCTACCGGACCAGGCCTCGCAGCGAAGGCGAATCCCGCAACTTGATCACGACTCAATACGCGCCCTAGTACTCCAGCAGGATTTTGCTGTCTGGCCTGGGGTTTCGCTGGGCGGCTGGAGTGTAGCGGGCCGCGGAGTGGTCAGGGGTGGCCTTCGGCAGGCCGCCCCTCGATCGTGCGACAGCGTCGCAGGTAGTGACAGCGGCGGGCGACCGCTTGGCGTCGTCGGCGCCAGTTCGACCAGCTCAGCGCGTGGTGTCGTCCTCGACGGCCACGAAGGTGCGGCGGTTGGGGACGACAAGCTGCCAGGAGTCGCCGAATCTCCGCCACTGTGAACTCGATTGCCCCGGCTGCCTCACCGGTGCCGCCCCCTTTTCCCGGACCTGGTGCGCCGTGGCGGCCAGGAAGGCGTGCGCGAGCATGGCCAGAGTGATGTGCCGGTACCAGCCCACGTAGCGACGGACCTCGTACTGGTCCAGGCCACACTCGTTCTTCGCGGCCTGGAAACACTCCTCGATCGCCCAGCGCGTCCCGGCGATCCGCACCAACTCCCGAACGGTGGTCTCCAAAGGAGCGTAAGCGAGGTAGTAGGCGATCTCATCGGGCTTGCTGATGCTGCGCCGGGCCAGCGCCCACCGCATCCGGTGGGGGACCTCGCCCTGGTAGTCGAACTCGGCAACCGCTGGCAGCCGCACTGCTGCCCAGTAATAAACACGCGGCCCCTTCGCACCGTCACCGCACGAGAGCTTCTCCCATGCTTCGGCCGGGGCCTGCGAGAACAGCCCGTCGATGCGGGGACAGCCCACGGTGAACTGGGACTTGGGCACGGCCAGCACGTAGCCGACGCCCGACTGTTCCAGCAGTCGCCGGAAGCGGCCCTCCTGACCGTAGGCGGCGTCCGCGGTGACCCAGGCGATGGGCAGCGGCGAGGCGAGGGACCGCAGCACGATGCGCCGGGCCAACTCGCCCTTGGTGGCGAATACTCGCTCGTCAGGGACTTTGGCCGCGCGGCAGCGTTCGCGGTCCTCGGTCCAGGTCTTGGGCAGGTAGAGCTCGCGGTCGACCAGGGCCCGGCCTCGGGTGGTGGCGTAGGCGGCGAAGACGCCGATCTGGCAGTTCTCGGTGCGGCCGGCAGTTCCGGAGTATTGGCGCTGAACCCCGGCGGAGGTGATGCCCTTCTTGATGAACCCGGTGTCGTCGATGATGAGGACCCCATCGGTCTCGCCGAGCTTGTCGGCGACGTATTCCTGCAGGTCGTCGCGGATATCGTCGGGGTTCCACTTCGCTCCGGCGAGCAAGTGCTGCAGACCGTCAGGGGTAGCGTGACCTGCCTGCTCGGCCAGTTGCCAGCTGTTCTTTCGGGCCACCGGGGCGAGCAGACCGCGTACGTAGTCACGCATGCGGCGGCGTAGTTCCACCCGGCCGAAGCGATGGCCGATGGTCACGAAGAGGTCGTCCAGTTCCAGGTCCCACTGCTCGGCAACACGCGCGGTGATCACGTGAGAAGGCTGCCCCGCACCCTGTCGCTACCTGCGGCACTGTCGCACGATCGAGGGGCGGCCTGCCGAAGGCCACCCCTGAC
>NZ_JBQRUW010000040.1:0-184849 GCF_052663305.1 Streptomyces cyslabdanicus
GCGACGCCGTCCTGCTCCATCTGCTCGGCGAGCTTCATCGCCTCCTCGATCAGGGTCTCCACGATCTTCGACTCGGGCACGGTCTTGATGACCTCGCCCTTCACGAAGATCTGCCCCTTGCCGTTGCCCGACGCGACTCCGAGGTCGGCCTCGCGGGCCTCACCCGGACCGTTGACGACGCAGCCCATCACCGCGACGCGCAACGGCACCTCCATACCGGTCAGACCGGCCGTGACCTCCTCCGCCAGCTTGTACACGTCGACCTGGGCACGGCCGCAGGACGGGCAGGAGACGATCTCCAGGCCGCGCTGCCGCAGGTTCAGCGACTCCAGGATCTGGATGCCGACCTTGACCTCCTCGACCGGCGGCGCGGACAGCGACACCCGGATGGTGTCGCCGATGCCCTGGGAGAGCAGCGCGCCGAAGGCGACGGCCGACTTGATCGTGCCCTGGAAGGCGGGACCGGCCTCGGTGACACCGAGGTGGAGGGGGTAGTCACACCTCTCGGCGAGCTGCCGGTAGGCCTCGATCATCACGACCGGGTCGTTGTGCTTGACCGAGATCTTGATGTCGCGGAAGTCGTGCTCCTCGAAGAGGGACGCCTCCCACAGGGCCGACTCGACCAACGCCTCCGGAGTCGCCTTCCCGTACTTCTGGAGCAGCCGACGGTCCAGCGACCCCGCGTTCACACCGATACGGATCGGCGTGCCGTGGTCCTTGGCCGCCTTGGCGATCTCCCTGACCTTGTCGTCGAACTGCTTGATGTTGCCCGGGTTCACCCGGACCGCCGCGCACCCCGCCTCGATCGCCGCGAACACGTACTTCGGCTGGAAATGGATGTCCGCGATCACCGGGATCTGCGACTTGCGCGCGATCGTCGCCAGCGCGTCCGCGTCGTCCTGCGTCGGACACGCCACCCGCACGATCTGGCACCCCGACGCCGTCAGCTCCGCGATCTGCTGCAACGTCGCCCCGACGTCCGACGTACGCGTCGTCGTCATCGACTGCACCGACACCGGCGCGTCCCCGCCCACCGCCACCGACCCGACCTGGATCCGCCGGCTCCTGCGGCGCTCGGCGATCGGTCGGGCCGGTACCTCGGGGACTCCCAGAGGAATGGCTGTCATGGCGTCAGTCCCGGTTCCCGGACACCGTCTCGCGCATGGCGCGCAGGGACTCCTTGAGCGATCCCATGGTGGCCAGCACGGCGGTGGGCTCGTAGCCGCAGTGCGCCATGCAGTTGGCGCACCGCGGGTCCTTGCCCCGACCGTACTTGTCCCAGTCGGTGTCCTCGATGAGCTCCCGGTACGTCGGCACGTACCCGTCGCTCATCAGGTAGCAGGGGCGCTGCCAGCCGAACAGCGAGTAGTTCGGGATCGCCCACGCGGTGCACGGGAAGTCGACCTTGCCCTCGAGGAAGTCGAGGAACAGCGGGGAGTGGTTCAGCCGCCAGCGGCGCCTGTTGCCGCCCGCGAAGGCCTTCCGGAACAGCTCGCGGGTCTGCTCCACGCCCAGGAAGTGCTCCTGGTCGGGCGCCTTCTCGTAGGCGTAGGCGGGCGAGATCATCATCTCGTCGACCTTGAGGTCGTCGTTGAGGTAGTTGAGCACCTCCACGATGGTCTGCGGGGTGTCGGTGTTGAAGAAGGTGGAGTTGGTGGTCACCCGGAAGCCGCGCCGCTTGGCCTCCTTGATGGCCTCCACCGCCTCGTCGAACACACCCTCCTTCGCCACCGACTCGTCGTGCCGCTCCCGCAGCCCGTCGATGTGCACCGCGAAGGCGAAGTAGGGAGACGGCTTGAACTTGTCCATCTTCTTGCGCATCAGCAGCGCGTTGGTGCACAGGAAGACGTACTTCCGCTTGGCCACCAGCTGCCGGACGATCTCGTCGATCTGCGGGTGCATCAGGGGCTCGCCGCCCGCGATGGACACCATCGGCGCACCGGACTCCAGCACCGCTCCCACCGCCTGGGCGACGGGCATGCGCTGCTTGAGCACTCCGGCCGGATGCTGGATCTTGCCGCAGCCCTCGCACTTGAGGTTGCAGGCGAAGAGCGGTTCAAGCTCGACGATCAGCGGGAACTTGTCCCGCTTGCGTACCTTCTGTTCGGCCAAGTATGTGGCGACTTTGATGGACTGGCGCAGCGGCATGGCCAACTGGCTCACCTCCTGGGGAGCAGCACATTACGGTGCCATTCGAAAAAAGTCGGCAGGACGGAACGGAGAACACGGAAGGCTGATATTCCACCGCGCACCGTCCCGATACGGACGAGTTCGTGTTCTGGAGCGTCCACGACCACCCGCACGGCCGCAACAGGGCGCAGGCCCTCGCGCACCGCGCTCAGGAGCGTGGCCGCCGACTCCATGTCGACCGCGATCGCGCCGGTGGCGCGCAGGTCGGACCGCTCGGGTCCGCGCACGACGTGGTCGGAGCCGGTGAGCGGCCCGGTGTGCACGGTGCGCCCGGGCAGCGTCCGGGTGAGTTCCTTCACCAGCAGTTCGGTACCGACGCAGGGGACGGTACCGCGCGGGTCCCGGGTCTCCTCGGCGACGACGAGGTCGCCGGGGTGCATGCCCGGGGCGAGTCCGGCGCAGAAGCCCGTGGCGAGCACCGCGGCCCGGTCCAGCGGCGGGCCGGCGAGGACCCGGGTGACGGACCGTTCCGCCGCCCTGGGTCCCATGCCCGTCCGCAGGACGGTGACCGGCCCGTCCGCTCCGCCGCGCTCACCGGCGCGCAGGGCGAGACGCTCGATGCCGAGCGCGCAGGCGATCAGCAGCGGGGCCGGTCCGGGCTGTGTGCGCATCAGCTCCCCTTGACCTCGACGCCGAGCCGGTCGGTGCGGGAACCGGCGGTGGGCCGCCGGCCGGTGAAGGGATCGCCGTGCACGTACCGGCCGAGCGCGGTGAGCGGGAAGACCTGCCGGTACAGGTGGTAGTTGATGGAGAAGTCCCACGGGAAGCCGGTACCGGTGAAGTACGGCTCGTCCCAGGAGCCGTCCTCCCGCTGGGTGGCCGCGAGCCACTCGACGCCGCGCTCGACGGCCTTGGAGTCCCTCTCCCCCGCCGCGAGCAGGGCCATCAGGGCCCAGGCGGTCTGCGAGGCGGTGGAGGCGCCCCTGCCGCTCCACTCCTCGACCTGGTCGTAGGAGCGCAGGTCCTCGCCCCAGCCGCCGTCGTCGTTCTGCACGCTCTCCAGCCAGGCCACCGCGCGCCGGATCACCGGGTGGGAGCCGGGCAGGCCGACGGCGGTCAGCGCGGGCACCACCGACCCGGTGCCGTAGAGGTAGTTGACGCCCCAGCGGCCGAACCACGAGCCGTTCGGCTCCTGTTCCGCCAGCAGCCAGTCGACGCCGCGCCGGGTACGCGGATCGTGGGACAGGCCCTCGGCGGCGAGCATCTCCACGACGTGCGCCGTGACGTCCGCCGACGGCGGGTCGATCACCTCGCCGAAGTCGCAGAACGGCAGCCGGTTGGGGAAGGGGCTGGTGTTGTCGACGTCGAAGGCTCCCCAGCCGCCGTTCCTCGACTGCATCCCGAGGTTCCAGCGCACCCCGCGTCCGATGGCCTTGTCCAGCCGCTCCGGGTCGTGGTGCCGGACCCGGCGCAGGGCGAGGACGACCTCGGCGGTGTCGTCGATGTCGGGGTAGTTGTCGTTGTGGAACTCGAACGCCCAGCCGCCCGGCGGCAGTCCGGGACGCCGCACCGACCAGTCGCCGGGGCGGACGATCTCCTCGCCCAGCATCCAGTCCGCGGCCTTGACCATCTGGGGGTGGTCGGCGGGCAGTCCGGCGTCGGCGAGCGCGATGGTGGCCAGGCAGGTGTCCCACACCGGCGACTGGCAGGCCTCGATCATCCGGGCGCCGTCCTCGCGCCACACGGCGTAACGGTCCAGCGACTGAAGGCCCGCCCGCATCACCGGGTGCTCGAGGTCGTATCCGAGCAGGTACAGCGCGATGACCGAGTACACGGCCGGCGGCTGGATGCCGCCCCAGCAGCCGTCGTTCTCCTGGCGCTCGATGATCCAGCGGGCGGCCGAGTTCATGGCGGCCTCGCGCACCCTGCGCACGGCGACGGTGCGGTAGCCGCGCACCACCATGTCGAGCCGCTGGAAGAGGCCGTCCCAGGTCCTCGCCGGCGCGAGCGACCGCGACGGACGCGGATGGCCGGGGTCGGCGTGCAGTTCGTCGAGCGGGAACGGGGCCGGACGCACCGGGCGCTTGGCCGAGACGACGGTCAGCGGAACGATCGTCTGCCGCGCCCAGCACCCGAAGTTGTAGATGTTGAGCGGGAACCACTTGGGGAACCACATGAGCTCGGGCGGCAGTTCGGGCAGGTCCTCCCACTTCCACCAGCCGAACAGGGCCAGCCAGATCCGGGTGAAGACACGGGAGGCCGCGATGCCTCCCCGCGCGCGGATCCAGGCCGAGGCCCGGGCCATGTGGGGCTCGTCCGGCGCGTCGCCGGCCAGCCGGAGGGCGACGTAGGCCTCGATGGTGGTGGAGAGTTCGCCCGGGCCGCCGTAGAAGGTGGCCCAGGTGCCGTCCTCGCGCTGCTCACCGCGGATGAAGAGCGCGGCGGCCCGGGTGGTGTCCTCCTCCAGGATGCCGAGGAACTGGCGCAGCAGCAGGTCCTCGGCGTCCATGGTGACGTTCGTCTCGAGGTCGCCCTTCCACCAGCCCTCGGCGTCCTGGTGGGCGAGCAGGTAGTCGGTGGCCCGCCGGGCGGCGGCTGCGGCGGCTTCTTGTACCCCGGCCGCCTCGGGGGTGCTGAGTACGGTTTCACTGGCCGCGGCAGCGCGGGTCGGCAGTGTCGCCCCGGTGCTTCCGTCGGTCGTCGCTGTCATGGCTTCCCCTTCGTGCAGTCGTGCAAGTCGTGCTGCTGTGGGTCCGCCGTCGGCCGGTGCCTGAAACCACCTTGCAGCACCGGCCGGCGACTACGCGAGGCTGGTTCGACCGATAGTGATCATCTCTTTCGTACGACGACGAAGTCGGCGAGCGCCGTGAACGCGGCCCGTACCCGCTCGGGCATGTCGACGGCGTCGAGGGCTTCGATGGCGATGGTGTGCTGACGGCGCGCCTCCTCGGCCGTCCACTCCCGGCCGCCCGCCTCCTCGATGAGGGCGGCGCGGGCCGCGAACTCCTCCTCGGAGAAGTTCGCGAAGTCGCTGCTCTTGGCGTCGGCGGCGAGGATCTCGCCGAGCCGCTCGGAGGCCGGGCCGCCCGCCGCGAGCGCGGCCACCACCGGCAGGGACTTCTTGCGCTGACGCAGGTCGCTCCAGGTCTGCTTGCCGGTGGCCCCCGGGTCGCCCCAGATGCCGAGGAGGTCGTCGACGGCCTGGAAGGCCAGGCCGAGGTGGTACCCGTAGGTCTCCAGCGTGTCGGCGGTGCGGTCGTCCGCGCCGCCGAGGACCGCGCCGACCGAGGAGGCGCAGGCGAGCAGGGCACCGGTCTTGTTGCCCTCCATCTCCAGGCACTCCGCGACGCTGACCCGGTCGCGGTGCTCGTAGGAGATGTCCTGCGCCTGCCCGTCGATCAGGGCGCGGGTTGCGGTGGTCAGACGGCGGGCGGCCCGGCCGGCCTCGACCGTGCCCAGCTCCAGCAGCACCTCGTTGGCCAAAGCGAACAGCGCGTCGCCCACCAGGATGGCCTGGGCCGGGCCGTGCACCTTCCAGACGGTGTCCCGGTGGCGGCGCTGTTCGTCGCCGTCCATCAGGTCGTCGTGCAGCAGGGAGAAGTTGTGGACGAGCTCCACGGCGACCGCGCCGGGCACACCGGCCTCGGGCGCGGCCCCGGTGACCTCGGCGGAGAGCACGGCCAGGGCCGGGCGCACGGCCTTGCCGCCGTCCCCGCGTGCCGGGTTGCCCTCGGCGTCGATCCAGCCGAAGTGGTAGGCGGCGACGGTGTCCATGGGGTGCGCCAGGCGGTCGACGGCCGCCCGCAGTACCGGCGTGGCCAGGGTCCGGCCGCGCTCCAACAGCGCGGTCACGTCCACCGCGGTCCTCCGAGCGGCCGTCGAGGCCGGGGGCACAGTGGGCACAGTCTCTCCTCTTGTTGCGGTGCCGGAGGTGCGGGGGCCTGCCGTGGGCTGCTGATCGAATGTCATGCCGCCGCCTCCTCGATGGCGAAGAGACGGCTCGGGCGGGGCCGGCCCAGGGCGCTCAGCGCGGCTTCGGCCGCCTTCACACCGCTGCGGACCGCACTCTCCATGGTCGCGGGCCACCCTGTGGCGGTCCACGCTCCGGCCAGGTACAGGCCGGGGGCCTTGGTGCGGGCGCCGGGCCGCAGCCGTCCGACGCCGGGGGCCGGGGCGAACGTCGCCGTGCGCTCCCGGGTCACGAAGAAGTCCTTCACCTCGGCGCCGCGGGCGCGGGGCAGCAGCCGCCTCAGTTCGGGCAGGTAGCGCTCGCGCAGCACGGCGACCGGCGCGTCGATCTCGTCCTGCGCCACCGACTGGGACACCGCGAGGTACTGACCGTGCTTCAGGCCGGCCGCCTCGGTGCGGTCGAACACCCACTGCACGGGTGTGCCGATGGCCGCGAAGAAGGGCGCGTTCAGCACCGTGCGGTCGTAGACGACGTGGGCGTTGAGGATCGGCGCCGTGTCGATCCTGAGCAGCCGGTCCGGGGCGTCCAGGGCGCCGGGCGGCAGCAGTCCGTGGGCCTCGCGCTGCGGTACGGCGAGGACGACCGCGTCGGCGAGCAGCTTCTCGCCGGGAACCTGAACGTTCCAGCTCCCGTTTCCGTTGAGGGAGAGGGAGGTGACGCGTGTACGGACCTCGGTACGCACGCCCGCGGCGTCGAGCGCCCTGCGGGCCAGCCCGTCGTGCAGTTCGCCCAGCGGGACGCGGGCCCAGCCGATGTCGGCCGCGCCCGGGTCGGACAGCAGTCCGGTCTTGAACACCATCGCGGCGAGCCCCAGCGAGGTGTCGCTCGCGACCGCGTTGAGGGTGGCGACCCCGACCAGGTCCCACAGGGCCTCGACGGCGCGCGCCGACTGGCCGTGCGCGGTCAGCCAGCTGCCGAAGTCCTGTGCGTCCAGGGTCGGATCGGCGAGGTCGAGCCCCTTGAGCGCCAGCGCGGCGCGGCCCACCCGGGCCCGCTCGGCGAGCGAGAGGTGCGGGTAGGTGGCAAGGCTGCGCCCGAGGTGCAGGGGTACGGGCAGCGGGTCGCGCCGCAGCGTGCCGAGCCGCCGGCCCTCGGGTCGCGCGGCGTCGACGACGGGCACCTCGAGGCGGTTCTGCAACGGGGCGAGCGCGGCGCCGCCGATCCGGTCGAGGAACCAGCGGTAGGCGGTGCAGCAGCGCAGGTACACGTGCTGGCCGTTGTCGATGGTGAGGTCGCCGCGCTGGAAGGAGAAGGCGAGCCCGCCCAGGCGGGGTCTGCCCTCCAGCAGCGTCACGCGCATTCCGGCGTCGGCGAGCGCCAGCGCGGAGGTGAGGCCGGCCAGGCCGCCGCCGACCACGACGGCGTGCCGCCCGGCCGGTCCCGTGGCGTCCGTGAGCGGTCCGTCCCGCCGTGTGCCGTCGGTCATCGCGCGCCCTCCCCTGTGCGTCCGCCGCGGTGAGCGGGTGCTTCGCGGGCGACCGTTGCCGTCAGGGACGCGGCCCGGCACCGCAGGGTTGCCCGCCGCTCCTCGCCGGTGGTCCCACCGTGCGCCGACATCACCCTCACCATCAGGCACGCCTCCTGACGGACTGCCGGGCGACGTGCCGGGCGTCGAGGCCGGACAGGCCGCGCACGGCGACGTACGCCTTCTCGTGTCCGGGCAGCGAGACCCGGCCGCGCAGCACGGCCTCCGGCTCGCGCTCGATGCGGTCGAGCAGGCGGCGGTAGATGCCGGCCATGGCGGCGACGCAGGCACCGCTGCGGCGGTCCAGCAGCGGCAGCAACTGGTAGCCCTCGGCGAACAGGGCGCGGGCCCGCCGCACCTCGAAGTGCACCAGGCCCGCGAAGTCGGAGCCCTCCGGCGGCGTCGGCCCGTGGAACCCGGCCGAGCAGCCGAACTTGGCGAGGTCGTCGGCGGGCAGATAGGTGCGGCCGCCCTCGGCGTCCTCGCGGACGTCTCTGAGGATGTTGGTCAGCTGCAACGCGAGCCCCAGCGTGTCGGCGTACTCGGGGGCGCGTTCGGCGCCGCGCGCTCCCGGTTCGGTGCCGAACACGCCGAGGGAGAGCCGTCCGATGGCCCCGGCCACACAGCGGCAGTAGACCTTCAGGTCCTCCCAGGTCTCGTACGTCTCGCCGCGGACGTCCTTCAGGACGCCGTCGATGAGTTCGTCCAGGCCGCCGAGCGGGATCGGGAAGACCCGGGCGGCGTGGCTGAGGGCGACGGCCACGGGGTCGGTGTCGTCGTCCTCGACCGCGCCGTCGCGGACCCGGCCGAGCAAGGCCCGTGTGTCCTCCAGACGGGTGATCTTCACGTCGTCGGGCAGCGCTCCGTCGCCGATGTCGTCGACGCGCCGGGAGAACGCGTACAGCGCCGACATCGCCCGCCGCTTGGCCGTCGGCAGCAGTCTGATGCCGTAGGCGAAGTTGCGGGCCTGCTGCCCTGTGACCGCCTCGCAGTAGCTGTAGGCGGCGAGCACCGGCGCGGACACGTGTTCCGACTCCACGGCCCGGATCACCCCTCTCCTCGCAGAGTCACGCCCACCTCACGCAGCAACCGGGTCCTCCCGGGCTTGGGCGGGCCGGGAAGTACGTCGTATTCGGCGGCGGCGATCGCGTGGACCGCCGCTCTTCCCCCCGCCACGAACCCCGCGAGCAGCAGCTTCAACCTGCCGTGGACGCTACCCACCAGGGGGGCGCCTTCATTCAGCAGACCGCGGGCGCGTTCCGCCTCGTACGCGACCAGGGCGCGCAGCGAGGCGCCCGCGGTGGGCGCGGCGAGATCGGACTCCTGCACGTGGAAACGTTTCATGTCGGCGGCGGGCAGATAGATGCGGTCGCGTCCGAGGTCCTCCCGGACGTCCTGGAGGTGCTCGACGATCTGCAGGGCGGTGCAGACGGCGTCGGAGCGGCGGACGCGCTCGGGCGTCGAGGTGCCGGTGACGGCGAGGACGAGGCGACCGACGGGGTTGGCGGACAGTTCGCAGTAGGCGAGGAGGTCGTCGTAGGTCTCGTACCGCGTGACGAGTTGGTCCTGCCGGTTGGCGGCGATCAGGCCGAGGAACGGCTCGGGGGTCAGTGAGCGGCGGTGGACGGTGGGCTGGAGCCGGCGCAGCAGCGGGTGACGCGGGGTGCCGTCGAAGACCCGGCGCAGGTCGGCCTCGAACGCGTCGAGGAGGACCATGCGGTCCTCGGCCTCGTCGGGCGACACGCCGAGCAGCCGGGCGTCCGCGCCGCCGGGGGCCAGGTCGCCGTCGCCGATGTCGTCGACGAGGCGGGCGAAGCCGTAGACGGCCATCAGGTCGAGGCGCCAGGCTCTGGGCAGGAAGAACGGTGCCACGGGGAAGTTCTCACCCGCGGCCTTGTCGAGGGTGGCGCGCTCGGGGTCGCGCGCCGTCGGTGTCCGCGTCATCGTCCACTGCCCGGCACGGGCACGGCACCTGCTCCGTTGAGCTGGGGAGTTTCCGTAGCCATTGCCGTCACATCTCCCGTTCTACACTGCCGACCCAACACACACTATTTCGGACACGCCGCCCGTCCGTCCGCGCGGCGGCGTCGGCGGAGGGTGTCGCGCATTATCTCCCCACTTGCCGCTTTCCGGGACCGCTACAGCTTACGTTGTACAACGCAGCACGCCGCGCGGGGGTGTCCTGCACATCACAACAACACACCGATTGGTGTCAAGATTCCTCAGCACGGCGCGAGTTGACACATCCTTTGCGAACGACAGGCCCCGCCGGACGCGTTCCGGCGGGGCCCCTCGCCCGCGGGCTACTTGCCCGTGAACTCCTCGTACTCCTTGAGCACGTCTTCGGTGGGGCCGTCCATGCGCAGTTCCCCGCGCTCCAGCCACAGCACCCGGTCGCAGGTGTCACGGATGGACTTGTTGTTGTGGCTGACCAGGAACACTGTGCCGGCCTCCTTGCGCAGTTCCCGGATGCGCGCCTCGGACCGCTTCTGGAACTTGCGGTCGCCGGTGGCCAGGGCCTCGTCGATCATCAGGACGTCGTGGTCCTTGGCGGCGGCGATGGAGAAGCGCAGCCGGGCGGCCATGCCGGAGGAGTACGTGCGCATCGGCAGGGTGATGAAGTCGCCCTTCTCGTTGATGCCGGAGAAGTCGACGATCCCCTCGTAGCGCTCCTTGATCTGCTCGCGCGACATGCCCATGGCGAGCCCGCCCAGGATGACGTTGCGCTCGCCCGTCAGGTCGTTCATCAGCGCCGCGTTCACGCCGAGCAGCGAGGGCTGGCCGTCGGTGTAGACCCGGCCCCGCTCGGCGGGCAGCAGGCCGGCGATGGCGCGCAGCAGCGTGGACTTGCCGGAGCCGTTGGAGCCGATCAGGCCGATCGCCTCGCCGCGGTGGGCGACGAAGGAGACGCCCCTGACGGCGTGCACCTTGCGCACACCCCGCGCCTCGTTGTCGGAGCCCCGCTTGAGAATGCGGCTGAGCGCGGCGGTGGCGCTGCCCTTGCCGGCCCTGGTGCCGTTGACGCGGTAGACGATGTGCAGCTCGTCCGCGATCACGGTGGGCACCCGCGGCCCGCTGTCGCGCATGTCGCGCATGTCGTGGTGGTGGTCCCGGTCAGCCACGGCCGTACCTCTCCTCCGCCTTCCAGAAATACACGAAGCCACCCACGAAGACGAGCACGGCCCAGCCGAGCGCGCCGACCCAGACGTGCGGCGGCAGGTGCGAGGAGTCGTAGCCGTCGATCAGCGCGAAGCGGATCAGGTCCATGTAGATGGCGGCGGGGTTGACCTGCATCAGCCGGATGACCCAGTCCGGCTTCCCGGCGAGCATGCCGCTGAGGGAGAACATCACACCCGACGCGTACATCCACGTCCGCGTGACGAACGGCATGAGCTGGGCGAGGTCGGGGGTCTTGGCACCCATCCGGGCCATGATCAGCGCCAGCCCGGTGTTGAACAGGAACTGCAGCGCCAGCGCCGGCACGATCAGCAGCCAGGACAGGCCCGGGTAGCTGCCGAAGGCGATGACCACCACGAACAGCACGATCATCGAGTACAGCAGCTGCTGGAGCTGCTGGAGCGCGAACGAGATCGGCAGCGAGGCGCGCGGGAAGTGCAGCGCGCGCACCAGTCCCAGGTTGCCGGAGATGGCGCGGACGCCGGCCATGACCGAGGTCTGGGTGAAGGTGAACACGAACACCCCGGTCACCAGGAACGGGATGTACGTGTGCCGGTCGAGCCCGCGGGTGGCCCCGATGATGACGCCGAAGATGAAGTAGTACACCGCGGCGTTCAGCAGGGGCGTCGCCACCTGCCAGAGCTGGCCGAGCTTGGCCTGGCTGTACTGGGCGGTCAGCTTCGCCTGGGAGAAGGCGAGGATGAAGTGGCGCCGCCCCCACAGCTGCCGGACGTACGCCCCGAGCGGGGGCCGGGCGCCGCTGACGGACAGCCCGTACTTGTCGGCAAGCTGGGCCGGGGTGAGGCCCTCGTCGGGCGACGGAGCCGCGCCCAGGGCGACCCCGCCGTCATGCGTTGTCTCACTCACAAGTGGAAACTTTCGTCTTCGAGATGCGCTGCCAGTGCGGATGTACGGGCATGGCTGGAGCGCCGGCCGGGTTGGGCCGGGTACCCGCGGGGAACGAGCTTGTCAGATGACCGGCGGACGGCCCAGTCGGGTGAGTCGCCACACCGTACGCCACTTCATGGGCCGTCGCGGCCCGCAGGCTGTGGTCCAGCCCTCCCGGAAGCCGCCGAGCCAGGCCCTCAGGGCCGGACGCGAGGGGCGGCGGGCCAGCGTGAGTAGCAGCCACACTCCCAGATAGACCGGGACGAGGAGCAGCGGCAGGTTGCGGCGGGCCAGCCACACCCGGTTGCGCGCGACCATGCGGTGGTACACCGCGTGCCGCGACGGCGCGGTCGTCGGGTGGTACAGCACCATGTCGGACCGGTAGTCGATCATCCAGCCCGCGTCGAGGGCCCGCCACGCCAGGTCGGTCTCCTCGTGGGCGTAGAAGAACTCGTCCGGCAGGCCGCCGACTTCCGCGAAGACCCGGGTGCGCGCGGCGTTGGCGCCACCGAGGAAGGTGGTGACCCGGGAGGAGCGCATCGGGTCGGCGGCGCGCAGCCGCGGCACGTGGCGGCGCTGGGTCTCACCGGTGTCCGGGTCGGCGATACGGAAGCTGATGATGCCGAGCCGGTCGTCGGCGGCGAAGGCCTGGCGGCACAGCTCGGCGGTGTCGCTCCGGGCGAGCCGGCCGTCGTCGTCGAGGAACAGCAGGATGTCGACGTCGCCGCCGCCCGGCCCGAAGGCCTCGATGCCGACGTTGCGGCCGCCGGGGATGCCGAGGTTCTCCGGCAGTTCGACGGTCCGTACAACCGACGAGAACTCTGCGACGTCCGGGACGGGCGAGCCGTTGCCGACGACGACCACCTCGACGCGGTCGCCGTCCTGCGTGGCGACCGAGTCGAGCAGGGCCCGCAGTTCCTCGGGGCGGTTGCCCATGGTGATGACGACGGCGCCGACCTTCAGCGGAGCGCTCGCAGGGGTCACGCCGCTCACCTCAGCCTGCTGGAGACGAGGATGGACACCAGGTGCAGCAGGGTCTGCAGCAGCGCGATGCCGGCGAGCACGGCCGTGCCCAGCCGGGTGAAGAACAGGTCGCCCCTGATCGTGTCGGCGATCGCGAGGACCAGGATCAGCAGGGACGCCTCGATCCCGAGGATCAGCCGGTGGAACTTGAGCGCCGCGGCGGCCCGGCGGGCCAGCGCCATGCCGGAGGAGCGCGGTTCGGCCGCGCTCTCCTGGACCGGCGGCAGGCCGCCCTGGTGCCGGGCGACGCCGACGAGGTCGGTCTCGGCCTTGATCAGGATCGCGCCGAGTGCGGCCAGGGTCCCGAGGAAGGCCCAGAGCCAGTCGATCCGCCCGGATCCCCACAGGTCGGCGGCGCGCAGCCCGAGCCCGACCAGGACGGCGGCGTCGGTCAGATAGGCCCCGACCCGGTCCAGGTAGACCCCGCCCAGCGAGAACTGCTGCTTCCAGCGGGCGACCTCGCCGTCGACGCAGTCCAGCAGCAGGTACAGCTGGACCATCAGCACACCGAGGACGGCGCCCGCGATCCCCGGCACCAGCAGGGCGGGGGCCGCCAGGACGCCGAAGACGGTCATCAGGTACGTGAGCTGGTTGGGCGTGACCCTGGTGCCCACCAGGTAGCGGTCCACCCGCAGGGACACCTCGCGCATGTAGAGGCGTCCCGCCCAGTGCTCTCCGCTGCGCCGGTCCTTCACCCCTGCCGGATGGACGACCGGTCTCAGTTCAGCTACCGATGGCCTTGACATAGTCGGCGTAGACGTCCTTGATCTGGTCGGTCTTGAGGGCGAGGTGTTCGAGGATCGTGTAGCGGCCGGGCCGGGTCTCCGGGGCGAACTCGACGACCTGGACGAACTCGTCCACCGTGAAGCCGATGTCCTTCGGCAGCACCGGCAGTCCGTGCCGGCGCAGCACGTCGGCCATCTGTCCGGCCGTGTCCACGTCGCCGCGCAGATAGGTGGCGAACGCGCCGCCGAGGCCGCACTGCTCGCCGTGGAGCGCGTTGCGCTGCGGGAACCGGAGGTCGAACGCGTGGCTGATCTCGTGGCAGGCACCCGACGCCGGGCGGCTGTCCCCGGCCACCGACATGGAGATGCCGCACAGGACCAGGGACTCGGAGAGCGTCGTCAGGAACGTGTCGTCGGCGATGCCGCCAGGGTGCCGCAGCACGGCCTCGGCCGCCTGCCGGGCCATCGCGGCGGCGAGGCCGTCGATCTTCTCCCCGGTCTCGCGGTGCGAGAGCTCCCAGTCGGCCACGGCGGAGATCTTGCAGATCACGTCGCCGATGCCGGCGCTCACAAAGCGCTCAGGAGCCTCGCGGATCACATCGAGGTCGATGACGATGCCGATCGGATTGGGTACGCCGTACGAGCCCCGGCCCGCGTCGTTGTCCAGCGTGGCGACCGGCGAGCACAGCCCGTCGTTGGCCAGGTTGGTGGCCACCGCGACCAGCGGCAGGCCCACGCGGGCCGCCGCGTACTTGGCGCAGTCGATGACCTTGCCGCCGCCGAGGCCGACCACCGCGTCGTAGCGGCCGGCCCGCTTGACGGAGTCGGCGAGTCTGACCGCACCGTCGATGGTGCCGTCGGCGTCCTCGAACCAGTCGGCGCCCGGGAAGGCCGGGGCGAACCGCTCGCGCAGCGCCCGGCCGGAGCCGTTGCTGATGGCGAAGGCCAGCCGTCCCGAGGGCGAGATCCGCTCGTCGGAGAGGATCACGGCCAGGTCGTCGAGCGCGCCCCGGCGGATGTCGACGGCGACCGGCGACGGAATGAGCCGGGTCAGTACAGGCACGCGATGTCACGCCCCTTGGCGAGGTCGTCGTGGTTGTCGATCTCGACCCACTTGACGTCGCCGATCGGCGCCACGTCGATCTTGAAGCCGCGGTTGACGAGATCCTGGTAGCCGTCCTCGTAGTACAGCTGCGGGTCCCGCTCGAAGGTGGCCTTCAGCGCGTCGGCCAGCTCCGGGGCGGCGTCGCCCTCGATCAGGGTGACGCCGATGTACTCGCCGGTGGCCTCGGCCGGGTCCATCAGCTTGGTGATCCTGCGAACGCCCTTGTCGGGGTCGGCGACGACCTTCATCTCCTCGTCGGCCAGCGACTTCACCGTGTCCAGGGCGAGGATGATCCTCTTGCCGTCGCCGCGGGCGGCGAGCAGGGTCTTCTCGACGGAGACCGGGTGCACGGTGTCGCCGTTGGCGAGGATCACGCCGTCCTTGAGGGCGTCACGGCCGCACCACAGGGAGTAGGCGTTGTTCCACTCCTCGGCCTTGTCATTGTCGATCAGGGTGAGCTTCAGGCCGTACTTCTGCTCCAGGGCCGCCTTGCGCTCGTAGACGGCCTCCTTGCGGTAGCCGACGATGATCGCGGCCTCGGTCAGGCCGATCTCGGCGAAGTTGCCGAGGGTGAGGTCCAGGACCGTGGGGCCGTCCTCCGCACCGTCGGGCCCCACCGGCACCAGCGCCTTGGGCAGGGTGTCGGTGTAGGGGCGCAGGCGCCGTCCGGCGCCGGCCGCCAGCACGAGGCCGATCATGCGGGTACTCCTTCATCGTGTACGGCGGGTGCGCCCCTCAGATGAGAGGCCACCCAGAAACGGGTGCTCTCGGCGAGCACCAGCAGGGCGACGACCACGGCGAGGGCCGTGAGCGCGACCTTGAACTGTGGGGCGGTGAGCAGCGCGGCCAGCACGGCGACGAGCAGTGTCCGCCCCTCCTGCCCGCCGAGGGCGCGCACCAGCCAGGCCGGCGGCGCTCCGGCGTCACCGCGGATGCGGTACACCGTGTCGTAGTGATGGTAGGCGACGGCCGCCACCAGGCCGAAAGCCGCGGGAAGGGCTCCGTTCACCCCGGATTTGGCCGCGAGGATCAGCACGGTGCCGTATTCGGCGGCGCGGAACAGCGGGGGGACGAGCCAGTCGAGGGGGCCCTTGAGGGCGTGGTCGAGGGCTTCGCCGGCCAGCAGGACGTAGACGCAGGCCATCAGGACGACCCACCAGCTCGGTCCCCACAGCCAGGCACCGAGCGTCACCATGACCGCGCCGACGGCGGCGTTGAGGGGCGCGGTGGCACGGAACCTGCCGGGCAGGAAGCGGACCTGGAGTCCGACCAGCGGCCCGGTGTCCGCGAGGTCCGCCAGCGCCTGCGCCGCCCGGTCGGTACGCCGTGCCTTGCGCGTCACCGATCGCAGGACGCGGCCCGCCGTGGTGTACGCCGCCGCCAGGGCGCAGCCGACGAGCAGGACGTAGAACGTGAGCCTGGGGGTCGTGAGCGCCGTCAGCACCGCGATCATCGCCCAACGCTCGCCGATGGGCAGGACCACGATCCGGCGCGCCCAGACCGTCCAGCCGACGCTGTCGAGCTTGTCGGACAGTGCGGCGGTGGGACTGGTGTTGGCCGTGGCGTCGTGGTTGGCCTCGTTGAAGGAGAAGTCGACCACGTGCCGGCAGGTCTGCAGGATCATGGCGCCCAGGGCCAGGGCCCAGACGTCGTCGCCGCCGCGGGCGGCACCCAGCGCGAGGCCGGCGTAGTAGGCGTACTCCTTGGCCCGGTCGAAGGTGGCGTCCAGCCAGGCGCCGAGGGTGGAGTACTGGAGCGAGTAGCGGGCCAGCTGGCCGTCGGCGCAGTCCAGCACGAACGAGGCGATCAGCAGCACGCCGGCGGCGACGAAGCCGCCGCGGGTGCCGGTGGCGGCGCAGCTCGCGGCTATGAGCGCGGTGAGCAGGGAGGCCGTGGTGACCTGGTTGGGGGTCAGGCCGCGGCGAGCACACCAGCGGGCGACGTAGCGCGAGTACGGGCTGATGCAGAAGGTGGTGAAGAAGCCGTCGCGGGCCTTGACGGCCGACTTCAGGCGGACGTCCTCGTCGTCGACGGCGGTGACGGCCTGCCGTGCCTCGTTGCGGGCCTGGGGGTCCTCGGGCACGGCGGCGACGAGCCTGCCGAGCACGGGGCGGTGCACGTCGGCGCCGTCGGCGTCCAGGGCGTCGGAGATCCGGTCCGCGAGGCCGGCGGCGGGGACCGCGCCGCCGACGCCGTCGGCGGAGTTCTCGCGGGCCATCGCACGGGTCAGCGCCTGGCGGCCGGCCGGGCGGGCGGTCACCGCGCCGGGGACGGCGGCGAGCGGGAAGCGGGGGTCGGTCAGGCCCAGGCGCAGCGCGTGCGGATGGCCGACGAACCGGGCGTCGACGAGGGCGACCCGCTGGTCACCGGGCACCTGGGCGAGCAGTGTCTCGGCGTCGGTGCCGTCGGCTGCGACCCGCACGTCGAAGCCGAGGGACCGCAGATCGCCCTCGATCGATGATCCGGGGACCGGCTGACCGGTCAGGATGGCGATCGACAACCGAACTCACTCCCTGGGTACCGACGCGTCCGCGCCAGTCATGTACATGTAGGGCGCCGCCTGCCTGCCTGCGGCACCCGGGCGACATGTCGGCAGAGGCTATCGGATGGCGGGAAGCCAACGTTCACCGCCCGTTCACTGACCCGACCGACCTGGTCTGCCAGAGCCTGCGCCGCGATCATCATGGGTGATCCGGCCGCCGGGCCACAAACTCCGCACCACATCGGGCATTCGTCACATCCGGTTGCGGCAGGGGTGGAACTCCCCCGACACGGACCGATCACCGGGGGCGGTGCACCTGTCCGCGCGCAAGCGGGCGGCAACCCCGGAAGCCGGGCCGCCGGACCCGCTTCCGGGGTACCCGAAAGGGGCCGTCCGGCGTGGCGGGGCCGGTTGCCGCAGCACGGCACCCGGGGCGTCGCACACGCTGACCTGCGGTTCGTTTGCGCAGGTCAGGGCACATGACAACGGTGTTCAGTGCCGCGTTGCCCGATACCCCCCACCCGTAGTTCACTGTGATCCCGGAGGCAACACGGAAGGGCGGTCATCCCATGGGGGCCGGTCACGACCACGGGCACGTACACGGCGTCGGAGCCGGCGGCACGGCCGGCGCGGCGCACCGCGGCACGCTGCGCATCGCCCTGTCGATCACGCTCACCGTGATGGTGGTGGAGATCGTCGGCGGCCTGCTCGCGGACTCGCTGGCGCTGATCGCGGACGCCGCCCACATGGCCACCGACGCCCTCGGCCTCGGCATGGCGCTGCTGGCCATCCACTTCGCCAACCGCCCGCCGAGCCGGAACCGCACCTTCGGGTACGCCCGCGCGGAGATCCTCGCCGCACTCGCCAACTGCCTGCTGCTGCTCGGCGTCGGCGGCTATGTGCTCTACGAGGCGATCCAGCGGTTTCTCGCCCCGACTCCCACCCACGGCGGGCTGATGATCGTGTTCGGCGCGATCGGCCTGGTGGCGAACTCGGTCTCCCTGATGCTGCTGATGCGCGGCCAGAAGGAGAGCCTGAATGTACGGGGCGCCTTCCTGGAGGTGGCCGCGGACGCGCTCGGCTCGGTGGCCGTCATGCTCTCGGCCGCGTTGATCCTTCTCACCGGCTGGCAGGCCGCCGACCCCGTCGCCTCCCTGGTCATCGGCCTGCTGATCGTGCCGCGCACCCTCCGGCTGCTGCGCGAGACCCTCGACGTGCTGCTGGAGGCGGCCCCGAAGAACGTCGACATGGACGAGGTCCGGGCGCACATCCTGGCGCTGGACGGCGTGGAGGACGTGCACGACCTGCACGCCTGGACGATCACCTCGGGTCTGCCGGTGCTCTCCGCGCACGTGGTCGTCCGTTCCGACACGCTCAGCGCCACCGGCCACGAGAAGCTGCTCCACGACCTTCAGGGCTGCCTCGGGGACCACTTCGACGTGGAGCACTGCACCTTCCAGCTGGAGCCGAGCGGGCACGCGGAGCACGAGGCCCGCCTGTGCCACTGACGGGACCCGCCCCGCGACCCGGGCCGGCGAGGTGACCAGCGGCGCACACGGCGCCCGCTCCGGCCCGCGCGAGCCGGGTGTATGCGCGTGATCTCGCCAAGGGACACCCGGACGGTTCCGGGCGCACACGGGCGGGCACGATCACCTACGTGCCCGGCCGGTGACGAGCCGCGGTACCACGGCGCCGCGTGGGACAACGGGACATGCGCAGTGCCGGGAAGTGCCGGGAGTGCCGGTTTCGTACGGCAGACTTGGGACTCGAGGACCGAAGTGAAGGATGGGTATGCCGACCACACCTGCCACCGCGAAGCTCAGCTCGCCGAACGGCACCGCGGACGCGATCTTGCTGGAACTGGTCGACGAGGACGGTGTGACGATCGGCACCGCGGAGAAGCTGTCCGCCCACCAGCCACCAGGACGGCTGCACCGCGCCTTCTCCGTGTTCCTGTTCGACAACCGCGGCCGGCTGCTGCTCCAGCAGCGGGCGCTGGGCAAGTACCACTCCCCCGGTGTGTGGTCCAACAGCTGCTGCGGCCACCCCTACCCCGGTGAGGCGCCCATGGCGGCGGCGGCCCGGCGCACCTACGAGGAACTGGGGATCTCCCCGTCGCTGCTCGCCGAGGCGGGCACGGTCAGCTACCACCACCCGGACCCGGACTCGGGCCTGGTGGAGAAGGAGTACAACCACCTCTTCGTCGGCCTGGTGCAGTCCCCGCTGCGGCCGGACCCCGACGAGGTCGGCGCCACGGCGTTCGTGACGCCCGCCGAGCTGGCGGAGCGGCATGCGCGGGACCCCTTCTCCGTCTGGTTCCCGACCGTGCTGGACGCGGCCCGGCCCGCGATCAGGGAGCTGACGGGTCCCGCCGGCTGGTGAGGACCGGCAGCGACGCCCCTTCGCGTCCGGCCCTTCGCGTCGGGCCCGGCGGGAGGGGCCGCGCGGGCCGGAGGCCTGTCGTCACATTCCCGTCATTCCCGTCTGCCCCGCCCGGTGCGCGGGCTTGAGCGGCAGGGCGGCCCAGATCACCTTGCCGCCGCTCGCGGTGTGCTCGACGTCGCAGACCCCGCCGGCCTCCCGCGCGATCTCGCGGACCAGCAGCAGCCCGCGCCCGCCGGTGCGCCCGTGGTCGGTCTCCAGGGCGGTCGGGCGGTAGGGGTGGTTGTCCTCCACGGACACCCGCACCCACTCGGCGCCGACCGCGACCTCCACGGCGAGCATCGGCGACAGCAGCGCCGCGTGCCGTACGGCGTTCGTGACCAGCTCGGACACGATCAGCAGCAGCCCGTGGACCAGGTCGTCCGAGACCGGGACGCCCTGGCGCAGCAGCAGGTCCCGGACCGCGTGCCGGGCCTGCGGGACCGAGGCGTCGACGGCGGGCGCGGTGAACCGCCAGACCCCCTCGTACGGCAGCGGATCCGGCGGTACGTCGTGGAGGGGTGCCCCCGCGTCGCCCTCCGGGCGTGAGCCGTACCCGCGCCCGTGGTCGTCCATCGTCCGGTCGCCGCCCTCGCGCTCGATTGTCACCACACGTCGAGTGTTGGTAACGCACCGCTCTCAGCCCAAGGACTGAACACAAGTCAGCGTGTTTCAAGCGCTTTGTGACCGTTGGCGTACGACTCGGTCGCGGGCGGGACCGGTCCTGTCCCGTCCGCGCCGACTTCGCGAACTTTTCGGGTTGTACGGTCCACGCGCGCCGGCGCCCGTCCCGGCCGGGACGCCGCTAGGCGGTCCGGTCGGAGACCATGCCGACGACCCGGCGGCCGCCGAAGCCGGTCGCGATCAGGCCGAGGCCGTCGAAGAGCAGGGCGAGGGAGAAGAACGCGCCGATCACGTACTGGCTGCTGCTCGGCCAGGAGCCCAGCACCAGGATGCCCAGCAGCAGGTAGAAGGCACCCAGCAGGAGCGTCCAGCCGAACTGGGGGCCGCGCACCACGGCGCTGCCGACCAACCGGAACAGGCCGCCGGTGAGGAACAGCAGGGCCGCGAACATGGTGAGCGCGGTGGCCGCCGCGTGCGGATGGCCGATGATCACCACGCCCGCCGCGATGTTCAGGGCGGCCACGATGGCACCGAGCCAGAAGAAGTTCGAGCCGCGCGCCTGCACCGCGTGCAGCAGCCCGACCAGACCGCCGATCAGCAGCAGCCAGCCGAACAGGAGCATGGAGGTCAGCGTGACGGCCGCCGTGTAGACGAGTCCGACGAGTCCGGCGACCACCAGGACCACCCCGAGTCCGGCGAGCCAGCCGAAACTGCGGCGCATCCTCGCCGTCTCGCTGCGGGGCTTGGTGAACCTGGCCATCGGCGCCTCCTCACAGCCGTACGGACCCCCCGCTTCCACCTTTTGTTTCCTTTGTTCCGCTTTGTTCCCTTTGCTGCCGTGTCGTAACTGTCCCCCGACCCTTCTTGATCAAACGCTCGGCCGGGCGGATAGCATCCGGCGCATGGAGCCGCAGTTGCTGCACGACGTCACCGGGGCGGTGGCCACCGTCGTCATCCACCACCCGGCCAAGCGCAATGCGATGACCGCCGCGATGTGGCGGGCGCTGCCGCCGCTCCTGGACGATCTCGCGGCCGATCCGGACGTCCGGGTGCTGGTGCTGACCGGGGCGGGCGCGACGTTCTGCGCCGGTGCCGACATCTCCACGCTGCGCGGCTCGCCGCGGGAGGCGCAGCACCTGGCGGCGCGGGCCGAGGAGGCGCTCGCCGCGTTCCCCAAGCCGACGCTGGCGGCGGTGCGCGGGTACTGCGTCGGCGGCGGCGCCCAGCTCGCGGCGGCCTGCGACCTGCGGTTCGCCGAGGCGGGGGCGCTGTTCGGGGTGACGCCCGCCAAGCTGGGCATCGTCTACCCCGCCTCCTCCACCCGTCGCCTGGCCTCCCTGGTGGGCCCGGCGACCGCCAAGTACCTGCTCTTCTCGGGCGAGTTGATCGACACGGAGCACGCGCTGCGCACGGGCCTGATCGACGAGGTACTGCCCGAGGGCGAACTCACCAAGCGGATCACGGAGTTCACCAGGATCCTCGCCGCCCGCTCGCAGCTGACGCAGGCCGCGGCGAAGGAGTTCGCGGACGGCCGCACGGACCGCGACGCCCACTGGGCCGAGCAGGCACGCGCGAGCGGCGACACCGCGGAGGGGGTCGCCGCGTTCCTGGAGCGCCGGACCCCCGGGTTCACCTGGAGCGTGCGCCAGGGCCCGTGACCGGCGCCTACGTCAGGATGAAGCGGCTGTCGGCCCGGAACTTCTCGACGAGGTGCGCGGGCGCCTTGGCCGGAGACCCGGCGTCGTAGGGCGGCTGCGGGTCGTACTCGATCAGCAGCTGGACGGCCTGGGCGCGCTCGTCGCCCGCGATCCGGCCGAGCAGGGTCAGGCCCATGTCGACGCCCGAGGAGACGCCGGCGGCCGTGACGTACTTGCCGTCGACGACGACCCGCTCCCCCGTGGGCTCGGCGCCGAAGCGCCCCAGCTGGTCGAGGGCCAGCCAGTGCGAGGTCGCGCGGCGGCCGTCCAGGAGCCCGGCGGCCGCGAGCAGCAGCGAGCCGGTGCACACGGAGGTGGTCCAGGTGCTGGTGGCGTCGGCGGTGCGCAGCCAGGCCAGCAGGGTCTCGTTGTCCATCTGCGCCGACTGGCCGGGGCCGCCCGGGACGACGACGATGCCGGGGTTCGTGACCTCGTCCAGGGCCCGGTCGGCGGTGAGCGCGAGGTGCCCGGTGTCGGTGCGGACGGGTCCGGGCCGCTCGGCGACGAAGACGGTCTCCGCGCCCGGGAGCCGGCCGAGGGTCTCGTAGGGGCCCACGGCGTCCAGGGCGGTGAAGCGGTCGAAGAGCACGATGGCGATCTGCACGGTTTTCCCTCCGTCGGGTGTCAGGTGGTGGCGGAAGCGGGGCGGAACCTGCGCCGGTACTCGGCCGGGGCGGCGCCCAGCGCCTTGACGAACGCGCGCCGCATGGCCTCCGGCGTGCCGTAGCCGCTGGCACGGGCGACCTCCTCGACACCGTCGGCGGTGTCCTCGAGGAGCCGGCGGGCGTGTTCGAGGCGGACCCGGTCGACGTAGCGGCCGGGGGTCGTGCCGGTCTCCGCACGGAAGGCGCGGGCGAAGTGGCGCGGCGAGAGGCGGGCACGGGCGGCGAGCGCTTCCACGGACAGGTCGTCCGCCGGATGCTCGGTGATCCACTGCTGTACGTCCCGCAGGGGCTCGCGCCGGGCCGTCTGGGCGGCGAGCTGGGCGCTGAACTGGGCCTGGTTGCCGGGCCGGCGCAGAAAGACCACCAGGTGGCGGGCGACGCTCAGCGCGACCTCGCGGCCGAGGTCCTCCTCGACGAGCGCGAGGGCCAGGTCGATGCCGCAGGTCACGCCGGCCGAGGTCGCCACGTGCCCGTCGCGCACCCAGACCGGGTCGGCGTCGACCTCGACGGCGGGATGGTCGCGGGCGAGCTTTGCGCAGTACGCCCAGTGGGTCGTGGCCCGAAGGCCGTCCAGCAGGCCCGCCTCGGCCAGCAGGATCGCGCCGGTGCACACCGAGACCAGGCGCGCGGCGCCCGGCCCGTGCCCGCGGATCCAGTCGACCAGACGCGGATCCGGCCGGCGGGTGCCCTCCCCGCCGGGCACGAGCAGGGTGTGCGGCGCGGGCGCCTCGGCGAGCGGGGAGTCCGGTGCCAGAGTCAGACCGCTGGAACTGCGGACGGGGCCGCCGTCCAGGGAGGCCGTGTGGATGCGGTACGTCCCCGGTAGGTGCCGGTCGGCACCGGCGAAGACCTCCACCGGGCCGGTGACGTCGAGGCTCTGGACGCCGTCGAAGAGGACGACGAGAACGGTTCGCTGCGCCATGCGACCGATTCTTCGCCGCCCGGATGATGGCCGCAATGACAGGTCTCCCACCTTTCCTGCCACGCCCCCTCCGTCACCACCGATGCCGTGAGTGACGGTGGTTCGCCTCGCCGGACGGCGCCCTGCGGCCCGGATGTCCGTGGGGCCTGCCACAATTGCGGCGCACACCGGAGTGGAGAAGGCGGTACGGGATCGTGACGACACCCCTCACAGCGTCCATCGAGGGCAGGATCGCCGAGGAGCTCGGCGTACGGGAGCGGCAGGTCAAGGCCGCCGTGGAGCTGCTGGACGGCGGTTCGACGGTGCCCTTCATCGCCCGCTACCGCAAGGAGGCGACCGAGATGCTCGACGACGCGCAGCTGCGCACCGTCGAGGAGCGGCTGCGCTATCTGCGGGAACTGGAGGAGCGGCGGACGGCGATCCTGGAGTCGGTGCGCGAGCAGGGCAAGCTCACCGACGAACTCGAGGCACGGATCCGCGGCGCCGAGACCAAGGCGCGTCTTGAGGACGTCTACCTGCCGTACAAGCCGAAGCGGCGGACCAAGGCGCAGATCGCCCGGGAGGCGGGCCTGGAGCCGCTGGCCGAGGGCCTGCTCGGTGATCCGTCCGTGGAGCCGCTCGCGGCGGCGGCCACCTTCGTCGACGCGGACAAGGGCGTCGCCGATCCGCAGGCGGCCCTGGACGGCGCGCGGGCGATCCTCACCGAGCGGTTCTCGGAGGACGCCGACCTGATCGGCGAGCTGCGCGAGCGCATGTGGGGGCGCGGGCGGCTGGCCGCCAAGGTGCGGGAGGGCAAGGAGGAGGCGGGCGCGAAGTTCGCCGACTACTTCGACTTCGCCGAGCCGTTCACCGAGCTGCCCTCGCACCGGATCCTGGCGATGCTGCGCGGGGAGAAGGAGGAGGTCCTCGACCTCGTCCTGGAGCCGGAGGAGCCGGTGGACGGCCCGTCGTCGTACGAGGGGATCGTGGCCCACCGCTTCCAGATCGCCGACCGCGGCCGGCCCGCCGACAAGTGGCTGCAGGACACGGTCCGCTGGGCCTGGCGCACCCGGGTCCTCGTCCACCTGGGCATCGACCTGCGCCTGCGGCTGCGCACGGCCGCGGAGGACGAGGCGGTGAACGTGTTCGCGGCCAACCTGCGCGACCTGCTGCTGGCCGCGCCGGCCGGCACCCGCTCGACCCTCGGCCTGGACCCCGGGTTCCGCACGGGCGTGAAGGTCGCCGTGGTCGACGCGACCGGCAAGGTCGTCGCCACCGACGTCGTCCACCCGCACGTGCCGGCCAACCGGTGGGACGAGGCCGTCGCCAAGCTGGCCCGGCTGGCCAAGGAGCACGCGGTCGAGCTGATCGCGATCGGCAACGGCACCGCGTCCCGGGAGACCGACAAGCTCGCCGCCGACGTCATCGCCAGGCACCCGGACTTGAAGCTCACCAAGGTGATGGTGTCGGAGGCGGGCGCGTCGGTGTACTCGGCGTCGGCGTACGCCTCGCGGGAGCTGCCCGACATGGACGTGTCGCTGCGCGGCGCGGTGTCCATCGCGCGCCGGCTCCAGGACCCGCTGGCCGAACTGGTCAAGATCGACCCCAAGTCGATCGGCGTCGGCCAGTACCAGCACGACCTGTCCGAGGTGAAGCTGTCCCGCTCCCTCGACGCGGTGGTCGAGGACTGTGTGAACGGCGTCGGCGTGGACGTGAACACGGCGTCCGTGCCACTGCTCGCGCGCGTCTCCGGCGTCACCTCGTCGCTCGCGGAGAACATCGTGGCGCACCGGGACGCCAACGGGCCGTTCACCTCGCGGGGGCAGCTGAAGAAGGTCTCGCGGCTGGGTCCGAAGGCCTACGAGCAGTGTGCGGGCTTCCTGCGGATCCGCGGCGGCGACGACCCGCTGGATGCCTCCAGCGTGCACCCCGAGTCGTACCCCGTGGTCCGCCGGATGGTGAAGACCACGGGCCAGGAGGTGGCCTCGCTGGTCGGCAACACCGGGGTGCTGCGCTCACTCAGGGCGGCCGACTTCGTGGACGACACGTTCGGTCTGCCGACGGTGAGCGACATCCTGCGGGAGCTGGAGAAGCCCGGGCGCGACCCGCGGCCGGCGTTCAGGACGGCCACCTTCAAGGAGGGCGTCGAGAAGATCGCCGACCTGTCGTCCGGGATGGTCCTGGAGGGCGTGGTGACGAACGTGGCGGCCTTCGGCGCGTTCGTCGACGTCGGCGTCCACCAGGACGGTCTGGTGCACGTCTCGGCCATGTCGAAGCAGTTCGTGAAGGATCCGCGCGATGTCGTCAAGCCCGGCGACATCGTCAAGGTGAAGGTGCTGGACGTCGACATCCCGCGCAAGCGGATCTCGCTGACGCTGCGTCTGGACGACGAGGCGGCGGCGCAGGACCGTCAGGGGCAGGGCGACGGCGGTGAGCGGCGCCGGCGCGGCGGCCGTCCGCCGCAGCAGCGCCAGGGCCGCGGCGGCGGTGGCGGTGGCGGTGGCGGCTCCCGCCAGGCGCCCCCGCCCGCCAACAGCGCGATGGCCGACGCCCTGCGCCGCGCGGGCCTGCTCGACCCGAAGAACGCCCGCCGCTGACCCGTCCGCCTTCTGGGCTCGCCCCTCGCCGGTGGGCGAGCCCGGGGGCAGGTCGGCCATGGACGGACCGTTGACCGCCGACAGTCGCCCACCGCTGGTGGCACACCGTTGACGGGCCGGTGCGGGTGGTTCGTCGGGGGGCCGGTGGCGGTGGGGCGCTGGTGTCGCGACAGGCGACGTTCGCCCGCCGCGGCACTAGTGTGGCGGGTGCTGGCCCGGGAGGAGTTCGGAGTGGGGGCGTGGGGTCGCGCCCGGGGGCGGCGGGCCTGGCTCGAAGGCGGCGTTGGGCAGCCCCGTTCGCATCACGGCCTCGAGTTGGCTGTGTATGGCCGTGGCCGCGTCGCGCACGCGCGCGGGCACGTCGCCTCGCTCGGCTACGAGTTGGTGATAAATGGGGGCGTCTTGGAACATGGGAGACCATGCCTTCCGATCTGCGGTTTCGTTCCGCTGGGCAACGGTGACCGAGTGTAAGACCCCGCTTCGGAGCGCTTACCGCGGGTCCGGCTAAGGCAGCAGGCCCTGGCGCTCCGTCACCTTGCCCCCGGCGACCTCCAGTCGGCGGGTGACGCGTACCGCGTCGAGCATGCGGCGGTCGTGGGTGACCAGCAGCAGGGTGCCCTGGTAGGAGTCCAGCGCCGACTCCAGTTGCTCGATGGCCGGCAGATCCAGGTGGTTGGTGGGCTCGTCCAGGACCAGGAGGTTGACGCCCCTGCCCTGGAGGAGGGCGAGCGCGGCCCGGGTCCGCTCGCCCGGCGAGAGCGTCTCGGCGGGACGCGTCACATGGTCCGCCTTGAGACCGAACTTGGCGAGCAGCGTCCGCGCCTCCACCGGCTCGGTGTCCGGCACCGCCGCACAGAAGGCGTCCAGCAGGCACTCGGGCCCGTGGAAGACGCGGCGGGCCTGGTCGACCTCGCCGACCAGCACGCCGGAACCCAGCGCCGCGTGCCCGGCGTCCACCGGAATCCAGCCGAGCAGCGCGGCCAGCAGCGTCGACTTGCCCGCGCCGTTGGCGCCCGTGACCGCCACCCGGTCCGCCCAGTCGATCTGGAGGGACACCGGGCCGAGCACGAAGCCGCCCCGGCGCACCTCCGCGTCCCGGAGCGTGGCGACGACCGCGCCCGACCGCGGGGCCGACGCGATCTCCATGCGCAGCTCCCACTCCTTGCGGGGCTCCTCGACGACCTCGAGGCGTTCGATCATGCGCTGGGTCTGGCGGGCCTTCGCCGCCTGCTTCTCACTGGCCTCGCTGCGGAACTTGCGGCCGATCTTGTCGTTGTCGCCGCCCGCCCTGCGCCGGGCGTTCTTCACGCCCTTGTCCATCCAGGCGCGCTGCATCTGGGCCCGGTCCTGGAGGGCGGCCCTCTTGTCGGCGTACTCGTCGTAGTCCTCGCGGGCGTGCCGGCGGGCCACGTCCCGCTCCTCCAGATAGGCCGCGTATCCGCCGCCGTAGAGGTTGATCTGCCGCTGGGCAAGGTCGAGTTCGAGGACCTTGGTGACGGTGCGGGTGAGGAACTCGCGGTCGTGGCTGACGACGACCGTCCCGGCGCGCAGGCCGGTCACGAACCGCTCCAGGCGCTCCAGGCCGGCCAGGTCGAGGTCGTTGGTCGGCTCGTCGAGCAGGAAGACGTCGTAGCGGGACAGCAGCAGCGAGGCGAGTCCGGCGCGGGCCGCCTGTCCGCCCGAGAGGGACGTCATCGGCTGGTCGAGGCCGACGGCCAGGCCGAGCGAGTCGGCGACCTCCTCGGCGCGCTCGTCGAGGTCGGCGCCGCCGAGGCCGAGCCACCGCTCCAGGCTGCTCGCGTACGCGTCGTCCGCGCCCGGCGCTCCCTCGACCAGGGCCTGCGTGGCCTCGTCCATCACCCGCTGGGCCTCGGACACCCCGGTCCGGCGGGCCAGGAACTCCCGCACGGTCTCCCCGGGCCTGCGCTCCGGCTCCTGGGGAAGGTGCCCGACGCTCGCCGCCGGCGGGGACAGCGTGACCTCGCCCTGTTCCGGGGTGCTCACCCCGGCGAGCATCCTGAGCAGCGTGGACTTGCCCGCGCCGTTGGCGCCGACCAGCCCGATCACGTCCCCGGGCGCGACGACGAGGTCCAGTCCGGCGAACAGCGCGCGGTCGCCGTGCCCGGCGGCGAGGTTCTTGGCAACGAGGGTGGCAGTCATCAGAGGACCGATCCTAACGGCCGTGTCCGGCCGTGCTCAGCGCGCCGTCGCCGTCACCAGTACCGCGCCCGACGCCCGCGCCACCAGGAAGGACTCCCCCCTTCACCGCCCTGGCGTCCAGCACCAGGCGGTGCCGGCCCGGCTCCAGGACGCCGTTGAAGACCTCCCGGGTGTGCGTGCGGTGGAGCCGGTCGAGGCGGTGGGCGGTGATCCGGACCCGGCAGGCGGAGCCGACCTCGACCTCCGCCGTGCCGTCGGCGGCCACCGGCCGGGTCAGCCGTCGTCGCTCCACCGGACCGCGGTCCAGGGCGTGTTCGATCTGGGCGACCAGGAGCGGAACGACCGGGGCCAGGCCGTCGACGTAGGTCACGTCGGCGCCCGCGCGCTCGACAGCGCCCCGGACGGCGGCGCGTTCGAGCGGACCGATCGCCCGGCCGAAGGCGACGGCGCCGTACTGGCGCAGTTCGTCGGGGTGGACGGCGTGCACGTCGCGGGTGATGTCGGCGCCGACGCCGATGGTGCGCAGGGCGGCGGCGAGCCTGGCGAGGACGGCGGCCCGGGCCCCGACGAGCAGCACCCGGCGGCGGGGCGCGGGGCCGCCGCCGTCCAGCAGGGCGCCCAGCGCCGCGCGGTACTCGGCGCCGTCGAAGCGGAACGGGCCGGGGAGCTGGTGACCGCCGTCGGCGAGGAGTTCCCCGGGACGTGTCGCCGGGGCCAGGCCGAAGGTCGTGTACTCGGCAGGCATGCCGTGAGCATTCCCGGCCCTGGGGCGGGATGAGCACGGTGTGCGTCTTCCGCTACCGTGCGCTGCGTGGACAGCTGCGTGGACAGTGGACCGGGTACCGACGTGGTGGTGGTCGGCGGCGGCGTCATCGGGCTGACGACGGCCCTCGTGCTGGCCGAGCGCGGCCGGCGGGTGCGGGTGTGGACGCGGGAGCCGGCCGAGCGGACGACGTCGGCGGTCGCCGGCGCGCTGTGGTGGCCGTACCGGATCGAGCCGGAGTCGCTCGTCGGGGAGTGGTCGCTCGAATCCCTCGCGGTGTACGAGGAGTTGGCCGCGCGCCCCGACGAGACGGGCGTACGCCTCGTCGAGGGCGTGCACGGCGGGACGCGGCTCGACTCGCTGGGGCCGTGGGCGGCGCGGGTGCCCGGTCTGCGCCCGGCGCACGCCGGGGAGTGGGCGGCGGGCCCGGCGCTGTGGGCGCGGCTTCCGCTGATCGACATGCCGGCTCATCTGCCGTGGCTGCGGGAGCGGTTGACCGCGGCGGGCGGAGTCGTGGAGGAGCGGGGCGTGACGGATCTGGCGGCGGTCGACGCCCGGGTGGTCGTGAACTGCACCGGCCTCGGCGCCCGTGAGCTGGTTCCCGATCCCGCGATGCGTCCCGTACGTGGTCAGCTCGTCGTCGTGGAGAACCCGGGGATCACGACGTGGCTGACGTCCGTGGACCCGGCCTCGGAGTCCCCCGTCTACGTCTTCCCGCAGCCGGACGGACTCCTCCTCGGCGGCACGGCCGAGGAGGACGACTGGTCGCTGACGCCCGACCCGGCGGTGGCCGCGCGGATCGTCGAGCGGTGCGCGGCCCTGCGGCCGGAGATCGCAGGGGCGCGGGTGCTGGCGCACCGGGTCGGGCTGCGGCCGTCCCGGCACGCGGTGCGGCTGGAGCGCGAGGAGCTGCCGGGCGGGCGGGTGCTGGTGCACAACTACGGCCACGGCGGGGCGGGGGTCACCGTGGCCTGGGGCTGCGCGCGCCGGGCGGCCGGGCTGGCGTACCCGGCCGCCTGAGCGGGCGGGGTGCGTTCCGGTCCGTCCCCGGGGGCCCGTGGGCGGTCACCGGCGTGCGCGGGGCGGCCGGACGCACCTGGCCGGAAAGGCCCCCGAACATGCGCCGCTCATGACGGCCGAATGACGATCGTGTGACCGCGGTGGGCATGGACACGCCCGTGACCACCGGGACTCAATAGGCTCCGAACGAACCTCGTGCCCCTACGACTTGGAGCTGACGTGCACCGCAGACTGATCGCGCCGGGCGCACTGGCGGCGGCCGTCCTGCTGCTGGCGATCCCGGCATCGGCCGCGAGCCACTCCCCCGGCGCACCGGGCATCGGCGACCCCTACTACCCGTACTACGGCAACGGCGGATACGACGTCTCCCACTACGACCTCAGGCTGAAGTACCAGCCGGCCACGGACGAGCTGGAGGGCACGGCGACGATCGAGGCGCGGACCACGCAGGACCTGTCCAGCTTCGACCTGGACTTCCTGCTGGACGTCAGCGAGGTGCGGGTCAACGGCACCACGGCCGCCTTCGTCACCTCCGGCGAGCACGAACTGGTGATCACCCCGAAGCAGCCGCTGGCCGAGGACACGCCGATCACGGTGGTGGTCCGCTACAGCGGGGTGCCGTCCACGAAGAGCGCGTACGGCTTCACCACCTGGCACCGCACCCCCGACGGCGGGATCGCGGCGGACGAGCCGGAGGCGGCCTGGTGGTGGTTCCCGAGCAACGACCACCCGAGTGACAAGGCCACCTACGACGTGTCGGTGGCCGTGCCGGACGGCACGCAGGTGATCTCCGGCGGCACCCTCCGGTCGACCAGCTCGCAGCTCGGCTGGACCCGCTACAACTGGCGCCAGGACAAGCCGCAGGCCACCTACCTGGCCACGCTCGCGATCGGGAAGTTCGACATCACGACGGGCACCTCGCAGGACGGCGTCCCCGTCCTCAACGCCTACAGCAGGGACCTCGGCGACAACGCCGGGGCGGCGCGCGCGAGCGTGGAGCGCACCGGGGAGATCGTCGACTGGCTGAGCGGCTGTTTCGGGCCGTATCCGTTCGGCTCGGCCGGCGGCTATGTGCCGAACACGACGACCGGGTACGCGTTGGAGACGCAGACCCGCGTGTACTACAGCCCGAAGCAGTTCGCGAACGGCTCCAACACGTCTGTCGTCGTGCACGAGCTGGCCCACCAGTGGTACGGCGACAGCGTGTCGCTCAAGGGCTGGAAGGACATCTGGATCAACGAGGGCTTCGCGCGCTACGCCCAGTGGCTGTGGTCCGAGCACGAGGGTGAGGGCACCGCGCAGGAGCTGGCGGACTGGGTGTACGCCTCGCACCCCGCCGACGACCCCTTCTGGACGGTCGCGCCGGGCGACCCGGGTCCGGACGACCAGTTCGACGCCGCGGTCTACGACCGGGGCGCGCTCGCCGTCCAGGCGCTGCGCAACGAGATCGGCGACCGGGCGTTCTTCGCCCTGCTGAAGGGCTGGCCGAAGAAGTACGCCTACGGCAACGCCTCCGTGGCCGACTTCCAGAAGTACGCCGAGCAGGTCTCGGGCAGGCCGCTCGCGGCCCTGTTCGACACCTGGCTGTTCCAGCCGTCCAAGCCGGCCGCCCCCGCGGCGCACGCGGTGTCCTTGGCGAAGACGTCGGCGGCTCCCGCTGAGCCGAGGTCGTGGAAGAAGATCGAGGCGACGAACGACGTGCACACGAGGTGACCCACGGCCGGGCGGTCCACCGGCCGCCCGGCCTCACCCCTCGACGTCGTACACCGTCACCGCGATCCCCCGCCGCACCAGCCGCTCCTCGATCAGCGGCTCGACCCGGTCCCACCTGCCGCCGGCCAGGCCGCAGCCTATGCGGGGCATGTGGACGGACGCGCCGAGTTCCACGACGCGTCCGGCGAGCCGCCCCAGCGCCGTGCCGATCGCCTCGTACCGCACGGGCACGCCCCTGCCGCCCCTCCGGATGCCGTGCTGGCCGATCATGTTGGCCACCCACAGGTCCCGGTCGACCGGGACGAGCTGGACGGCGCCCAGGCCGAAGTCGTTCGCCGCCCGGTCCCGGTGCCAGGCGCGGTAGGCGGCCTCCGGCTCCGGCCAGCGCCGCGACAGGGCCAGGACGAACCCCTTCCCCCAGCCACCGAGGTCGTTGGCGACGTGGGCGATCACCTTGGCGCCCTCGCCCGACGGCCTGGTGGCGTCGCCTCGGATATACGTGATCTCCGACATGACGCCACGGTACGAGGGGGCACTGACAGTGGAGTGGGGCGTCAGTCCACGAGGTCGGAGAGTTCGCGGTCGGCCGTGCGGGCGACGCGGCGGCGGACGGCGAACCAGCCGGTGACGAGCAGGACCGCGATCACCGGGATCAGCAGGAGGGTCTTGCGGCCCACGTCCGGGTCGTTCCACATCAGGCCCAGGCAGGCCAGCAGGAAGGCGATCGTGGCGATCTCGGTGACCGGGCTGCCGGGGAGGCGGAAGTGCGGGCGGGTGACCCGGCCGTCCCGGGCGCGGCGGACGAAGACCAGGTGGCAGACCATGATGATCACCCAGGTGCTGACGATGCCGAGGGAGGCGACGTTCAGCACGATCTCGAAGGCCTGGCTGGGCACGAGGTAGTTCAGGCCGACGCCGAGCACGCAGACCGCGCTGGTCAGCAGGATGCCGCCGTAGGGGACCTGGCTGCGGCTCATCACGCCGGTGAACCGGGGCGCGGAGCCCGCCGTGGCCATGGAGCGCAGGATGCGGCCGGTGGAGTACAGGCCGGAGTTCAGGGACGACATGGCGGCCGTGAGGACCACGAGGTTCATGATGTCGCCGGCCGCCGGGACGCCGATCTTCGACAGGACCGTGACGAACGGGCTCTCCCCGGCCGAGTAGACCGAGCCGGGCAGCAGCAGGGCCAGCAGGACGACGGAGCCGACGTAGAACAGGCCCACGCGCCACATGATGGAGTTCACGGCGCGCGGGACGACCTTCTCCGGCTCGGCGGTCTCGCCGGCGGCGACACCGACCAGTTCCAGGGCGGCGTACGCGAAGATCACACCCTGCATCACCAGGACGACCGGCATCGTGCCGTGCGGCAGCAGGCCGCCGTGGTCGGTGATCATGTTCAGGCCGGGGGTGTGCCCGTCGACGGGGTGCCGCGTGGCCAGCAGGAAGACGCCGATCAGCATGAAGCCGACCAGGGTGGCGACCTTGACGATGGCGAACCAGAACTCCATCTCGCCGAAGATCTTCACCGAGATCAGGTTCACGGTGAGGACCACGGCGAGGGCGACCAGCGCGAGCACCCACTGCGGGACGGACGTGAACATGCTCCAGTAGTGCGTGTAGAGCGCGATCGCCGTGATGTCGGCGATACCGGTCGTCGACCAGTTCAGGAAGTACATCCAGCCGGCGACGTAGGCGCCCTTCTCACCGAGGAACTCGCGCGCGTACGACACGAAGGATCCGGACGAGGGCCGGTACAGGACCAGCTCGCCCAGCGCCCGGACGACGAAGAACGCGAAGACGCCGCACACGAGGTAGGCCAGCGCCAGCGCGGGGCCCGCGTTGTGCAGGCGACCGCCCGCTCCCAGGAAGAGTCCGGTGCCGATCGCCCCGCCGATGGCGATCATGTTGACGTGGCGGTGCTTGAGATCCTTGCTGTATCCGGCGTCGCCCGCGTCGGCGGGCGTCCCGGTCGCCTGGGTGTGGGGGGCGACCTGGGTCGTGTGCGCGGATTCCTTGCTCACGGGTGGTTCCACTCTCTGGTGCCCGGGCGACGCGTGCCCGGGTGTCCGTACGTGTTGCGGCCCGCACCACCCATGATCGCGGTACAGACCAGAACAGCAGGTTCCCAGGACGTTCGGCCTCCCTGCGATGGCGGACGTCACAGAGCGGGACTTCTCACACGACCTTCGCTTATCGGTCACGCCCCGCACACCGGCAGGTCAGGGCTTTCACAGCATCGGTGAGACAGCGATACTGCTGCGATGACGACCGACTCCGACGAGCCGACCCTCACGATCGACGAGCTGGCCGCGCGGGCCGGCGTCACGGTGCGCACGGTCCGCTTCTACAGCGGCCGCGGCCTGCTGCCGCCGCCGGTGCTCGGCCCGCGCCGGGTGGGCCGCTACGGCCCTGAGCACCTGGCGCGCCTGGCGCTGATCGAGGAGATGCAGCTGCGCGGCATGACGCTCGCCGCGATCGAGCGCCATCTGGGGCAGCTGCCGCCGGACCTCACCCCGCACGACCTCGCCATCCACCGCGCGGTGGTCGCGTCCTGGGCGCCGGACGCCGTGGAGTCGCTGACCCGGCGGGAGCTGGAGCGCCGGGCCGGCCGGCCGCTCGGCACTCAGGACGTCCGGCGGCTGGCCGCGATGAACGTCGTCGAGGCCGACGGCGAGTCCTTCCGGGTGGACTGCGGTCTGCTGCGGCTCGGTGTGGAACTCCTCGACGTGCCCCTGTCCCAGGAGACGATCCTCGCCGCCCGTACGGTGCTGACCGAGCACGCGCGCACGGCCGCCCACGAGCTGTCGAAGCTGCTGCGCGACGCCGTCGCCGAACGCGACACCCGGGACGTGAGGTCCCTGTCCGCCCACATGCACCCTCTGGTGGTGCAGGCCCTGCTCACCACCTTCCAGCGCTCGCTGAAGGAGGAGCTGCGGGCCTGGCTGGACACGGATCCGGACGCGGCCGGAGCGCAGCGCCCCCGGGGAGCCGGTCCCCGGGGAGCGCAGGAGCCGCCGTCCGGCTGAACGGCTCGTCAGCGCGCGTCGGTGAAGGTCTCCCCCTTCTCCGCCTTCGCCACGAGCAGCGCCGGCGGGGTGAACCGCTCGCCGTAGCGCTCGGCGAGTTCCCGGGCGCGGGCCACGAAGCCGGGCAGGCCGGTCCCTGCCCCGGCGCCGCCGTCGTAGCCGTTGATGTACTGGAGCACGCCGCCGGTCCAGCCCGGGAAGCCGATGCCGAGGACCGAGCCGATGTTGGCGTCGGCGACGGAGGTCAGGACGCCCTCCTCCAGGAGCCGGACCGTGTCGAGCGCCTCGGCGAAGAGCATGCGCTCCTGCATGTCGCGGAACGGGATCTCGTACCCCGGCTTCCCGAAGTGCTCGCGCAGGCCGGGCCAGAGTCCGGTGCGGGAGCCGTCCTCGCCGTAGTCGTAGAAGCCGGCGCCGCCGCTGCGGCCCGTGCGGCCGAACGCGTCGACCATGCGGTCGACGACCGCGTCCGCGGGGTGGGGGGTCCAGGTGCCGCCCGCCTCCTCCACCGCCCGCCGCGACTCGGCCCGGATCTTCCGGGGCAGCGTGAGGGTCAGCTCGTCCATCAGGGACAGCACCTTGGCCGGGTAGCTCGCCTGGGCCGCCGCCTGTTCCACCGACGCGGGCTCGATGCCCTCGCCGACCATGGCCACGCCCTCGTTGATGAACTGGCCGATGACCCGGGAGGTGAAGAAACCGCGCGAGTCGTTCACGACGATCGGGGTCTTGTTGATCTGCCGCACCAGGTCGAAGGCGCGGGCCAGCGCCTCGTCGCCGCTGCGCTCGCCCTTGATGATCTCGACCAGGGGCATCTTGTCCACGGGGGAGAAGAAGTGCAGCCCGATGAAGTCGGCCTGGCGCTCCACGCCCTCGGCGAGCAGGGTGATCGGCAGGGTGGAGGTGTTGGAGCACAGCAGCGCGTCCGGCGCGACGACCTGCTCGATCTCCTGGAACACCTTGTGCTTGAGCGCCGGGTCCTCGAAGACGGCCTCGATCACCGCGTCGCAGCCCGCGAGGTCGGCGACCTCCGCGGTGGGCGTGATGCGGGCGAGCACCGCGTCCGCCTTCTCCTGGCTGGTACGGCCCTTGGCGACGGCCTTGGCGCACAGCTTCTCGGAGTAGCCCTTGCCCTGGGCGGCCGCGTCCGGGGACACGTCCTTCAGGACGACCTCGATGCCCGCGCGGGCGCACGCGTAGGCGATGCCCGCGCCCATCATCCCGGCGCCGAGGACGGCCACCTTGCGGACCTGGCGGGGTTCGATCCCCTGGGGCCGGCTGGCGCCGGAGTTGACGGCCTGGAGGTCGAAGAAGAACGCCTGGATCATGTTCTTCGAGGTCTGCCCGGCGGCCAGTTCCACGAAGTAGCGGGCCTCGATGACCTGGGCGGTCTCGAAGTCGACCTGGGCGCCCTCGACGGCTGCGGCCAGGATGTTGCGCGGGGCCGGGTAGGGGGCGCCGTTGGTCTGCTTGCGCAGGTTGGCCGGGAAGGCGGGCAGGTTGGCGGCGAACTTCGGGTTCGCCGGGGTGCCGCCCGGGATGCGGAAGCCGGGCTTGTCCCAGGGCTGTGCCGACTCCGGGTTGGCGTCGATGAAGGCGCGCGCCTTGGCCAGCAACTCCTCCGGGGAGGCGGCCACTTCGTCGACGAGCCCGTTCTCCTGGGCGCGCCGGGCGTTGTACTGGGTGCCCTGGAGCAGCACCTTGAGCAGGGCGTCGGTGATGCCCAGCAGCCGTACGGTGCGGACGACCCCGCCGCCGCCGGGGAGGAGGCCGAGGGTCACCTCGGGGCAGCCGATCCTGGTACCGGGGGTGTCGAGCGCGATCCGGTGGTGGCAGGCCAGGGCGAGTTCGTAACCGCCGCCCAGGGCCGCGCCGTTGATCGCGGCGACGACCGGCTTGCCCAGGGTCTCGATGCGGCGCAGGTTCCGCTTGAGCGCGAGGCCGCCGTCGAACAGGTCCTGCGCGGTGTCCGGGGTGACCCGGATCAGGTCGCGCAGGTCGCCGCCCGCGAAGAAGGTCTTCTTCGCGGAGGTGAGGATGACGCCGCGGACGGAGTCCTGCTCCGCCTCCAGCCGGTCGGCGACGGCGGCGAGGGAGTCGCGGAACGCCTGGTTCATGGTGTTCGCGGACTGGTTCGGGTCGTCGAGGACGAGGGTGACGACGCCGGTGTCGTCCTGCTCCCAGCGGATGGTGGTGCTCTCGGTCATGTCGGGGTCTCCGTTGAAGTCTGGGTTCTGAGGGAGCCGCTGGGGGCGGGTCAGACGCGCTCGACGATCGTGGCGACGCCCATGCCGCCGCCGACGCAGAGGGTCGCGAGGCCGTAGCGCTTGTCCTGGCGCTCCAGTTCGTCCACGAGGGTGCCGAGGATCATCGCGCCGGTGGCGCCGAGCGGGTGGCCCAGCGCGATGGCGCCGCCGTTGACGTTGACCTTGTCCAGGGACAGGCCCATGTCCTTCGCGAAGCGCAGCACGACCGCCGCGAACGCCTCGTTGATCTCGACGAGGTCGATGTCGTCGATGGTCAGGCCGGCCTTGGCGAGCGCCTTGCGGGTGGCGGGCGCGGGCCCGGTGAGCATGATGGTGGGCTCGGAGCCGGAGACGGCGGCGGAGATGATCCGCGCGCGGGGGGTCAGGCCGTACCGCTCGCCGACCTCGCGGGAGCCGACGGCGACGAGCGAGGCGCCGTCCACGATGCCGGAGGAGTTGCCCGCGTGGTGGACGTGGTCGATCTTCTCCACCCAGTGGTACTTCTGCAGGGCGACGGCGTCGAAGCCGCCCAGCTCGCCGATGTCCGCGAAGGACGGCTTGAGCTTCGCGAGGGAGTCGGCGGTGGTGCCGGGGCGGGGGTGCTCGTCGCGGTCGAGGACGACGAGCCCGTTGCGGTCCCTGACCGGGACGACGGAGCGGTCGAAGCGGCCCTCCTTCCAGGCGGTGACCGCGCGCTCCTGGGACAGGGCGGCGTACTCGTCGACGTCCCGCCGGGAGAAGCCCTCGATGGTGGCGATCAGGTCGGCGCCGATGCCCTGGGGCACGAAGTTGACGGCGAGGTTGGTCATCGGGTCGTTGAACCAGGCGCCCCCGTCGGAGGCCATCGGCACCCGGGACATCGACTCGACGCCGCCCGCGAGGACCAGGTCCTCCCAGCCGGAGCGCACCTTGGCGGCGGCCAGGTTGACGGCTTCCAGGCCGGAGGCGCAGAAGCGGTTCTCCTGCACACCGGCCACCGTGTCCGGCAGTCCCGCGGCGACGGCGGCGATCCGGGCGATGTCGGAGCCCTGGTCGCCGATCGGGCCGACGACGCCGAGCACGATGTCGTCGACGGCGGCCGGGTCGAGTCCGGGGAAGCGGTCGCGGATCTCGTGGATGAGGCCGACGACCAGGTCGATGGGCTTCGTGCCGTGCAGGGCGCCGTTGGCCTTGCCGCGCCCGCGCGGGGTGCGGATCGCGTCGTACACATACGCTTCGGTGCTCACTGACAAGCCTTTCGACGAGGGTGGTGTCCTGGGGACGGGGGGAGGAGCCGGGTCGGGCCGGGGGGTGGGTCCGGGGGCGGGTCGCGGTCGTGGGTCCGTCAGGAGCGGTCCTCCCCGTCCTCGCCGTACTCGTGCTCCCCGTCCCCGTGCTCCCCGTCCTCGTCCTCCAGGAGCGCGGGCAGGTCCCAGTCGCGGGCCACGTCCGCCGTGCCGGCGCCGGGCAGGGCGGGGCCTGCGCGCACGGCGGTGGGGGTGGCCGAGAAGCGGGGTGCGGGGGCGGGCTGGGTGAGGCCGGCGTGCTCCGTGAAGGTGCCGCGGGCGGCGAGGTGCGGGTGGTGCGGGGCCTCGCGCAGGGACAGCACGGGGGCCACACAGGCGTCGGAGCCCTGGAAGACGGTGGTCCACTCCTGCTGGGTGCGGGACTTGAAGCGGGCGGCGACGGCCTCGCGCAGTTCCCCCCAGCGGGCAAGGTCGGTACGGGCCCCGGCGTGCTCCTCCAGACCGAGCAATGCGGTGAACTCGTCGTAGAACCGCTGCTCCAGGGCGCCGACCGCCATGTAGCGGCCGTCCGCAGTCTCGTAGGTGCCGTAGTACGGGCAGCCGCCGTCCAGGAGGTTGGCACCGCGGCGGTCCTGCCAGGCGTCGGCGGCGAGCATGCCGTGGATCATCGCGGAGAGGTGGGCGGTGCCGTCGACGATCGCGGCGTCCACGACCTGGCCGGTGCCGGTCGCGCGCGCGTGGTGCAGTGCGGCGAGGACACCGACCACGAGGTAGAGGGAGCCGCCGGCGTAGTCGCCGAGGAGGTTGGCGGGGACGGCCGGGGGCGTGCCCGGTTCGCCGATCATGCCGAGGGTGCCGGTCACCGCGATGTAGGCGATGTCGTGTCCCGCGCGCGGGGCGAGCGGTCCGTCCTGGCCCCATCCGGTCATACGGGCGTAGACCAGCCGCGGGTTGCGGGCGTGGCAGGCCCCGGGGCCGACGCCGAGGCGCTCGGCGACACCGGGGCGGTAGCCCTCGATGAGGACGTCGGCGCGGGCGGCGAGGTCGAGGACGCGTGCGGGGCCGGCCGGGGACTTGAGGTCGACGACCACCGAGCGCTTGTTGCGGTTGGTGAGGTCGTGGGCGGGGTCGATGCCCAGTCCCCCGCCGCCGGGGCGGTCCACCCGGACGACGTCGGCGCCCAGGTCGGCCAGGAGCATCGCGGCGAAGGGGCCGGGGCCGATGCCGGCCAGTTCGACCACGCGCACACCGGTCAGCGGGCCCTGCCGACCCGCCGCCTCTGCCGTCGCCATCAGGTCCCCTCACTGTGACACAACTGATGTAACACCGATGATGCTAAGAACGTGTTCCAGTGGATACAAGCCCTCGGCGAGCAAGCGCTCAGCCCGGCGTACCGAAGACGTACCCGGCGGCCTCGTGGCCGTATCCCGCAGCGCCGGACCGTCACCCCCGGGACCTCGCCCGCCGGACCGCGCACCCCTCACGCTAGCCTCGGCCACGCACAGCGGCGCGGGCTGCGAGAGCGAGGAGTGTCATGAGCAGGCTGAAAGACTCCGACCGTCCGTACGACGTCGTCCTCTTCGGAGCCACGGGCTTCGTGGGGGCGCTCACCGCCGAGTACCTCGCCGCGCACGCCCCCGAGGGGCTGCGCTGGGCGATCGCCGGCCGCAGCGAGGAACGGCTGAGGGAACTGCGCGAGCGGCTGCCCTCGGGTGCGTCCGTCGGAGTGCTGCGCGCCGACGTGGCCGACCCGGACTCCCTGCGCGACCTCACCCGGCAGGCTCGCGTGCTGGCCACCACCGTGGGCCCGTACGCGGACGCGGGCGAGGAACTCGTCGCCGCCTGCGCCGACAGCGGCACGGACTACCTGGACCTGTGCGGCGAACCCGAGTTCGTGGACCTGGTGTACGTCCGGCACGACGCACGCGCGCGCGAGACCGGGGCGCGCCTGGTGCACGCCTGCGGCTTCGACTCCGTCCCGGCCGACCTGGGCGTGTACTTCACCGTCCGGCAACTGCCGGAGGGCGTACCGCTGACCGTGGACGGGTTCGTCCGGGCTGACGCCGCCGTCTCGGGTGGGACCCTCGCGTCGGCGCTCGGCCAGTTCGCCCGTCCGCTGCGGATACGGGCCGCGGCGCGGGACCGCGCACGGCACGAGCCGCGGCTGCTGGGGCGGCGGGCGGCCGCTCCGACAGGGGCGCCGCGGTTCGCCGGGGAGGTGGGCGCCTGGGCGGTGCCGCTGCCGACCATCGACCCGCAGATCGTGCGGCGCTCCGCGCGCGTGCTGGAACGTTACGGCCCCGACTTCCGCTACCGCCACTACGCGGCCGTGCGGCACCTGCCGGTCGCGGTGGGCGGCGCCGCGGCCCTCGGCGCGGTCATGGCCGCCGCCCAGCTGCCGCCCGCCCGGCGCTGGTTGTCCGGACGGCTGCGTCCCGGTGAGGGGCCGAGCGAGGAGAAGCGGGCCAGGAGCTGGTTCTCGCTGCGGTTCGTGGGCGAGGGCGGCGGACGGCGGGTGTTCACCGAGGTCGCGGGCGGCGACCCCGGGTACGGCGAGACGGCGAAGATGTTCGCCGAGGCGGCGCTCTCGCTGGCCCTGGACGACCTCCCGCCGACGGCGGGCCAGGTCACCACGGCGGTGGCCATGGGCGACGCCCTCGTCGACCGCCTGCGCCGGGCGGGCATCACGTTCCGGATCGCGACGAGCCGCTAGGTCCTGTCGTCAAACTCCCGTCGTCCGCCCGGAGGGCGGGCCTCGCGGCGTCAGGTGCGTGCTCTGGGGGTCCCCCCTGCTCGAAGAGCTTGGGGGAGCGTGCCGGGCGTCGCGGCGGGGCAAACGTTGCCTGTCGCGGCACCAGGTGTCTATTGGCCTGGGGCCGTCGCCTCGCGCAGGGCGCGGCGGCACAGGGCGTCGGCGCGGCGGGTCGTCTCCGGGAGGCGGTAGGCCGGGGTGAGGGCGAGGGTGTGGGCGCAGGCGTTGTCCAGGGTCACCCGGTGGCCGACGGAGACGAAGACCGGCTTGACGCCGTCCCGGGTGCGCAGGGCCCGGCCGACCTCGTCAGGGCCCGCGAGCAGCGGGGAGGCGCTGCCGCGCGGGGTGTCCGGGTCCTCGTGGGTGAAGGTGAACGGGTTCTTGGCGACGCCGATCGTCGGCAGTCCGGTCAGCACACCGAGGTGGCTCGCCAGTCCGAAGCGCCGCGGGTGGGCCAGGCCGTAGCCGTCGCAGACGACGAGGCCGGCCGCGACGGGCAGGGCGTCCAGCGCGGCGAGCACGGTGGGGATCTCGCGGAAGGCCAGCAGTCCGGGCACGTACGGGAAGGAGATCCGCCCCACGGCGGTGGTCTCGGCGACGGTGCGCAGGGTGGCCGCGTCCAGGACGACGGCCGCCGCCGCGACGAGGTCCCGCTCGTCGTCGTAGGCGACGTCGACCCCCGTGACGTGGCCCGTCCCGGGCGGCGGCCCCGGCTCGTCCCGCACCACCCGTCCGCGCAGCTCGTCCTGGACGGCGCGGGCTTCCTCCTCGGTGGCGGGCCAGCCCTCGGGCACGCGTACGGTCGTCGTCATGGTGGCCGAGCGTACGGCCTCGCGCAGTCGGTACGGCGAACGGGCCCGCGTTCCTGACCGGACGCGGGCCCGCCGGGCACGGCGCGGGGGTCAGCCTTTGCCCAGGGCCTGCCGCAGCTGCTGCTTGTTCATGTCCGACCGGCCATGGATGTTGCGCCGCTTGGCCTCCTCGTAGAGCTGGTCGTAGGTGGGCCCCTCGGAGCCCCGGCCCGAGCGCTGACCGCCCCGCCTGCCGGAGGACATGTCCTGGGTGGAGGTGCGGCCGGCGGTCTTCGACTCGCCGCTGCGGGCGCGCTCCTTGTTCACCGTGCGCGCGGCGATCTCCCTGGCGCGTTCGGTACCCTCCCCCCGGTCCTGGGCGCTCTGCTTGATGTGCTCGTACTGGCGCTCGCGCTTGGAACTGGAACCGCGTGGCATGCCGTTCACTTCCTCTCTGTGCAAGGAACGGATACCCGCAATTCTGGATTGATTCGCCATATCGGGCGATATCCAGTCCCCCAGTCGAGCGACACGGGATTCGCGTCACTCACAGGAATGAACGCGGTGACGCAGGTCACTCTCTCCTCGTGTGCACGGATCGGCGACTTCCGTCGTCTCTTCCAGTGCACGGCCTCATCCGCCCGGAGGTTCGTCCAGCCGTCACAAGGGAGCAAGGCCTTGTCCACTGTCATCGAGCAGTCCGTGGAGGCGCGCCTGGTCTCCGCCACGCCACGGATGCACAGCATTCCCGCCACGCTGCACTACGACCGGCGCGACCCGTTCGCCGTCCGTATGTCCTTCCCGGCCCCGGCCACCCTCGAAGGCGTCGAGGTCTGCTGGCTCTTCGCCCGTGACCTGCTGACGGCCGGCCTGCGGGAGGCCGAGGGCCAGGGCGACGTGCGGGTGCGGCCGTACGGGTACGACCGCACCGTCCTGGAGTTCCACGCCCCCGAGGGCACGGCCGTGGTGCACGTCCGCAGCGGTGAGATACGACGCTTCCTGGAGGCCACGCGCGAACTGGTGCCGCTCGGTCTGGAACACCTCCAGCTCGACCTGGACCACGATCTCGCGGAGCTGATGCGGGACGCCTGCTGACCGCCCCGCTCAGCCTCCCGCCGCGGCGGACGCCGCCGCGGCCGTCATGACCACCGCCGCGCTCACCTCGCGCACCACCTTGCGCAGCGCGGGGGCCGCGGCTCCGCTGCGCTCGGTCAGCTCCTCGACGCGCTGCTTGTGGCGCCTGCGCTCCTTGGCGGGCACCACGGTGCGCAGTTCGGCGGCGGCCGCGAGGGCGACGACGGCCGCGTCGCGCTCGGAGACCTCCGCGGCCGGCAGCGGGCCCTCCAGCGCCCGGCGGGCCTCCTCCCGCAACGCGTCCACGACGGCGACGCGCTCCAAGGTGTAGGACACGGACGGAAGAACACCGAGCACCCGGCGCCGCTCGGCGCGCAGCACCCCCTCGGCGGCCAACTGCCCGCGCACGGCGTCGAGGGTGATCCGGGCGTGCAGCGTCACCCAGGTCTTCCAGCGGCGGGGCCGGGACTCCCGGACGAGTTCGAGCAGCCCGTCGAGCACCGGGTCGCCGGCTTCGGCGTCCAGGCCGGCCGGTGCGGCGACACCGTCGTCGTCGACCAGCAGCCCGCGCTGGGCCAGCTCGGTCAGGGCGCCGGCCTGGACCAGGTGGTGCAGCTGGGCGGTGCCGGTGATCTTCAGACGCTCGGTGTCCCAGGCCAGCAGGTAGAGGCGGGAGGGCAGCGAGAGCGAACCGTCGGGCACGGGGGACTCCTTCGGCGAGGGCTCGGACCCGCCCATTATTCCGTTGACAGGTGTCCCGGCCCCTCCTAGCGTTTGCAGCGGTCCTGTTGCCGCCGATTGGAGAAGGACGTTGCTCGTCTGAGGTCCTGAGGCACCGCGTCGCACCGGTCAGGTGTGTGCGTGGCGCGCGACCTCGGCGTCCGAGCCGTCCCGAAGGACATGGCCCAGGGCTCTTCTCCTGCCCCGTGGCCCCCTCCAGCACGGTGACCTCGCCCCGCGGTGTCTCACACGCGTCTGCCCCCTGACACCACCATCGATCGCGAGGCGTCCATGTCCTCATCCATCACCTGTACCTCCCTCTCCTTCGCCTGGCCCGACGGCAGTCCCGTCCTCACCGGCCTCGACCTCGCCTTCGGCCCCGGCAGGACCGGCCTGGTCGGCGTCAACGGTTCGGGAAAGTCCACTCTGTTGAAACTGATCGCCGGCGAGCTCGGACCGGTCGGCGGTACCGTCCGCGTCGCCGGCGAGGTGGGATACCTTCCGCAGAACGTCACGCTCGACACCGGGCTGCGGGTCGACGAGGCGCTCGGCATCGCCGCGCAGCGGGCCGCGCTGCACGCCATCGAGGCCGGCGACGTCGCCGAGGAGCACTTCGAGACGGTCGGCGACGACTGGGACGTGGAGGAGCGCGCCCTGGCCACCCTCGGCGAGCTCGGGCTCGGCCGCATCGACCTGGACCGCACCGTCGGCGAGGTCTCGGGCGGCGAGTCGGTGCTGCTGCGGCTGGCCGCGCTGCTGCTGCGCCGACCGGACGTGCTGCTCCTTGACGAGCCGACCAACAACCTCGACCTGTACGCGCGCCGCCGCCTGTGCTCGGCCGTCGAGTCCTGGCCGGGCGTGCTGGTCGTGGTCAGCCACGACCGCGAACTGCTGGAACTGGTCGACCAGATCGCCGACCTCAGCTCCGGCCGGGTCACCTGGTACGGCGGGAACTTCTCGGCGTACGAGGCGGCCCTCGCCCTGGAGCAGGAGGCGGCCGAGCGCATGGTGCGCGTCGCCGAGGCCGACCTGCGCAGGCAGCGGCGCGAACTGTCCGACGCCCAGGTCAAACTGGCCCGGCGCAAGCGGTACGGCCAGAAGATGTGGGACCAGAAGCGCGAGCCGAAGATCGTCATGGGCGCCCGCAAGCGCTCGGCGCAGGAGTCCGCGGGCAAGCACCGCATCATGCACGAGGAGCGGCTGGCCGAGGCGAGGGAGCGGCTCGACGAGGCGGTGGAGGCGGTACGGGACGACGACGAGATCCGCGTCGACCTCCCGTACACGGCGGTACCGCCGGGCCGTACCGTGCTCACCCTGCGGGATCTGGAACTCGCGTACGGCGCGCGCGTGGACGGAGGTCTGGACCTGCACGGTCCGGAGCGTGTCGCGCTGGTCGGGCGCAACGGCGCCGGCAAGACGACACTGCTGCGCACCGTCGCCGGGGAGCTGCCGCCGGTGGCGGGCGAGGTGGCCGCGCAGGTGCCGGTGCGGTTCCTGCCGCAGCGGCTGGACATCCTCGACGGCGAGCTGAGCGTGGCCGAGAACGTGGCCCGTCTGGCGCCGGGCGCCACCCACAACCGGATCCGGGCCCAGCTGGCCCGCTTCCTGTTCCGGGGCGCCCGCGCCGACCAGCAGGCGGCGACGCTGTCCGGCGGGGAACGGTTCCGGGCCACGCTGGCCGCGCTGCTGCTGGCGGAGCCCGCGCCGCAGTTGCTCATGCTCGACGAGCCGACCAACAACCTGGACATGGCGAGCGTGCGCCGGCTGACGACCGCCCTGGACTCCTACGAGGGCGCCCTGATCGTGGCCAGCCACGACCTGCCGTTCCTGGAGTCCGTCGGCATCACCCGCTGGCTGCTGCTGGAGGAAGGGGAACTGCGGGAAACCACCTGGGAGTCCCTCACGGATCCCGCCTAGGGCCGTGGGCTTTTGTCCGGGCGGGCGCCTGGCGCATGATGGCGGACCGGCGCGGTCACGGCCGCGCCGGTGCCCGCCCGTGCGCTGATCCGAAAGGCCCCTCGTGCCCAGTAAGAAGGCCCTCGTCCGCCGCCCCGGTCCGCGTCTCGCCGAAGGGCTGGTGACCCATGTCGAGCGGGAGAAGGTCGACGTCGCCCTCGCGGTGCGGCAGTGGGAGGCGTACGTCGAGGCGCTGCGCGGGCACGACTGGGAGACGGTCGAGGTCGAACCGGCCGACGACTGCCCCGACGCGGTGTTCGTGGAGGACGCCGTCGTCGTGTACCGGAACGTCGCCCTGATCACCCGCCCGGGCGCCCGGTCCCGGCGCGGCGAGACCGCCGGGGTGGAGCAGGCCGTGGCCCGTCTCGGCTGCTCGGTCAACTGGGTCTGGGAGCCGGGCACCCTGGACGGCGGGGACGTGCTGAAGGTCGGTGACACGGTCTACGTCGGCCGCGGCGGGCGCACCAACGCGGCCGGCGTGCAGCAGTTGCGGGCGGTGTTCGAACCGCTCGGGGCGCGGGTCGTGACCGTACCGGTGAGCAAGGTGCTGCACCTGAAGTCGGCGGTGACGGCGCTGCCCGACGGGACGGTCATCGGGCACATCCCGAAGGTGGACACGCCGTCGCTGTACCCGCGTTTCCTGCCGGTGCCGGAGGAGTCCGGCAGCCATGTGGTGCTGCTCGGCGGCAGCAGGCTGCTGATGGCGGCGAGCGCGCCGAAGACGGCGGAACTGCTGGGCGACCTCGGATTCGAGCCGGTCGTGGTGGACATCGGCGAGTTCGAGAAGCTCGAGGGCTGTGTGACCTGTCTCTCGGTACGGCTGCGGGAGTTGTACGTCTGACGAGGTGGACGGCGCCTGTCCCGGCCGCGGGACCTGCGCTGCTCCGGCGTGTCCGGGAGCCCGTCAACTCTTTTTCCGCAGCCGTCTGATCAGCCACCTTTACGACGAGCTTAACCTACGGATTCGTAACCTACGGATTCGTAGCCTACGATCCCGTAGGTTCCTGTGCACCGCTCGCCGGGCCCGTTCTCTTTCGTCTGCCCGCTCCCGTTTCCCCGCGCGTCCCCCTGGAGTTTCCGTGACCCTCACCTCCCCTCACCTCGGCAGCCAGTCCGCATGGACCGACGCGCGGCTGCTGTACGCGCTGGAGGAAGTGGTCGAGCAGGAGCTGAACCGGCATCTGAACGTCGCCAAGGACTGGATGCCGCACGAGTACGTGCCCTGGAGCGACGCCCGCAACTTCCCCGGTCTCTTCGAGGACGGCGAGGCCTGGGACAAGGAGCAGTCCAAGGTCACGGAGGTCGGCCGGATCGCCCTGGTGGTCAACCTTCTGACGGAGGACAACCTCCCCAGCTACCACCACGAGATCGCCACCCTGTTCGGCCGGGACGGCGCCTGGGGCACCTGGGTGCACCGGTGGACGGCCGAGGAGGGCCGGCACGGCATCGTGATGCGCGACTACCTGCTCGCCTCGCGCGCGGTCGACCCGGACAAGCTGGAGCAGTTCCGGATGGCGCACATGAGCGAGGGCTTCGAGTCCGACAACCGGCACTCGATGCTGCACTCGGTCGCGTACGTCGCCTTCCAGGAGCTCGCCACCCGCATCTCGCACCGCAACACCGGGCACCAGTCCGGGGATCCGGTCTGCGACCGCATGCTGGCGCGCATCGCGACCGACGAGAACCTGCACATGGTCTTCTACCGCAACCTGCTCAAGGCGGCGTTCGAGATCGCGCCCGACCTGACCATGCAGGCGGTGCGCGACGTGGTGGTCGACTTCCGCATGCCCGGCCACGGCATCCCCGGTTTCGAGCGGGCGGCGGCGCAGATGGCCATCGGCGGGGTCTACAACCTGCGCATCCACCACGACGACGTGCTCCAGCCGGTGCTGCGCTTCCTGAAGGTCCTGGAGATCGACGGCCTCGGTCCCGAGGGCCTGCGGGCGCAGGAGGAGCTGGGCCTGTTCATGGGCGGCCTGGACGCGGAGGCCGCGAAGTTCGACGAGCGGCTCGCCGCGCGCCGGGCACGGATGGCGGCGCGGGCCGGCGCCTGATCAGCCGTTGGCGCACGGGGCGGACCGCCCGGCCCGCCCGAGGGCCTGCCGTTCCTTCTCGGACAGGCCGCCCCAGACGCCGAAGCGCTCGTCGTTCGCGAGGGCGTACTCCAGGCAGGCCGAGCGCATCTCGCACATTCCGCAGATGCGCTTCGCCTCGCGCACCGAACTGCCCGGCTCGGGGAAGAAGAAGTCGGCCCCGGTCTCCGCGCACAGGGCCTGGTCCTGCCAGGCGATGCCGGCCGGAGTGGTCGTCTCGAAGTGCATGAACGGGATCGTGCCGGGTGGCGCGAAACATTCACTCAACACCGGATCAACGCGGGCGCGCACGGCCGCCCACCACCCCCGATGATGGCCTCAGACCCACCCCACCCGCACGGCGGCACGCGGAACACCACCCCGGAAACACAGCCGGACTCCACCGCCGCCCGGGGCCGCCGGTGCGGCGGGGCCGTCGTGTTGCGGCGGCGGTTGTCAGTGGGCGGTGACAGACTCGGCAGAGCAGACAACCGGGCTCCTTCGAAGGAGGGCAAGGATGCTCACCACCCGTTTCGTCAACGGCGCTCCGAACTGGCTCGACGTCGGCACCCCCGACATCGACGGCGCCGCTTCCTTCTACGGCGCTCTCTTCGGCTGGCGGTTCCAGTCGGCGGGGCCCCAGGCCGGTGGCTACGGCTTCTTCCAGCTCGACGGCAGGACGGTGGCCGGCGGGATGCAGACCATGCCGGATCAGGGGCCGCCCTCCTGGACCGTGTACTTCCAGAGCGCCGACGCCGCGGCGACCGCCAAGGCCGTCGAACAGGCGCACGGCACCGTGCTGGTCCAGCCCATGGACGTGATGGGCGAGGGCCACATGGCGGTCCTCGCCGACAAGGCGGGCGTGCCGTTCGGCATCTGGCAGCCGGGGCGGATCAAGGGCGTGGACCTGGCCGGCGAGACGGGTTCGCTGTGCTGGGTCGAGCTGTACACGCCGGACATCGCCGCGGCGGCCGCGTTCTACCACAAGGTGCTGGGCCTGGAGACCTCCGCGGTGCCCTTCCCCGGCGGCACCTACACGTGCGTCAACCCCGCCGAGGGCGGCGAGGACGCCATGTTCGGCGGCATCGTGGCCCTCTCCGACGACCCGACCGAGGCCAAGACGGGCGCGTACTGGCTGCCGTACTTCGAGGTCCCGGACACGGACGCGACGGTGGCCAGGGCCGAGGAACTCGGCGGCACGGTCCGGGTGCCCGCCACCGACGTCACGGGAGTCGGCCGTGTCGCCAGGCTCGCCGACCCCTACGGCGCCCGCTTCGCGGTGATCAGGAGCACGCCTTCGCGGACGTGAGGCGGTGCCGGCGGCCCGGCGGATCTCACGCGGACGCGCGCCGTACGAGGGTGGTCGGGAGGACGACACCGCGCGGCGCACCGCCCTCCCCGGCCTCGGCGCCGTGCCCGTCGAGGCCGCGCAGCAGGAGGCGGGCCATCAACCGGCCCATCCCCTCGATGTCCTGACGCACGGTGGTCAGCGGCGGCTCGGTCTGCTCGGCCACGGGCAGCATGTCGTCGAAGCCGACCACGGCGACGTCGTCGGGCACCCGCAGCCCGCGCTCACGCAGCACGCGCAGCGCTCCGGAGGCGGTGAGGTCGTTGGCGGCGAACACCGCGTCCAGGTCCGGGCAGCGGTCGAGGAGTTCGCGCATGGCGCGCTCCCCGCCGGCCGGGGTGAAGTCGCTCTCCACGATCAGCCGGGGATCCGCGTCGGCCATCACGTCCCGGAAGCCGTCGAGCCGGTCCACCGCCGAGGTCTGGTCGAGGGCTCCGGTGATGTGCCCGATCCTCGTCCGGCCGAGGCCGACCAGATACCGCACGGCCTCCCGTGCCCCGCCCCGGTTGTCGCTGTCGACGTAGACGACCGCGGGGTTCTGGGCCGTCCGCGCGAAGTCCGCGGCGCCGGGGGCGGCGTCGTCGCTCCAGCCGGGCCGCCCGCCGAACACGGTCGGCACCCCGGCACGCCGGATCAGCCCCGGCAGCGGGTCGTCGAGGTGCAGCGAGAACACGAGCGCGCCGTCGACGTGACCGCCGGCGAGGTAGCGCCCGACCCTGGCGTGGTCGTCGCGTCCCTCCGTCAGCAGCAGGACGAGCTGCGAGTCGTGGGCGGTCAGCTCCTTGCTGATGCCCCGCAGCTGCCGTGCGAAGAAGGGGTCGGCGAAGACCCGGGGCTCCGGTTCGGCGATGACGACGGCGACGGCGTCGTGCCGTTTGGTCACCAGGCTGCGGGCGGCCTGGTTCGGCACGTACCCGAGTTCCTCCACGGCTTGCCGCACCCGCTCGGCCAGCGGCTCCCGCACCCCGTCCCCGCCGTTCACCACCCGGGACACGGTGGCCCGCGACACCCCTGCCCGCGCGGCCACGGCCTCCAACGTGGGACGGGACGCTGTCTCGGTCACTTCTGCGCTCCTCACCGGCGGTTGCGGATCAGGATAGCCGCGCCCGGGCCCGCCGTGAGAGCGCTCTCGCGCCGCGACGCGCCCGCCACCAGGGCGGCCGTCGCACTCAGCCGGCGGACTCACCGGCGGCCGGGCCCTCCTTCTTCGCCCGGCTCGGCTGGACCCGTTTCGGCTCACCGGGCATCTTCGGGTACTCCGGCGGATAGGGCAGATCGCCCAGCCCGTGGTCGCGCTCGTCCTGGGCGGCCAGTTCCAGCAGGGCCTCCAGGGAGAAGGCATGGTCGTCCATGTCGGCGTGCACGTCGCCGACCTCGGCGAACCGGGGCGGCATGGTGGCCACGTCGAAGTCCTCGGGCCGTGCGGCGTCGGCCTCCTCCCAGCGCAGGGGTGCCGAGACGGGGGCGTGGGAGCGGGGGCGCACGGAGTAGGCGGAGGCGATGGTGCGGTCGCGGGCCGTCTGGTTGTAGTCCAGGAAGATACGGGCGCCGCGCTCCTCCTTCCACCACTTGATCGTCACCTGTTCGGGCATCCGGCGTTCCATCTCGCGGCCCACGGCGATCGCGGCGCGTCGTACCTGGGTGAAGCTCCAGCGCGGCTGGATCGGCACGAACACGTGCAGACCGCGACCGCCGGAGGTCTTGGGCCAGCCGCGCAGACCGCCGAACTCCTCCAGCACGGACCGCAGTTCGTGGGCGGCGCGCACGGCGTCGGTGAAGCCGGTACCGGGCTGGGGGTCGAGGTCGATGCGCAGTTCGTCGGGGTGGTCGACGTCGTCGCGGCGTACCGGCCAGGGGTGGAAGGTGAGCGTGCCGTACTGGGCGGCCCACACCACGGCGGCCTCCTCGGTGGGGCACATCTCGTCGGCGCTGCGCCCGCTGGGGAAGGTGATGTGGGCGGTGGGAATCCACGCGGGCATGCCCTTGGGTGCCCGTTTCTGGAAGAACCACTCGCCGGTGATGCCGTCCGGGTAACGCTCCAGGGTGGTGGGACGGTCGCGCAGGGCGCGCAGGATGCCGGGGGCGACGGCCTGGTAGTACCGGGCGACGTCCAGCTTGGTGAGTCCGCGCTCGGGAAAGAAGACCTTGTCCGGGCTGGACAGCCGTACGGTCCGGCCGCCCACCTCCAGTTCCACCGCATCGCCCATGCGAGCCACGGTAGGGGCAGCGCGCCGACCGCGCACACCGGGCGGGCACGCGCGCGGGCGCGCAGAATCTAGGCATGGACCTGCCGGTGATGCCGCCCGTGAAGCCGATGCTCGCCAAGTCGGTGGCGAGCATCCCGCCGGACATGCAGTACGAGGCGAAGTGGGACGGCTTCCGGGCGATCGTGTTCCGCGACGGCCCCGAGGTGGAGCTCGGCAGCCGCACCGGAAGGCCGCTGACCAGGTACTTTCCCGAGCTGGTCGAGGCGCTCAAGGAGCGGCTGCCCGAGCGGTGCGTGCTGGACGGGGAGATCGTGATCGCACGGGAGGGCCGGCTGGACTTCGACGCGCTGACCGAGCGGATCCACCCGGCCGCCTCCCGGGTGCGGATGCTGGCCGAGCGGACCCCGTCCTCCTTCGTGGTCTTCGACCTGCTCGCCCTGGACGGCGAGTCACTGCTCGACGTGCCGCTGTCCGACCGGCGCGCGCTGCTGGTCCGGGCGCTGGCGGAGGTGACCGCCCCGGTGCACGTGGCACCCGCGACGACCGACATCGAGGTGGCCCGGCGGTGGTTCGAGCAGTACGAGGGCGCCGGCCTGGACGGCATCGTCGCCAAGCCGCTGGGACTGCGCTATCTCCAGGACGAGCGGGCCATGTTCAAGGTCAAGCACGAGCGCACGGCGGACGTGGTGGTCGCCGGGTACCGCCACCACAAGAGCGGCCCGGTCGTCGGCTCGCTGCTGCTCGGCCTGTACGACGACCGGGGCACCCTGCACCACGTCGGTGTGTGTGCCGCGTTCCCGATGAAGCGGCGTGCCGAGCTGATCGAGGAGCTGGAGCCGCTGCGGATGGACGACGTGGCCGGGCACCCGTGGGCGGCCTGGTCGGACGAGGCGGCCCACGAGGCGGCACGGCTGCCCGGCGCGCCCAGCCGCTGGTCGGGGAAGAAGGACCTGTCCTGGGTGCCGTTGCGGCCGGAGCGGGTGGCCGAGGTGGCCTACGACCACATGGAGAACGGGGCGCGGTTCCGGCACACGGCCCGTTTCCGCCGCTGGCGCCCGGACCGCACGCCGGAGAGCTGCACCTACGCCCAGTTGGAGGAACCGGTCCGCTACGACCTGGCGGAGATCTTCTCTGTCAAGTGAGAGTGTTCGGCTCGGCAGGCTGCTCCGGGGGGGGGCAGAGTGAAGAGGGGCCGACCCGGTTTGAGAGCACCGGAGCGGCCCAGTGTGTGGGAGGGCCTCAAATGGTGGGTCGGCGGAACGGGAGATGTTGTCGGGAACCGGGTCAGGTTCTATCGGAGCGTCCGTGTTCTGGGTGAGAACGGCATTGGCGAGGGTGAGGTTGGTGACCAGCTGGCGGAGTTCTTCGATCTCGGCTTTCTGGTTCGAGACGGTCTTCCTGAGTTTGGTGACGGTTTCCCTGAGTCGCTTCTCGGTTTCCGGGATCTGCTGGGTTTCGTTGCGAACGCGTTCGTAGAACTGGTTTTTCAGGTCGCCGTGCCGCTTGAGGTCCGCGACCAGGTTGCCGTTAACCGACCTTGTGCTACCGCCACCAGGGGCGGCGGCGGACCTCCGCCATGTGCTGCGCGGGCTCGCTCACCGACTGGGCGTCTTTGCTCAGGTGACGCAGGTGCTCTTGCACCCAGAGCAGGTGCGGGTGCGGCAGTTCAGGCTCCGGCGACGCTTCGACTGGTGCGTTCGCGTCGGCCGTTGACGCCTGCCCTGGCATGGCTGACGCCATCAACAGCGGCGGCGAAACCGTCGTCGGTCGGGGTGATGGCCGGCTCACCTCCTGGGCGATCGTTCCGTAGAACCCGGCCAGGTCCGCCGCCTCGATCCGGAGCCCGGTGCAGGCCGGCGCGCCCGCGTACCCGTCCGACCCCGCCAGCGGCAGGCAGGCGCTCCCGGGGCCGGCCGACGCGACCGGCGTGGCCGGCCGCAGCGCGGCCAGGGTATGCGCGGTCAGCCGCAGCCGGGTCGCGGCGTTGACCAGCGTCCACAGGTCTTCCTTGCCCAGCTTCTTGCTTCCCTGCTCGGTGAGGAAGCAGCGCATCGCATCGTCGAGCCTGATGCCCGCGCTCACCGCGGCGATCGAGGCGGCCGGCGGCACCATCAGCTCGCTGAGCGCCCAGTCCACCGCCTGGGTCAGGAACGCCGCGCCGGAGCGGAAGGCGTCGGCGAGATCGTCGCCGACCACCGACGACACCCCGCGTGGCCACAGCAGCACGCCGACCGCCACGCTGACACCGCAGCCGATCGCCACGTCCTCGATCCGCAGCAGCCCGATCGTCCAGCCGACCGGGGCGAGCAGGTTGAACACCACCACGACCGTCACCGTGAAGGCGGCCTGCCCGACCAGGAACGGCGTGGTTCCCGGCGCGTACGCGGCGACGAGCACCGCCACCGGGAATACCGCCCACAGCGCGCCGGGATGGGTCCCGACCCCGATGAGCAGCGCCGCCCCCACCACGAAGCCGACGACGGTGCCGCCCAGCGCGCGCAACGCCGTCGATCCGGTCGCCGCGGCGCTGGTGCGCAGCACCGACAGTGTGCCGAGCACCACCCAGAACGCGTGCTGCACCCCGGACGCGTCCGCGACGGCGACGGCAGCGGCGAGCGCCACCGCCGCGCGCAGCGAGTTGAGGAACCAGACCGAGCGGACGGACGCGTGCCGCCGCACCAGTGTGACCGCACCGATCAGGCCCTGCATCCGGGGTGAGTTGGCCGCCGCGGCCAGCGCGGCGGCGGCAGGCGTGGCGGTTGCAGGCACGATGGCGGCCGGGGCCGCCGCGGCGGTGGCAGCGTCGGTGGAGAAGCCGTACCAGTCACGGCGCTCCGCCTCGACCGCCTCGGCGGAGGCACGGTGGCTGACGATCAGCGCGTCCGCGGCGGCGCCGCGGGCGACGACCGCGATCGACTGCGCGTGCACCGCCTGCGCCGCCGCGACCCGTGCGTCCGGCTCACCGGCGCGGCCGGACAGGTCACGCAGACGCTCCGCCGACAGCGTCCGCGCCTTCTCCAAAGCGGCGAAATCGGGGTTGGCCGCCTGGCCGGCGAGCAGCGCCTGCGTATCGGCGAACAGGCCTGCGGCGGCGCGCAGCAGCGCGCGGTCTTGCGGGCAGGAACGGGTCAGGTCGATGTGCCCGTCGAACGCGTCGCCGACCTGCGACGCGCCCCACTCCAGCAGCTGCACCAGGCTGCCCAGCGCTTGGTCGGCGGTGCCAATCATGGTCGGGCGATACGGCGCGGCGTCGAACACGGCGCGCAGTCGCTCCTTGGCCGCGCGCATCGCCGCGGGCGTCGTCGTCTGGCTGTCGGCGGCGGCGCGCAGCCGGTCGGCCAGCTCGCCCGCCAGTTCGGCGGTGGCGGCGCGCAGCCGCTCCCCCGGCGCGGGCGGCGAGAGCAGCAGCACCGCGATGGTTCCGGCGAGGGACGCCATCCACCAGCCCTCAAGCCGGCTCGGAATCGTGGCAGCGCCGCCCGCGGAGACAACCGGCAGCACGTAGGCGAACATGGCCGCGATGGCGCCGGTCGCCGCGTTCGGGCCGACGATCCCGCCGAAGAAGATCGCGAACGTGACGGGGACCGTGACCAGGGCGGCGAGCCAGGTTGTCCCGCTCACCAGCGTGCCGATGATCAGCGCGAGGCTGCCGACGACGGCGAGCTGCGTGTGCGCGGACAGCTTGTTGGTCCTGGTACCGCCGAATCCGGCGATGACCAGCGTGGCGATCCCGCCGAAGGTGGCGTACAGCGCGGTCTGTGGGCTGCCGATCACCTTGTAGGCGATCGCGAACAGCGACGGGACAACGACGGCCGCCCGCACGGCGCGCATCGCGGCTGGTACTGACCAGGTCGGTTTCCACCATTCCTGCGGCACCCAGTCAACCCTACCTACGGAACTCGTGCCGGGTGACGCTGGACGGGAGTACCCGCGCGAAACTCCGAAGGGCGACCAGACGGACGTGGTCGAGTCCATGGATCTCGACCACGGGCTGATCACCCACCACCGCGTCTACTGGGGATGGGTGGGGTTCAACAAGCTCCACAACGCCATCAACAAGGCCCGGCAGTAGGCAGCACCGGTTGCCTGCAGGTTCACGGCCGGGGCGCCCGCTGCTGCAGGCGTCGGGCGCCCTGCCCCCTATCCCGAAGGGCAGTCTCGATGTCGAGAACGCCGTGGATGCCGCGGCGGCTGCGGCTCGCGTAGCCGCTGGAGGTGCGGGCGCCCATGACGGTGCGCATGTGCCCGTACTGGATGGCGTCCGCGGGTCGCGGACGCTCACGGGCGCATGACGACCTTGACGGCCCCCTCCTGCTTGCGCTGGAACATCTCGTACGCGTGCGGGGCGTCCGTCAGCGGCAGCCGGTGCGTGGCGAAGTCGTCGACGCCCAGCGGGTCCTCGTCCGTCAGGAAGGGCATGATCTCGTCGGTCCAGCGGCGGACGTTGGCCTGGCCCATGCGCATCTGGATCTGCTTGTCGAAGAGCGTGATCATCGGCATGGGGTCGGCCGTGCCGCCGTAGACGCCGCTCAGGGAGAGCGTGCCGCCGCGGCGCACCAGTTCGATGGCGGTGTGCAGGGCGGCGAGCCGGTCCACGCTGAAGCGTTCCGCGAGCGGTCCACCCAGGGCGTGCGGCAGCACCGTCGCGGCCTGCTGGACGAGCCGGGCGGCCGCGCTGCCGTGCGCCTCGGTGCCGACCGCGTCGATCACGGCGTCGGGTCCGCGTCCCTGGGTCTCGTCGCGGATCGCCGCGACCAGTTCCTTCTCGTTGTCGAAGCCGCGCAGGTCGTACGTCTCCACGCCCCGCCGACGCGCCCGGACCAGCCGTTCCGGGACCAGGTCCACGCCGAACACCCGCTCGGCGCCGCGTGCCTTGGCGACCCGGCACGCCATGTCGCCGATGGGGCCGAGTCCGAGCACGGCCACGCTTCCGCCGCGCGGCACGTCGGCGTAGACGACCGCCTGCCAGGCGGTCGGCAGCACGTCCGAGAGGTAGAGGAACCGCTCGTCGGGCGGGCCCTCGGGAAGCTTGACCGGGCCGAACTGGGCCTGCGGCACGCGCAGGTACTCGGCCTGGGCGCCCGGGACGGCCCCGTACAGGCGGGTGTAGCCGAACAGGGCGGCGCCCATGCCCTCGCTGGTGACCTGGGTGGTCTCGCACTGGGTCGTCAGGCCCGCGGAGCACATGAAGCAGTGGCCGCAGGAGATCTGGAACGGTACGACCACCCGGTCGCCGGGCTTGAGGTTCGCCACCCCGGCGCCGACCTCCTCCACGATGCCCATCGGCTCGTGGCCGAGGATGTCGCCCGGTGTCATGAACGGCGTGAGCACCTCGTAGAGGTGCAGGTCGGAGCCGCACAGACCGGTCGAGGTGATCCGGATGACGGCGTCCGTCGGCTCCTGGATCTTCGGATCGGGGACCTCCTCGACCCGAACGTCGCGCTTGCCCTGCCACGTCACTGCCTTCATCGCGGCGCGCTCCCTCCGTCGTTCCGCGTCTCCCCTGCCGCGCCCGGGTACCCGGGCCCGACCCGCCGAACCGCAGGTCGGCTCATGGGGCCGATCGGCCCAGTAGGCCGTGCCCGGTCGGAGCCGAACGGGTATGGCCGCCGATGAACGGACAAACACATATTCAGAGGTATTCAGAGGCAGGGACGCGGAGACGGGGGCCGAACGGTGGGCAACGGACGAAACGCGCGAGCACGGTACGCGGCCTCGGCGGTGGCGCTGCTGGCCGCCATGGCGACGGCCACCCCGACGGCGGGCTGCACGGCGCGGCACGGCACCGTCCACGACGGGCGCGGCGGAAAGGCGTCCTCCCCGGTGCCGGAGCCGGACCCGCCGCAGCCCCCTGCGCCGAGCCCGAAGCACGCCGGACCGGTCCTCGCCGTCAAGATCGACAACGTGGGGGCGGCCCGCCCCCAGACCGGTCTGAACGCCGCCGACATCGTGTACACCGAGCAGGTCGAGGGCGGGCTGAGCCGCCTGATCGCGCTCTACGCCACCCGGCTGCCCCCGGTCGTCGGACCGGTGCGCAGCGCGCGCGAGTCCGACCTCGAACTACTACGCCAGTTCGACCGCCCCACCCTCGCCTTCTCCGGCGCCCAGAAGAAGCTGCTGCCGCTGATCGAGGCCGCCCCGCTGTCCGCGAAAACACCCGACGCCAAACCCGACGCGTACTTCCGGGGCACCGCGAAGCCGGCCCCGCACAACCTCTATCTGCGCCCCGGCAGGCTCCTCGGCTCGGCCTCCGGCGCGGACGCGCTGACCACCGGCTTCCACTACGGCCCGGCACCCGCGGGCGGCCGCGCCGAGACCTCGCGCACGGTCCGCTACCCGGCGGCCCGCTTCACCTTCACCTGGTCCGCGGGGCGGCACGGCTGGAAGGTGGCGATGGATGGCCGGCCGGCCGTCACGACCGACGGCGGGCAGGTGGTTCCCGCGACGGTCGTGGTGCAGCACGTGAGGGTGCGCAGGTCGGACCTGCACGACGCGCTCGGCAACTACACCCCGTACACCGAGACCGTCGGTTCGGGAAAGGCGGAGGTGCTGCGCGACGGGCGGGTGTACGACGCCACCTGGAAACGCCCGAGCGCGGCCGACGGCACGCGGTTCACGGCCGCCGACGGCACGGACGTGAACTTCGCCCGGGGCCAGGTCTGGGTGGTCTTCACCTCCGACCGGTGACCCCCGACCGGTGACCCGCGGACGGCGACCGGACGGCGGCCGGGGACGGCGCCGGGCGCGATCAGGGCTGCGCGGCGAGCGGTTCCGCCGGATGGCGCAGTCCCTCGGCCGCGTCCGCGACCCGCCCGATGAGGTCGAAGAAGAGGGCCTGCTCCTCGACGCTGAGCGGGCCCAGGAAGACCTGGTTCATCCGGGCCGTGCGCACGGTGAGCTTCCGGTGGGTGCGCTCGCCGTCGTCGGTCAGTCGCAGCAGGAAGCGGCGGCCGTCCTGCGGGTCACGCACCTTGTCGAGCAGGCCGCGCCGGCCGAGGCGGCTGACCACCTCGGCGATGGTGGACCGGTCGAGGCCCACCCGCTCCCCCACGGTGCGCTGGTCGAGACCCGGCTCGGCGACGAGCACGTTCAGGACCGCGAACTGCGGCGAGGTGATCTCCTCGGAGACCATCGTGTTCCACAGCAGGTAGTGCGCCTGCTGCAACCGCCGGGCCAGATGCCCGGGGTGGGTCGAGAGGTCCACCGCGCCCATGTGCGCTCCTCGCGTCGATCCGTCGTGTCGCCCGTAACTTTTCGTAGGTGCACTGAACAATACCGCCGAGGGGCCGGCCCTGCGCCACGGTCTCTCGCATCCTTCAATCGCCCTGCTCACCCTGGTCGACACGGTATTGACTGCGCGCGCCCCGAGTGGCAGCGTGAGGACACAGAAAATACTCAGTGCGCTGACTATCTGCCTTGACTGACTGCCCTGACTGACTGCTCTGACTGTCTGGGCCGACCGTCCGTGGTCGCCGGACGCCCGGCGGAACGCTAGGAAACTCCATGACTCTCACTCAGCACGACATCGACCAGGAGATCGCGGCCGAACACGCCGCGTACGACAAGCGCGTCGCCGACGGCGCCCCGGTCGAGCACCATCCGCGCCGCGACTACGCGCCGTACCGCTCCTCGGTGCTGCGCCACCCCCGGCAGCCGCTGGTCGCCATCGACGTCAGCAAGGACCCGGAGCTGGTCGAACTGGCCTCGCCCGCGTTCGGCGAGCGGGACATCACCGGGATCGACAACGACCTCACCCGCCAGCACACCGGGGAGCCGGTCGGCGAGCGGATCACGGTCTCCGGGCGGCTGCTCGACCGCGACGGGCGGCCGGTGCGCGGCCAGCTCGTCGAGATCTGGCAGGCCAACTCCGCGGGCCGCTACGCCCACCAGCGCGAGCAGCACGACGCCCCGCTGGACCCGAACTTCACCGGCGTCGGGCGCACGCTGACCGACCAGGACGGCTTCTACCGGTTCACCACCATCCAGCCGGGCCCGTACCCGTGGCGCAACCACGTCAACGCCTGGCGTCCGGCGCACATCCACTTCTCGCTCTTCGGGTCGGCGTTCACGCAGCGGCTCGTGACGCAGATGTACTTCCCGAACGACCCGCTGTTCCCGTACGACCCGATCCTTCAGTCCGTGACGGACGACGCGGCCCGGCAGCGGCTGGTCGCCACCTACGACCACAGTCTGTCGGTGCCGGAGTTCTCGCTCGGCTACCACTGGGACATCGTGCTGGACGGCCCGCACGCCACCTGGATCGAAGAAGGACGCTGACCTGCCATGACGAAGATCGACACGAGCAGCCCCGAGAACGTGCTGCCCACTCCCTCGCACACGGTGGGCCCCTTCTACGGCTACGCGCTCCCCTTCCGCGGCGGCGAGGACATCGCGCCCCTGGGCCACCCGGACACCGTCACCGTGCACGGATACGTGTACGACGGCGAGGGGCGGCCCCTGCCGGACGCCCTGGTGGAGGTCTGGGGGCCCGACCCGGACGGCAACCTGCCGGCCGTCGACGGCTCGATGCGGCGGGACCCGGCCTCCGGCGACCACCTCGGCCGCAACGGCGTCGAGTTCACCGGCTTCGGCCGTATCCAGACCGACGTCGACGGCCACTGGTACGCGCGGACGCTGCGCCCCGGGGCACGCGGCCGGAACGCCCCCTACCTCAGCGTGTGCGTGTTCGCGCGCGGGCTGCTCGTACACCTGTTCACGCGCATCTACCTGCCCGGTGACGAAGCCGCGCTGGCCGCCGACCCGCTGCTCGCCCAACTGGACGAGGAGCGGCGCGACACGCTGATCGCCGCGCGGGAGGACAGTGGGGCATACCGTTTCGACATCCGCCTTCAGGGCGAGGGCGAGACGGTCTTCCTGGAGTTCCGGTGACACCACCTGCCGCTGATCCCGCCGCTGTCGGCCTCGACGTCGGCCTGCTCGGCCCGGGGTGGGCCGGCTCCCCCGCCGCGTCCGCGACGAGCGACCTGGCCTATTTGCGGGCCCTGCTCGACGCGGAGGCGGCGCTCACCCGGGCCCAGGCCGCGCTCGGCCTGGCCCCGGCCCGTGCGGCCGAGGCGGTGACCCGGGCCGCCGATCCGGGCCGCTTCGACGTGCGCGCGCTCGCGGAGCGCGCCCGTGGTGGCGGCAACCCGGTCATCCCGCTGGTCGCCGACCTCACCCGGGCCGTGGGCGAGGAGTACGGCCGCTACGTCCACCGCGGCGCGACCAGCCAGGACATCATGGACACGGCGACGATGCTGGTCGCCGTGCGCACCCTGGACCTGGTCCTGGCCGACCTGGCCCGCACCGAACAGGCGCTGGCCCGGACGGCCGCCGAACACCGGGACACGTCGATGCCGGGACGGACGCTGACCCAGCACGCCGTGCCGACGACGTTCGGCCTGAAGGCCGCCGGGTGGCGGTCGCTGGTACTGGACGCCCGCGACCGCCTGACCCGGGTGCGGGACTTGCTGCCCGTCCAACTCGGGGGGGCGGCGGGGACCTTGGCGGCCTTCTCCGCGTACGGCGCCGAGGACCCGTTGGCGCTCGTCACCGCGTACGCCCGTGAACTGGACCTGTGCGAGCCGCTGCTGCCCTGGCACACACTGCGCACCCCGGTCGCCGACCTCGCCGGATGCCTCGCCTTCACCGCCGGGACGCTGGGCAAGATCGCCGCGGACGTGCTGGTCCTGGCGCGCACGGAGACCGCCGAACTCGCCGAGGGCAGGGGCGGCGGTTCCTCCGCCATGCCGCACAAGGCGAACCCGGTGCGGTCCACGCTGATCGCGGCCGCCGCCCGGCGCGCGCCGCAGCTCGCGGCCACCCTCTACGGGTCGATGGCTGCGCAGGACGAACGGCCGCCCGGTGCCTGGCACGCCGAATGGGAACCGCTGCGGGAGCTGCTGCGGCTCGTCGGCGGCGCGGCCCGCGATGCCGTGGAGCTGACCGAGGGGCTGCGGGTGGACGCCGACGCGATGCGCGCGCATCTCGGGCTGACCCACGGGCTGATCGTCTCCGAGCGGCTGTCGGCCGAGCTGGCGCCCGTGCTCGGCCGCGCCCGGGCGAAGGAGCTGCTCACCGAACTCGCCCGGCGCACCTACGCCGAGAACCGTACCCTCGGCGAACTCTTGGCCGAGCAGCCCGAGTTGAAGGACGTGGACCTGGGCGAGCTCACCGACCCGACCCATTGCACCGGCTCCGCCGGAGCCCTCACCGACCGTGCCCTGGAGCGACGTTGACCCTGCACCACCTTCTCGAAGGACCCGCCTCCGCTCCCCCTCTGCTGCTCGGGCCGTCCCTCGGCACGTCGTACGCGCTGTGGGACAAGGTCGCCCCCGAGCTGGCGGTCTCCCACCGGGTGGTCCGCTGGGACCTGCCCGGGCACGGGGGTTCGCCGGCCGGGCTGATCGGGCCCGGCGCGACCGTCGGCGACCTCGCCGGCCTGGTGCTGGCGCTCGCCGACTCGCTCGGCATCGAACGGTTCGCGTACGCCGGGGTGTCGCTGGGCGGTGCGGTGGGTCTGCACCTGGCCGTGCACCACCCCGAGCGCGTCGACTCGCTCGCCGTGATCTGCTCGTCGGCCCACTTCAACGGTGCCAGGGCGTGGCAGGAGCGGGCCGAGCGGGTCCGGCGGGACGGGCTGGACTGGCTGGCCGAGAGCGCCGGCGCCCGGTGGTTCGCCGGTGACTTCACCGTGCCGGGGCTGGTCCGGGACCACCGGGCGGCCGACCCGGAGGCGTACGCCGCCTGCTGCGACGCGCTGGCCGCCTTCGACCTGACCGACCGGCTGCCGGAGATCGGCGCGCGCACCCTGCTCGTCGCGGGCCGCGAGGACCCGGCCACTCCGCCCGCGCATCTGCGGCAGATCGCCGACGCGGTGCCCGGCTCCGCGCTGGTGGAGATCCCCGGCGCCTCCCACCTGGCGCCCGCGCAGTGCCCCGAGGCGGTCCTGGCGGCGCTGCGCACCCACCTCGGCGGTGCTCCCCGGCGGGGCATGGAGGTGCGCCGCGAGGTGCTCGGCGACGCGCACGTCGACCGGGCGCAGGCCCGGCAGACCCCGTTCACGGCCCGTTTCCAGGACTTCATCTCCCGCTACGCCTGGGGCGAGATCTGGACCGACCCGACGCTCAGCCGCCGCGAGCGCAGCATGGTCACCCTGACGGCGCTGATCGCGCACGGCCACTACGACGAGCTGGCCATGCACGTACGGGCGGCCCGCCGCAACGGGCTCACGCCGGAGGAGATCGGCGCGGTGCTCCTCCAGAGCGCCGTGTACTGCGGGGTCCCGGCAGCGAACTCTGCGTTCGCAGTGGCCCAACGGGTCCTGGCCGAGGAGTCCGACGCCGAGGAGTCCGGCGAGGACTGACCCGGCGGCACCGGCACCGGTAGCGGCCCGCCAGCCGCGGGCGACATGCCGGACCCCGTGTCCGCGGCGTGGGCCGCCGGGTGGGTCCTACGGCGTGGATCGGGCCGGGCCGTGGTCCGATGCCAGCAGTCGTGCGGCCTGGTCCGCCAGGCCGTCCGCGCCGCACGAGCGCGCCAGGGCCAGGCCCCGGCCCAGTTCGGCGGCCGAGTCCGAGACGATGCCGAACTCGACGCGGGCGACGGCGTGTTCGTACTGGCAGGGGGAAGCCTCCAGGTAGGTGACGGCCTGGGCGGCCAGCCCGACCGCGCGCCGGCCGGTCTCCAGGGCCGCGGCGCAGCGCAGGGCCTCTCCTATGGCGGTGTCGGTGCCGAACCGCTCGGAGTGGTGGCGGAGGCCGACGACGAGCCGGCCGGCCCGCTCGGGGTCCTCGGTGGCGAGCGCGCGGGCCAGGTCGGCGGCCCAGGGCACCGTCACCGGGTTCCGGTGGCCACGGGCGGCCGCCGCCCTCTCGGCCGCCTCCAGTTCCTTGATGCCGTCCTCGGTGCGGCCCAGGGCCAGCAGCAGCCGGCCGCGCACGCTGCGCGGGTCGGGCAGCACGATGGTCGACGGGTAGGGCGGGGCGAAGGCGTGCTGCTCGGCGACCTCCCAGGCCCGCTCGACATGGCCGCGGGCGAGCAGGGTGTCGACGAGGTTGCAGGTCGCCGTCCAGTACAGGGGCAGTCCGCGGCCGACCCGCTCGGCCAGGCGCAGCGACGCGCGCAGGGACTCCTCCGCCTCCCGCAGCCGGCCGCGCCTGCGGTGCCCGAGGCCGACGTAGGCGTGGGCGAGGGCGAGGTGGCCCCCGCTCCAGCCGGCGGTCTCGTAGGCGCGCAGGCCCTCGGAGTAGAGGGTCTCGGCCCGGTCGAGGCGGTCGCAGTAGGCGTAGGCGCTGGCGAGCATCAGCAGCAGTTCGATGCCCCACTCGGTGTCGGTCCAGCCGAGTCCGGGTGCGAGGCGGCCGTCGACGAGGGCCCGGTCGCACAGCTCGACGACCTCCTCGGCGCTCTCGCCGCGGGTCATGGCGTCGAAGCCGCGCAGGATCAGCAGGGCACGTTCGGAGTTGTCGCGTCCGGTGCAGCCGGCCGCGAGATGGGCGAGCCGCCCGGAGCGGTGCGGGGAGCCGGTCGCGCCGGTGTACAGGCCTTCCCACATGTACCGCACGGCCTGCAACCGCATCCGGGTGGGCCCCGCCTCGTGACGGGCGGCCTCCGCCGCGACCGTGCGGACGGCCTCCGCCGGCTGGTCGTTGTGCAGCAGGGCCTGGGACAGCCGCCACACGGCGTCCACCCGGGTGGCGCCGTCCAGGCCCGGTATGGCGAGCGCCCTCTGGAGGTGCTCGATGGTGGTGGCGGGCGCGGTCAGCAGCGTGGCGCAGCCCAGTTCGTAGAGCACGCGCGCGTGCGTCCTGGGTGTCGGTGGCTCCAGCAGGGCCCGCTCCAGGCAGCGGCGGGCCGCGTCGGACGCGCCAACGGCGAGGTGTTCGCGGGCCGCCTCGCGCAGCTGCTCGACGAGTTCCTCGTCGTCGTCCGGGTGGACCTGGAGCAGGTGCCGGGAGGCCGCGGCGGCGCCGAACCCGGAGTCGGCGACGACCTGGGCGGCGATGCCGTGCATGGCGGTGCGCAGGGCGTCCGGGATGGAGTTGTAGACGTCGGTGGCTATCAGCGGGTGCACGAATTCCAGCTCCCCGCCGCCGCCCCGGGTCGCCGGGTCCGGTTCGGTGAGGATGCGGGCGCGGCACAGCAGTGCGGCGCAGCGCGCGGCGTCGTCGCGGTTCATGGTGGCCAGCCGAGTGACCAGGTCCACGGTGATGCCGGCGCCCAGGACGGCGGCGGCCCAGGCGAACCGGGTGGCGTCGATGCCGAGTTCCTCCAGGCGGGTGATGAGGCCGCCGCCGCGGGCCGAGCGGTTGAGGACGCGCAGCTCGGCGGCCCGGGCCTCGACCGGTTCCAGCTCGCTGTCGCGCACCTTGGCGAGCAGTTCGACGGTCTCGTACGGGTTGCCACCGGTGACCGCCCACACCTCGCGGCAGAACGGGGCGTCGGCGTGCGGGCCGAGGGCGGTGCGGGTGAGTCCGGCGGTCGCCTCGGGGGTCAGGGCGCTCAGGGTGTGCACACCCGCCGCGGCGACGGCGGCGTCCAGGCACCGGGCGCCCTCGCCGCCGGTCCCGCCGGGCCGGCGGGCCACCACGAGCAGCACGGGCAGGCCGTCGAGGCGCTCGGCGAACGCGGCGAGCCAGCGCAGGGTCTCCACGTCGGCCCAGTGGGCGTCGTCGATCAGCAGCACCAGCGGCCACTCGCGTTCGGCCAGCCGGCGCACGGCGGCGACCAGTCCGTCGCACACGCCCTGCGGGTCGGCCCGCCCGTCCCGGGGTTCCGCGATGCCGAGGGCGGGTCCGGCGATGTGGTACCAGTCGCCGAGGTACTCGCGGGCCTCCTCGGGCATCAGCGACAACAGCACGGGCTGGAGCAACTGCCGCACCACGTTGAAGGGGACGGAGCGCAGGGTCTCGCCGCCGCGCGCCGACCACACCGCGCAGCCGCGTGCCCGGGCGATGCGGCAGCTCTCGGTCAGCAGGGCGGTCTTCCCCAGACCGGCCTCGCCCTCCAGGACCAGCAGTCCTCCCGAGGACGCGCGGTCGGCGCACAGGACGTCGAGCGCGCGTACGACGGCGGTGAGTTCCTCGTCACGCTCCCACAGCGAGGCCGAGGCGGCCGTGCCCGGCCGTACCTCCGTCATTCCGCTACCTCCCCAAGTCACCCGGCGGCCTGCAGACTTCGAGCGTAGTACCCGAGCGGCCGGCGCGGTGGCCCGTCCCGCTCCTGTTGCCTCGACGGGTGACCTGCGGTACAGGGGGCGCGGGGAGCGTGACCGGGGTCCTCTCATCGGGCTTTCACCGACGCCTCATACGGTAGGAACATGACGCAGGTGACTCCTCCCGGGTGGTACCCCGACCCCGGGCAGACAAGTGACGGCCCCGCCACCGAGCGCTGGTGGGACGGTAGGGCATGGACGGACCAGACCCGTCCCGTCGGGTCGGCCGCCGCGTGGGGTCCCCCGGCACAGCAGGCGACCCCCGGGCCGTACCAGGACCACCCCGGACATCCGGGGTATCCCGGGTATCCGGGCTATCCGGCGCACCCCGGATATCCGGGCCGGTCGCCCGGCACCGCGCGCCGCGGCCTGCGTACCGGCATCGCCGTCGCGGTGGCGGCCGCGGTGCTGGCGAGCATCGGCGTCGGCGTGTACGCGCTGGCCCACGACACCGGCGGCAAGGACGGCCGTGCCGGATCCCGGCAGGGGCCGGACGGCCGGGGCGGCAGCGGCGAGGACCGCGGCCCCTTCGGCGGCCCGGGCGGCTCCGGCGGGTCGGGCGACTCCGGCGGCCCGGGCGGCTCCGGCGGGTCGGGCGACTCCGGCGGCCCGGGCGGCTCCGGCGGGTCGGGCGGCGGGCCGTCCGAGGCGCCGAAGATCAAGAGCGGCTCGGTGACCGACGCGGTCAGCGGCATCAGCCTCCCCATACCCGACGGCTGGTACGGCCAGGAGCTGGGGGTGGGCGCCCAGGTCACGTCGAACGACACCTACAAGTGCCCCGGCGACACCTCCAAGAGCTGCACCAAGGGCGGTGCCTTCTCGGCGCCCGCGCTCGCGCTGGGCACCCGCGGGAGCACGCCCGAGGAGGTCGCCAAGGCCGACATAGCGGCGAACGCCGAGGACTCCTACGGGGGCGGGACCTACGGCGGGATCACCTCCCACGAGGTGCTGGCCTCCAAGGCGGTGACGGTGGCCGGGCAGAAGGGCTACCTGGTCCGCTGGAAGGCCGTCACCAGCAAGGGCGCCGACGGGTACGTGGAGTCGCTGGTCTTCCCCTCGCCCGCCGACTCCCGGCAGCTGGTCGTCGTCCGCTTCGGCCTCGACGTCGGGGAGCCGCAGTCCGTGATCGACGACATCACCCGGGGCATCGAGGTGTCCTCGGGCGGCGGCAGCGGCCAGAACGTCTGAGCCGGCGTCCGCACCGCGCCCCGACGTACGGCGGCCGGGCGGGACACCTCTCCGCTCCAGAGGTGCCCCGCCCGGCCGGGGGTGCGCGCCGCCCCCGTCCCCACGGTGCGGCGCGGGCAGGTCACCGCCCGGTCATCCCGGGGACGGCGGCCTGGGTCGTGATCCGAGGCCCAGCGCCGGCAGCACCGCGGCCTCCAGGAACCGGACCAGATAGTCCGGGTCGGCGTACGCCCCCTCCAGCACCGGCCGGATCCGCAGGACGCCGAACAGCTGCGCCGGCACGAACTCCAGCGCGGGGTTGTCCGCGCGGACCTCGCCCCGCTCCACCCCGCGCCGCAGGATCTCCCGCAGCGCGGCGATCTCCGGCTCGACCAGCGTCTCGCGCAGCGCCCGCTTCAGCTCGGGGTCCAGCGTGATCGCGTGCCCGAGCGCCTGGAGGAGGCGGGTGTCCCGGCCCGACCACTCGCCCGCGGCCCGTACGACCTCCCGCAGGTCCTGAGGGAGCGAGCCGGTGTCGATGCCGGCGAAGCGGCAGCGTCCACTGGAGCGCAGGGCCGCCGCCACGAACTGCGGCTTGGTCCGCCACTGCCGGTAGAGCGTCGACTTGCTGCACCGGGTGCTGGCGGCGACGCCCTCCATGGTGACGGCGTCGTAGCCGTGCTCGCGGATCTGCTCGAGCACGGCGTCGAAGAACTCCTGCTCACGCTCCGGCGTGAGCTTGGAGCGGCGCGGGGCGACAACCGTCTCCGGCTCGTCCGCGGCCTGCGATGCCATCGCTTCGCTCCTCACTCGTGTCCCGGGAGCTCGAGCCCGGGCTCAGGACCCGCTCTCCCGCGTCGGCGAACGTCCATCGATACGTCAGTGTACCGGTACGCGGGCGTACCGGTACACTGACGTATCGGTACGCTTGCGTGTCGATGTACGGTACAACGACACGGGCGGACAGCACCACCCACGCACCACCGTCACGAGAGGGCCTGGCATGACATCCCGAAGCGAGGCCGCCGAAGCGGAGCCCGGCGGACCGGCGCGGCGCCCGCTCGCCCGTTCCCCCCGCCCGGCCGGGGGGAACACCCCGGCGGGAGCGGGTCGGTGAGCGCCGCCCTGACGGCCGTGGTCCTGTCGCTGTTCTCGGCCGTCGCCTACGCGACGGCCGCGGTCGCCCAGGAGCGGCTCGCCGCGCGCACCCCCGGCACGGGCGTGCGCGGACTGTTTCGCGCGGGCGCCTGGTGGTGGGCCGTCGCACTGAACGGATCGGCGGCCCTGCTGCATGTGGGGGCCCTGAAGTACGGCCCGCTCACCGTGGTCCAGCCGCTCGGCGCGCTGACACTCGTGGCCGCCGTGCCGCTGGGGGCGCGGATGGCCGGGCGGCGGGTCGCGCCGGCCGAGTGGCGGGGCACCGCGTGCACACTGCTCGGCCTCGCCGCCCTGCTCCTCGCGGCCTCCGGACCTGCCCCGAAACGCGTACTGAGCCCCGTCGAAGCACTGTCGGTCGCGGGCGCCACGGCCGTCCTGATCGGCACGCTGTCACGACCCGGAGCGCGGCCTGGCCTGCGGCACGCGACCGCGTCGGGGGTCGCCTCGGGCGTGGCCTCCGCGCTCACCCAGACGGTGACGGTGGCCGCCACGGACCACTCCGGCCCGCTGCTGAGCGCCCGCGTGATCATGGTGGCGCTGCTCGTCGCGGCCTTCGCGACCGGTGGCCTGCTGCTGTCGCAGACCGCCTACCGGGAGGGGCTGGGCGCCCCGCTCGCGGTGCTGACGCTGACCAACCCGGCGGCGGCCGCGCTGATCGGGCTCACCCTGCTCGGCCAGGGACTGCGGGGCGGCGCGACGGGCGTCCTGCTGGCGTCGGCGGGCGCGGCCCTCGCCTCCTGGGGGGTCGTGGTGCTCGCGCGGGCAGCCCCCCAGGAGGCGGGGCCCGCGGACGCGCACCCCGGGCAGGGCCCGGAGCGCCCCGGACAGGGCGGCGGCCCGGCGCATCCCGTGGCCGCCCTGCTCGCCCTGGAGCCGGAACCGCCCTCCCGGGAACCGGCGCCGCCGTCCCGGCCGCTGGGGCCGGGACAGCTCACCCCGCTGTGACCGCCGGTCAGTTCCAGCCGCGCGAGTCCTGCTTGAGCGCCGTGTCGACGGTCAGCGCGGTGGCGACCACCAGGCTCAGCAGCGGCTCGGGCAGCTGGTAGTGGATCTGAAGGACGTAGTTGTCGGCGGTCGTGAACATCGTCTTGGCCAGGCCCTCCCAGGTCTTGGTGATCCGGGCGACCTCGTTGTCGGCGTGGTCGACGATGGCGAAGTTCCAGGCGCGCCAGTTCTCCGCCTTGATCGCGCCGACCTGCTGACCGTTCGCGTTCATCGCGAAGTTGATCTTGCCGAAGACGTTCTGCTGGACGATCTCGCCGACCTCGGAGCCGTCCGGACGGGACACCACCACCCGCGACTTGAGGACCTTCGCCGGCCGGGTGAGCACCAACTGGGGCGTGCCGTAGGCGTCGCGGATCTCCAGCCTGTGCGTCATGAACTGGTCGAGGCTGGAGACGAACCGCACCGCCTTCTTCAGCGCGCTCTGCCCGACCTCGGTGACCGCGCCGATCCGGTTGCCGTGCTGGTCGAAGACCTCGTACTCGTTGGTCAGCTCGATCAGTTTGGCCTTCTGGTTCACCACGAGCACCGGCTCACTGAACAGCGAACCGCCGCCCTGCGCCCCCGGAGCGACGCCGGCCTGGTGCTGGACCTGGCGCTGCACGCGGGAGTCGGGGGCGGCCGGCTGCGGCGGCACCTGCTGCGCGACGTGGGCCTGCGGGTCGGCGTGGGTGTGCTCCGTCCACTGGGAACCGTCCCAGTAACGCAGCGTCTGGGCCGCTCCGTGCGGATCCGGGTACCAACCTGCCGGTGTGTTCGAGTACGTACTCACCGACGCACACTACCGCCGGGCGGGCGGGACCCGGCCTCGCGAGTGATGTACGTCACACATGAGACCTCGGTTCTCCGGGCAACCCTTCACGGCTTTCGGCGATCTCCTTTGCGCATACATTGGCCACTCCTTTCGAGGTTCGCATGAAGATTCGCCGCTCCCTGGCTCTCGCAGCAGCCACGGCAGCCATCACACCCGCTGTGCTTCTTGCGGCCCCCGCCGCCTTCGCCACGGAGTCTCCGGCCACGACGGCTGCCGGGGCGGCCGACACCGAGGCCCCCTCGAACACCGAGGACCAGCCGAACGCTGACGAGCAGCCGAACGCTGACGACCCGTCGAACGGCGACGACCAGACCGAGGAGAAGGGGAACCCTTCTCAGGACGCCGACGACACCACCACCCCCGGCACCGACGGGCAGTCGGACGACACCGGCGAGAAGTCCGACAACCCCGAGAACGGGTCCGGCTCGAAGGACGACGAGGGCACCACGCCCACAGACACGGAGTCGGCCACCCCCACCCCCAGCCCCAGCGCCTCGCCCTCCGAGACGCCGGGCCCGCAGGTGTGCAACGACACCGACGACTACAAGCAGGACAAGAACCTGCACACCAGCCTGTCCGGCCTGCCCTCGAAGATCGTCGCGGGCAGCGGCTTCCACAACTTCAAGCTGAACGTCAACAACTCCGGCGACAACGCCTACAAGCGTGTCGACCTCGGGGTGTTCGCCGCTCAGGTCAACGAGAAGACGTACGAAGTCACCTCGGGTTACCTCACGCTCCAGTTCAAGGACCCGGCCACCGGCACGTGGCAGAACATCTCCCTGGACGAGAACGACGAGGGCGCCGGCTACCTCGGCTACACGGATGTCCAGGCCAAGGAGTCCTTCTCCATCGACCTGCGGCTGAGCATCGACAGCAAGGCCCCGGCCGGCCTGGGCTTCGCCATCTCCATCGGCATGTACGCCGACGACAAGGGCAACTGCGTCTACTCCAGCGACGACGACTTCTACCAGTTCGACGTCCTCGCCGCCGGCTCCAAGCAGGCCAACCCGGGCGACGCCAAGCCGCAGGGCGGCCGGAAGTCGCTGCCGGTCAAGCCGGCAGGCGACAACGAGATCGTCCCGCAGGGCCACCTCGCCGAGACCGGCTCCAGCTCGGCGCTGCCGGCGATCGCCCTGGCGGGCGGCGCCGCGGTCGCCGTCGGCGCGGGCGCCGTGTTCGTGGTGCGCCGCCGCAAGGCCGGCAGCGGCGTCGCCTCTGCCTGATGCGCGCCCCTGACGCGCTGAAGCACGAGGGCCGCACCCGCGGAAGCGGGTGCGGCCCTTCGCCGTCGGCGGCCGGGCGGGCAGGGCTCCGCACCGGCGCGCCCGGCCTATCCGTAGGACAGGTTGGAGCACAGGTCGTCGTCCGCCGAGCGGGCTTCCGCCGCCACCGACGTGGGCATGGAGGTCGGCTCGGCCGAGGCCCCGTCCGCGGTGGCCGTGAAGTCCTCGCCCAGGACCACGTTGATGCCCGGTCCGGTCAGGGCCTGGAGCTCGGCACCGGGGAAGAGCTTGGCGACCGTCTCGGCCTCGGCCTGCTGGCCGGGTCCGTACTGGATCAGGGTGCTGGCGTGGTTCTGGCTGCCCGCGTTCCCGGTGTCGGTGACGGTGAAGCCGCTGCCGGTGAGCACCGAGGCGCCGCGGGTGGCGAGGCCGGGGGTGGTGGTGCCGTTGTAGACACTCACGTCGATGCCCTTGCCCAGGTCGCTGCGGCCGGTGTCCGGGGACGCGGAGGCGCCCGCCTTGCCCTTGTCGCCGCCGGCGTCCTTGCCGTCGATGGTGCGGTCGGCCCTGAGCGCGGCCCACAGCTCCGAGGCGTCCGGCTCCACGACGGCGACCCGAGCTCCCTGGTAGCGCCACGGGACCGTGACGAACTTGGTGTTGTGCAGGTCTATGTTCTTCAGCGACATCGCGAACGACAGCAGCTTGTCGGCCGAGCCCAGACCGGGGTCCACGGTGAGCGACTTGGTCGCGGCGTCGGCGAGGGGAAGCAGCTTGGTCGGGGTGAACCCGTCGGCCTTGACCTTCTTGATGAGGCTGGCGACGAACGCCTGCTGGCGCTTGATCCGCCCTATGTCGGAGCCGTCGCCGATGCCGTGCCGGATGCGGACCCAGTCGAGCGCCTGCTGTCCGGCGACGGTCCGCTCGCCCTTGGAGAACAGCAGTGAACCGCGGGTCGCCCGGTTGGGGTTGAGGTCCTTCTGGTAGATGTCCTGCGGCACGCACACCGGCACCCCGCCCACCACGTCGGTGAGCGCGGCGAATCCCTTGAAGTCGACGACGACGGTGTGGTCCACGCGCAGCCCGGTGAGGTGCTCGACGGTGTTCTGGCTACAGGCCGGGTTGCCCGCGGCGGTGCTGCCGACCGAGTACGCGGCGTTGAACATCGTGTTCGGCTGCGCCTCGGTCCAGCTACCGTTGGGAAGCTTGCAGGGCGGGATGGTGACCAGGGTGTCCCGGGGGATGGACACCGCGAGGGCGTGCCGATGGTCGGCGTAGACGTGCAGCAGGAACGCGGTGTCGGAGCGGCCTATGTCGTCCTTGCTGCCGCCGCCGAGGGCATCGTTGCCGCCGACGCGCGCGTCGGAGCCGATGACCAGGACGTTCTCCCCCTTGGACGAGCCCGCCTCGGGCCGGTCGCCGGACAGGCCGTCGGCGGCGAAGGTGTTGATGTTGCCGTTGAGCCGCAGATAGAGCCAGCCCAGACCGGCGGTGCCGAGCACCAGCAGGGACAGCGCCACCACCAGGACCGTCCGCCCGCGGGTGCGTTTGCCGCGGCCGCTGGAGGCGCGGCGGCGAGAACCGCCCCGGCGCTGGGGCGGGACACCCCTGCTCCGGCGGCGTGGCGGAGCCGTCTTGTCGCTGGTCGTCATGCGCGCACCCTCATCCGTCGTACTCATACGGAGGGGACGACTCTCCCCACCCAATGGTTGTACAGTTGCGCAATGTAGCAACAGTTGATGAGAGAGCTCCGCGACGGGGTGCGCGACCGGCCGCACCCCGAACCGGCGGGACGGGTCAGGGACTGGCCACGTCGAAGCCGTAGCGCAGCGGCTCGCCCTTCACGCGCGCGTCGCGACGGTAGACGTACACCGCATCCACCCGCACGCCGTCCCGCGGCGCCTCCACCCCGCACGGGAACGACACCTGAAGCACCCACGGCCGCCCGGCGACCTCGACCCGCATCCCGTCCGCCGGCCCGCCCACGAGGACCGCGGCCTCCTGCCCCACCACACCACCGGATTCCATGGAGACAGTTTACGGGTTGCGCAATTGTTGACCCGAGGCGATCTCCCGCCCGTCGGGCTCGGGGTCCGGGAAGCCTCCGGACGCGCACCCCCACCGTCACCGAGCTTGCCCGGCTGGCGAATTGGGGTCCTGACCGGGGAGGATGGGCGGCGTGAGTCATCCTGCCGACCTCGTCACGGTCCTCGACCGGGGCGAGGAACCCGCCCCCCTCCCCACACCGCCGACCGCACGGACGGGACGGGAGACGACGGAGGGGACGGACGGGCCACGGGCCGTGCGCCGCGGACCGCTCCGGCCCCGGAACCCGTTGTGGCGCGGTCGCGCGCCGCGGGCCTGAGGGGACGGCGGACGACCACGATGACCGCTCGTTCCGCGCGGCCGGGACCGCGCGCCCCTTCACGCGTGCCGCGAAACGGCGACTCGCCGCCGGCACCGGAGCGCCGCGCCCGGGGAGACCGCTCCCGCGGCTCTACGGTTGCACACATGCGCAATTCACAGAGTGTCCGCGCGGAGAAGCGCGCGCCGCGCCCCCCGGGCGCCAAGGCGGCGCCCGAACGCCGGCAGACCCCGCGGGTCCCGGAACCGGCGGGCCGACCGCGCGGCGGGCGTACGGGGTGGGTGTCCGCTCCCAGCGCGCTCGCGCACCGCGCCCGCACGCGGCTGAGGCGGGCCTGGGACCGGCCGCTGACCGGCTACTACCTGGTGGCGGGCAGCGCGGCGCTGATCGCCGGCCTGGGCCTGGTGATGGTGTTCTCCTCCTCGCAGATCCAGGCGTTGCGCTCCGGCTTGCCGGCCACCTACTTTCTGCGCCGGCAGATCATGTTCGCGGTGATCGGCGCGGCGCTGGCGCTGCCGGCCGCCCGGATGCCGATGAAGGCGCACCGGTGGCTGGCCTACCCCCTGCTGGCCGGGTCCGTGCTCCTGATGGCGCTGGTGCAGGTGCCGGGGCTGGGGCGGACCGTCAACGGCAACACCAACTGGCTCGACCTGGGCGGGCCGTTCGTGCTCCAGCCCAGCGAGTTCGCCAAGGTCGCGTTCGTCGTGTGGGGCGCGGACCTCCTGGCCCGCAAGCAGCAGCACAAGTTGCTGGGCCAGTGGAAGCACCTGCTCGTGCCGCTGGTGCCCGGCGCCCTGCTGCTGCTGGGGCTGATGATGCTCGGCGGGGACATGGGGACCGCGGTCATCCTGTGCGCCGTGCTGTTCGGCCTGCTGTGGCTGACCGGTGCGCCACTGCGGCTCTTCGTGGCCGCCCTGACGGGCACGGCCCTCCTGGCCACCGTGCTGATCATGACAGCCCCGCACCGGGTGTCGCGGTTCGCCTGCCTCGGCGCGACCGACCCGGGCCCGAACGACCAGTGCTGGCAGGTGGTGCACGGTCTGTACGCGCTGTCGACGGGCGGCCTGTTCGGCAACGGCATCGGTGCCAGCGTGGAGAAGTGGGGCCAACTGCCCGAGCCGCACACCGACTTCATCTTCGCCGTCACCGGGGAGGAACTGGGACTGTTCGGCACCCTGTCCGTACTGGCCCTGTTCGCCGCGCTGTTCGCGGGCGGCCTGCGCATCGCCACCCGCCGCAGCGACCCGTTCGTGCGCCTGGCGGCCGGCTCCGTCGTCACCTGGCTCGCGGTGCAGGCCTTCATCAACCTCGGCGGCGTCCTGGGGCTCGTGCCCATCGCGGGCGTACCCCTGCCGCTGTTCTCCTACGGCGGCAGCTCGCTGATCGCCACCCTGTACGCGGTGGGGCTCCTGCTCGCCGCGGCCCGCAGCGAACCCGCGGTCCGCAAGGCGCTGGAGGGCCGCGGACGCCGGGTGCGCTCGGCCCTGCTGCCGCGCCGCGCCGGGCGCCGCCGCTGAGGCGCCCGGGGTCTGAGGCCAGGCCCTGGGTCAGGCGGAGAGCGGGCGTTGCAGCCGCATGCCCTGGAGGATGCCCACGGCGACCCAGCCGGCGAACATCGACGAGCCGCCGTAGCTGACGAACGGCAGCGGCAGCCCGGTGACCGGCATGATGCCGAGGTTCATGCCGATGTTCTCGAACGCCTGGAAGGCCAGCCAGGCGGCGATGCCCGTCGCGACCACCGTTCCGTACAGGTCGGGGCAGGCGCGGGCGATGCGCAGCGCGCGCCACAGCACCACGCCGAGCAGGGCGATCAGCGCCCCGGCGCCCAGGAAGCCCAGCTCCTCCCCCGCCACGCTGAAGACGAAGTCGGTCTGCTGCTCGGGCACGAACTGCCCGGTGGTCTGCGCTCCGTGGAACAGCCCCTGGCCCAGCAGACCGCCGGCCCCGATGGCGATCCGGGCCTGGCTGGTGTTGTAGCCGACCCCGGACGGGTCGAGGGCGGGATCGGCGAACGCGGCGAACCGGTTGATCTGGTACTGGTCCAGCAGATGCAACTGCCATACCGCCACGGCCCCCAGGGCTCCGGCCGCGAGCAGGCCGGTGACCCAGCGCGCGGAGGCACCGGAGGCGAGCAGCACCCCGAGCACGATCACGCCGATGCCCATGAACTGCCCGAGGTCCGGCGTCAGGAGGACCAGCAGGGCGGGCACGCCGGCCACCGCCAGGGACTCCAGGACGCTGCGGTTGTCCGGGCTCGGCCGGTCGCCCGTGTCCACCTTGGTGGCCAGCAGCACGGCCATGGCCAGCACGATGGCGACCTTGACGAACTCCGCGGGCTGGATGGACATCCCGCCGATCATGATCCAGCGCCGCGACCCGTTGACCGTCGCGCCCAGCGGCGTCAGTACGGCGAGCACCAGCAGGAGCGTGACGCCGTACAGGACGGGGACGAGGTCCCGCAGTCGGCGCGGGCCCAGCCACATGGTGCCCACGGCCAGGGCGACCCCGATGGCGATGTTGATCAGATGCCGCGTCAGGAAGGCGTACGGGTCGCCCCCGGTCAGCTGGGTGCGGCCGCGGGTCGCGGAGTACACCAGCAGCGCGCCCAGCACCGACAGGGCCAGCGCGGCGCCCAGCAGCGGCCAGTCCAGCCGCCGCAGCACCGAGCCGAAGGCCGTCCGCGGCCCCGGTCCCGCGCGCCGACCCGTCGTCCGGGTGACCCCCGGCCCCATGAGCCCGCTCCCGACGTCCATCGCGGCTCTCCTTCGCTCTGGTTCACGCCGGTTCGCTCCGGTTGGCTCGGACCGCGCCCCGGCAGGCCGTCCCGGCTCCCGCACGGCACGGACGCCATCATCTCCCACTTGCGCAATTCGTTAAGTGAAGCACGCCGAGGAGCGTCGGGGTTCAACGACCCCCTTACGACCCCCTCCCCTGGTCACGCCCGCTCAGCAGGCTCTACGCTGGCCCCTCGTGAAGGACTCCGTGACCACCGACGAAGGCTCCTCGCGGAATCGTCTTCGCACCCTCTCGTACCACCGAGTGCCCGCCGTGGCCGGTTATCTGTGCCTGCTCGTGGGTGTGCTCGACATCGCGGGGGCGATCTTCCCCCGCGTGCGGCACGGGCGGGTGCAGACGCTGGCCGTGGCCCTGCCCGGCGCCGTGTCGACCCTGGCGACCGCCGCCTCGCTGATCGTGGGCGTGCTGATGGTGATGCTGGCGCACGCGCTGCGCCGCCGCAAACGGCGTGCCTGGCGGGGGGTGATGATCCTGCTGCCCACGGGCGCGGCACTGCAACTGCTGCACTGGCACCAGCACGTGCCCGGCGCCGTCACCGTGCTGCTGTTCGTCCTGCTGCTCGTCGCCCGCCAGGAGTTCTACGCGCTGTCCGACCCGCGCACCCGATGGCGGGCGGTGTGGAACTTCCTCCTGTTGAGCGCCTTCAGCTTCGGCGCCGGACTGCTGATCGTCGGCGCGCACCGCCGCAAGGTCGCCGCGGCCCCGCTGTCCGACCGGATCCAGCACGTCGCCTACGGTCTGGTCGGCATCGAGGGACCGGTGCACTACGCCAGCGACCGCACCGGCGACCTCGTGTACTACTCGCTCGCCGGGCTCGGCCTGCTGACCGCGGCCACCACCCTCTACCTCGCGCTGCGCCCCTCCACACCCGTACCCGTCCTCGGCGACGACGAGGAACGGCGGCTGCGCGCCCTGCTGGACCGGCACGGTGAGCGGGACTCGCTCGGCTACTTCGCGCTGCGCCGCGACAAGAACGTGCTCTTCTCCCCCACCGGGAAGGCGGCGATCGCCTACCGGGTGGTGTCCGGGGTGATGCTCGCCGGCGGCGACCCGATCGGCGACGTGGAGGCCTGGCCGGGTGCCATCAAGGAGTTCATGGACACCGCCGCCCGACACGCCTGGGTCCCCGCGGTGATGGGGTGCAGCGAGACCGGCGGCGAGGTGTGGACCCGCGAAGCCGGCCTGAACGCGCTGGAGATCGGCGACGAGGCCGTCGTCGACACCGACGCCTTCACCCTGTCCGGGCGGCCGATGCGCAACGTCCGGCAGATGGTCAACCGCATCGAACGCGGCGGCTACGCCTGCCGCGTCCGCCGTGTGCGCGATCTGTCCGCGCAGGAGACCGAGCAGATCCGGGCGGCGGCGGCCGCCTGGCGCGGCACCGCGGTGGAGCGCGGGTTCTCCATGGCCCTCGGCCGCTTCGGCGCGCCCGGCGACGGCGACTGCGTGGTCGTCACCGCGCACAAGGAGCCGGAAAGCGGCGCCCCCGCGCCCGGTGGGGACATCCGCGCGGTCCTGCACTTCGTGCCCTGGGGCCCGGACGGGATCTCCCTGGATCTGATGCGCCGCGACCGCACGGCCGACCCCGGCCTGAACGAACTCCTCATCGTCAAGGCCCTCCAGCAGGCCCCCGGCCTGGGCGTCAGCCGGGTCTCGCTGAACTTCGCGATGTTCCGCGCCGCGCTCGCCCGCGGTGAACGCCTGGGCGCCGGACCGGCCCTGCGCGCCTGGCGCGGCCTGCTGCTGTTCCTCTCCCGCTGGTTCCAGATCGAGTCGCTGTACAAGTTCAACGCCAAGTTCCAGCCCCGGTGGGAACCGAGGTTCCTGGTCTATCCCGCGGGTCGGGACCTGCTCCGCATCAGCCTGGCCGCGCTCCAGGCCGAGGCGTTCCTCGATCTGTCCTGGCCCGTCCCGTGGCGGCGAAAGCCCCGGCTGCCGGAGCCCGCGCCCGCCAGGTCGGAGCCCGCCGCGCTGGAGCCGCCCGGCGGACCGCCGGTACCATAGTTGCATGGATACGCAAGGACAGGTGTGGGACGCCGAGGCGGCGGACCGGGCGGTGGCGGTGCTCAAGGCGGTGGCGGACCCCTCCCGCTACCGGCTGCTGTGGGCACTCAGCCACGGTGAGCAGCCGGTGAGCGAGCTGGCCCGGATACTGGGTGCCCATGTGGCCGCGACCTCCCAGCACCTGGCCAAGCTCCGGGCGGCCGGTCTGGTCACCACGCGCCGGGACGGCACGCGCATCTACTACCGGGCCGCCGAGGTGCGACCCCTGCTGGAGGCCGCGCACCTCGCGGGCACCGACGGCGGCGGCCCGGGCACCGGCGGCCCCGGCGGCGAGGACGGCGCGCTCGCGCCGCGGCGGGCCGCCGCCGCCAACCCGTTGCGCGCGCGCCGCGCGGCCCTGGACGGCACCCCCTGACGCGGTGGTCCCGCGGGGCTCAGCCGGCGTACGGGGCGCCCACGGGCGCGGCCGCGTCGCCGGTGTCGTCGAGGCGGTACTCCTCGGGTCCGGCGTCGTAGGCGTACAGCTCGGCGTAGCGGCCCCAGTCGGTGGCCGTCTCCAGCTGCTGCTCGACCTGCTCGCTGGTGTAGTGATGGGCCAGCAGATCACGGAAGAAGCCCGCCCGCGCGGTGCCGTCCGCCTTGCCCCGCACACTGCTGGTGATCACCTTGACCAGCGGCAGCTGGATCGCGGCCCGGGCGAAGATGGTCTTCGACTCCTGGACGTCGGCCCCGGCGAACGCGGTCCCGATGTCGGTGAGCAGCAGGTCGTTGCCGCTGAACCCGGCGAAACCGAGCAGGTCCAGGGCGTCGACCTGGGGCATGATGTCGTCGACCTCGAGGCCGAGGTCGTCGGCGAGATCGGCGAGGTCGCAGCGCCCGCCCCGGTGCAGTACCAGCTCCGCCAGGCCCGACAGCCCGTCCACGCTCGCCTGCGGCAGCGGGGAGTTGGCCACCGTCCGCCTCTCCAGGTCGGTCTGCTCCTGGCGGCCGGGGGTACGGCTCTCCTTCTGCCGGCCGGTCATGGTGCGGTAGACCCGGTCGATCATGTCCTCGAAGGCGGCGGAGTTGCGGTCGCGGGGCCGGTCCAGACCGACCTCGAAGACCTCGCGGATGGTGCCGTAGGGACGGGAGCCGAGCACCACGATCCGGTCGGCCATCAGGACCGCCTCCTCGATGTTGTGGGTGACCAGCACAATGGCCCGGGTCGGGAACTGGCCCGACTCCCACAGCTCCATCAGCTCGCCGCGCAGGTTCTCCGCGGTGAGCACGTCCAGGGCGGAGAAGGGCTCGTCCATCATCAGCACGTCCGGCTCGACCACCAGCGCGCGGGCGAAACCGACGCGCTGGCGCATGCCGCCCGACAGCTCCTTGGGGTAGGCGGACTCGAAGCCGTCCAGGCCGATCAGGTCGATGGCCAGGCGGGCGGCCTCGGCGCGCTCCACGGGGTGCACACCCTTGGCCTCCAGGCCGAGTTCGACGTTCTGCTGCACGGTCAGCCAGGGCAGCAGCGCGAACGTCTGGAACACCATCGCCGTACCGGGGTTGGCGCCGGTCAGCGGGGCGCCCTTGTAGCTGACGGTGCCGGAGCTGGCCGGGAGGAGTCCGGCCAGGCAGCGCAGCAGCGTCGACTTGCCCGAGCCGGACTTGCCCAGCAACGCGACGACCTCACCGGCGCGGATCTGAAGGTCGATGCCGGAGAGCACGGGCAGTTCACCGTCGGCGCCCGCGTACGACTTCGTCAGGCCGACGGTTTCCAGCAGCAGCTCGCCGTCGGCCGGGCGGGCGTCCTGCGTGACCTGGAGGGTGTTCATCGCCATGGCATGTCCAAGCTGTGGGGTGCGGAGTACGAGTGGGCGCCCGGGGCGCGGACGGAGGGGGATCACAGGGAGTACCGGGACTCGGCCAGCCGGTACAGCCGGCGCCAGAGGAAGCGGTTGAGGCAGACGACGTAGGCGCTCATCACCACGACGCCGGCGATCAGCTGGGGATGGTTGCCCTCCTCCGTGGCGCGGGCGATGTAGGCGCCCAGGCCCGTGGCGGTGAGCGTGACGCCGCCGAAGGTGACGACCTCGGCGACGATGGAGGCGTTCCAGGCGCCGCCGGAGGCGGTGATGCCGCCGGTGACGTACGAGGGGAAGATGCCGGGGATGATCAGCCGCCGCCAGCGCTGCCAGCCTCGCACCCCGAGGTCGTCCATGGCCTCACGCAGGTCCGTGGGTATGGCCATGGCACCGGCGATGGTGTTGAACAGGATGTACCACTGGGCGCCCAGCGCCATCAGGAAGATGCCGCCGATGTCGATGCTCAGGCCGGTCCGCAGGAAGAACCACACGGCCAGCGGGAAGAGGAAGTTCGCCGGGAAGGACGCCAGCACCTGCACCACGGGCTGGGCGATCCTCGTCAGCCGCGGCGAGAAACCGATCTTCACGCCGATCGGCACCCACACCACCGTGGCCACGGCGACCAGGACGGTGACGCGGGCCAGGGTGGCGAGCCCGAGCAGCAGTGGTTCGCCGAACACGCCCAGGCCCGTGTGGTCGTACAGGTAGAGGCAGAGGTCGACCAGGCCCCAGACGATCAGTCCGCCCGCCACCAGGGCGAAGGCGACGTCCCCGGCGCGCCGCTTGCCCTGCTGCACCACGAGCGGCCGGTCGTCGGTGCCGAAGACGCGCCCGGCCCGGCTCAGCGCCCGGCCGGCCGGGCGCAGGAGGCGGCCGGCCAGCCGGGGCCAGTCGGAGCGGCGCAGGAAGTCCAGGACGACCGACCGCTGCACCTCGCTGGCCTCGGACTGCTCGATCTTGAACTTCTCCGCCCAGGCGGTCAGCGGGCGCCAGAACAGGAAGTTCACCCCGATCACCATGATCGCCATGGTGAGGATGGCGCAGCCGACCTTGGCCAGGTCGCCGTCGGCGATCGCGGCCCCGGCGTAGGAGCCGACGCCGGGCAGGGCGTAGTCGGTGTGACCGAGGGTGACCGCCTCGGAGGCGACGAGGAAGAACCAGCCGCCGCCGAAGCTCATCATGCCGTTCCAGACCAGGCCGATCATTCCGGCGGGCAGCTCCACCTTCCAGAAGCGCATCCACCGGGTGAAGCCGAACGACCGCGACAGCTCGTCCAGTTCGCGCGGCAGCGAGGTGAGGGAGTGGTAGAAGCCGAAGGTCATGTTCCACGCCTGGGAGGTGAAGATCGCGAAGATCGAGGCACACTCCAGGCCGAGCATCGAGCCTGGGAACAGGGCGACGAACCCGGTCACCGCCACCGTCAGGAACGCCAGCACCGGCACGGACTGGAGGATGTCCAGCGCCGGGATCAGGACCCGTTCCAAACGGCGGCTCTTGGCGGCGGCGTAGGCGTAGACGAAGGTGAACACCGTGGACAGGGTCAGGGCGACGAACATGCGCAGCAGTGAGCGGGCGGCATCGTAGGGCAGCTGTTCGATGCCGGTGTCCACCTTCGCGGACTGGCTGGTGGAGAACGAGACCGTGATCCCTTTCCCCACGTGCAGCGTGACGTACAGCAACACCAGAACCGCTGCGGCGACCACCAGGTCCACCCAGGTCATCCGGGTGAGACCGCCGGCGAACCGGGCGGGGAACGAGGCCCGCGAGCGCGAGGCGGGCGCACTCGTCCGGAACGACATCACAGGCACCTCCAACCGCGCTCCGCCCGGACTGCGGCACATGGGTGCCCCGGTGCGAGCGCGCCGCGGCGGCGGCGCTCGCCCAGGGCCAGGCATGACAGGGTACGGCGAGAAAGCGGCAAAAAGAGAAGAAGGGAAGAAGAGGGGAAGAAGGAGGGGGAAAGAGGAAAGCAAGAAGGAACGAGAAGAACGAGAAAAAAGCGGACGACCGGGGCGGCGGTCAGAGATCGCCGGAGAGGCCGCTCGGACTGGGTGGGTCGATGTCCACGAGTGCCTCCGTTCAGCCATGCGGTTCCGTCGGGGGACACGGGCCTCGCGCACGGCGCGACAGGCGGGTGCCGACAGGTAGTGTGCCGCTTATTGCATCGACACGCAAATAGAGTGGCCCCGGCGGTCTGGAGCACCGGGGCCGGAGGCGGGAACGCCGGGGGCCGAAGGGCGGGAACGCCGAGGCCGAGGGTCAGGCGTCGCGTCGCCGCAGCGACCACCAGCCGGCCAGCAGCGCGGCCACCGCCCACAGCCCGGTCACCGCGAGCCCCGTCCACGGACCGGGACCGCCGGCCACCTGCTGGTGCAGGACCTGTTGTCCGGCCCGGTCCGGCAGATAGCCGGCGGCGCCCTCGGCGATGTCCCCGACCACGAAGGACACGATCAGGATGAACGGGATGAGCAGGCTGAGCACCGCGACGGCGCTGCGCAGCAGGAAGGTCAGTCCCGCGGCGAGCAGTGCCATCAGGGCGAGGTAGATCCCGGCGCCGACGCAGGCCCGCAGCGCTCCCGGCGCGTCGAGGCCGATGGCGTACTCCCCCAGGAACGCCTGGCCCACGAGGAACGTGGTGAATCCGGTCACGAGCCCCACGGCGAGGGCGGCGGCCCCCAGGACGGCCGTCTTGGCCGCGCAGAACAGGCCACGGCGCGGCACGGCCGACAGGGAGATCCGCAGGGCACCGCCCGTGTACTCGGACGAGACGGCGGTGGCCCCGAAGGCGACGGCGGCGATCTGCGCGAAGTTGATCGCGTAGAAGGCGCCGAAGAGGGGATCCTCACCGTTGTCCGCCTCCGCCCGGCCGACGGTGGAGTAGACGAGCAGGGTGATGGCCAGGGTGGCGGCGAAGACCGCGACGAGCGAGCCGAAGCTCGCCCGCACCGACCTGATCTTGATCCACTCGGAGTGGAGAACGGCCGTGACGGACATGGTCACACCTCCTGCGGGGTGGTCGGGGACGCGGCGGCCCCGGTGGCCGCGGCGGTCTCGGTGGCCGCGGCGGCGAACTCGGCCTCGCCCGTGGTGAGGGCGAGATAGGCCTGCTCCAGGGAGGCCCGTTCGTCGATGAGCTGGAGGACCGGGATGCCCGCGCGGGCGGCGACTGCTCCGATCTGCTCGGCTTTGGCGCCCTCGACCACCAGCGGGCCGCCGCCGTCGCCGTCGCCGCCGCCGTCCGCCACCGTGTATCCCTCGGCAAGGAGCGCGGCCCGCAGCCGGGCGGGGGCGCCGACGCGCACCCTGACGCGCGGCTGGCTGTGCTGGTCGATGAAGTCCTCCATGGGGGTGTCGGCGAGCAGCCGGCCCCGGCCGAGCACGACGAGGTGGTCGGCGAAGGCCGCGGTCTCGTTCATCAGGTGGCTGGAGACCAGGACCGTGCGGCCCTCCCGGGCCAGCCGGCGCAGCAGCTCGCGCATCCAGACGATCCCTTCCGGGTCGAGACCGTTGGCGGGTTCGTCCAGCATGAGGACGGGCGGGTCCCCGAGGAGCGCGGCGGCGACGCCGAGGCGCTGGCGCATGCCGAGGGAGAAGGTGCGGATGCGGCGGCGTGCCACGGTGGCCAGACCGGTGTCCTCGAGGACCTCCTCCACACGGCGGGCCGGGAGGCGGTTGCTGACGGCGAGGAAGCGCAGATGGTCGCGGGCGGTGCGGGAACCGTGGGCCGCCTGCGCGTCCAGCAGGGCGCCGACGGTGCGCAGGGGGTCACTCAGGGACGCGTAGGGGCGGCCGCCCACGGTGGCGGAGCCGGCGGTGGGGCGGTCGAGGCCGAGGACGAGCCGCATGGTGGTGGACTTGCCGGCACCGTTGGGGCCCAGGAACCCGGTGACCCGGCCCGGTTCGATACTGCACGTCAGACGGTCGACGGCCCGGGTGTCGCCGTACTCCTTCGTGAGGTCCCGCAGTTGGATGCTGTTCATGGCTACAGCGTGGCCGCGCGGGCGGGGGTTGGGCCTCCCCCGCCGGAGGAAACCGTCTCCCCCATGCGGGGGAGACCTCTGCCCTGCCCGTGCTGCGAGGATGGCGGCATGCCAGGCCCGCTGTCGCCACTGACCCGTGCGGTCACCTACACCCGTTGGCTCCACCTGCTGGTGGGGGCGATCGTGCCGATCGTCTGCGCCATGGTCTATCCGGGCCTGGTCGCCCCGTCGGCCGCCGACTGGGCGCTGATCGCGGTTCTTCCGGTCCCTCTGGTGCTGGCCGTGGCCCTGGTGCCCTCGATCCGCCGCGCGGAGGGGCTCCAGGCGCGGCTGATGCTGTTCCCCGGGCCGCACGCGCGGGTGAGGGGCGAGGAGGATCCGGGGGTCTCCGCCACGCCGTCCGCCTCGTGGAGCGACCGGGCCAGAACGGGTGCCTGGATGGTGCTGCGCATGGAGGCGGGACTCGCGGTCGCGCTGGTGTCGGGCCAGTTGATGGCGTTCTCGCTGTCGCTCGTCGGGGCGGCCGTCGGGGATCCCACCGTCGCCGACCCGTTCCTTCAGGTTCCCGGGTCCGGCTGGTGGTATGCCCTCCTCGTCCCGGCGCCCGTGCTGGTACTGCTCGCGGTGACCGCCGCGGCGGGCGCCCTCATGGCCCAGGCCGCCCGCCGCCTGCTCGGGCCGTCGGTCAGGGAGCGGCTGTCGGAGCTGGAGGAGCGCACCGAGCGGCTGCTGGAACGCAACCGGATCGCGCGGGAGTTGCACGACTCCCTCGGCCACGCGCTGACGCTGGCCGTGGTCCAGGCGGGTGCCGCGCGGGCGGCCGCCGACCCGGAGTTCACCGACCGGGCGCTGGAGGCCATCGAGGAGACCGGCCGGGCCGCGCTGGAGGACCTGGAACAGGTTCTGCTCATGCTCCGGGACACCGGACGGCCGGCCGGCCCACGCCCCGCTCTCGGCCAGGCGGACCGGCTGCTGGAATCCGCGCGGTCCTCGGGCGCCCGGGTCGACGCCGAGGTGACCGGGCCGCTGGAGGACGTGCCCGAACCGGTCTCCCGCGAGGGCTACCGGATCCTCCAGGAGGCGCTCACCAACGTCCTGCGGCACGCGGGGCCCGTCGACGTGCGCGTCCGCATCGCCGTGGAGCGAGCACGGCTGCGGCTGGAGGTGCGCAACTCACTGACCGGGGCGGGCTCGACAGCCGGCGGCGCGGTCTCGACGGCCGGCGGCGGGGGCTCGACGGCCGACGCGGTCAGGGCGGCGGGCGGCGCGGTCAGGGCGGGTGGTGGCCGCGGGCTGCGCGGGATCCGGGAGCGGGCTGCGCTGCTCGGCGGCGAGGCCAGGGCGGGCCGGGACGGCGACGGGTGGCTGGTGCGCGTCGACCTGCCGCTGCGGTGATCCGGTGCCTGCCGGCACACTAGGCTGAACGAATGCCGATCACCGTTCTCCTCGTCGACGACGAGCCGCTCGTACGGGCGGGTCTGCGCGCGGTGCTGGAGGCGCAGCCGGACATCGAGGTGGTGGGCGAGGCGGCCGACGGGGCCGCCGTGATCCCCCTGGTGCGGCAACTGCGCCCCGACGTCGTCGCCATGGACGTACGCATGCCGCTCATGGACGGCATCGAGGCCACCCGGGCCGTGCTGCGCACCGTGCCGAACCCCCCGAAAATCGTGGTGGTGACGACCTTCGAGAACGACGAGTACGTGTACGGGGCGCTGCGCGCGGGCGCCGACGGCTTCCTGCTCAAGCGGGCGCGCCCGGCGGAGATCGTGCACGCGGTACGGCTGGTGGCCGCGGGTGACTCGCTGCTGTTCCCGGCGGCGCTGCGGGAGTTGGCCGCCAGGTACGGCGAGGACCACGGCAACACGGCGGCCCGGACGGCCATGGAGCGCGCCGCGCTGACCGACCGGGAGGAACAGGTGCTGCGCCTCATGGCCCGCGGCCTGTCGAACGCGGAGATCGCCGCGCGCCTGGTGGTGGGCACCGAGACCGTCAAGTCCCACGTGAGTGGGGTCCTGACAAAACTCGGCGCCCGCGACCGCACCCAGGCGGTCATCGCGGCGTACGAGTCCGGTTTCGTCGCGCCGGGTTGAGCCGGGGCGGGCGGGTGGTCCCGCGCCATGACACGTCGCGGACCCGGGCCCGGGTCCGAGTCCGAGTCCGAGGGCAACGGTGTCAGGGCCAGGCAGCCCGACGCGGACATCACTCACGCCCGCCAGTTGGGCCTGGTCAAGCTCCTGGCCGAGGGACCGGCGGTGGAGATCCTGGGCTGGGTTGGGTGAGGTTGGCTGGTGGCGGGCGCGGCTGCTCGTCCGCGCGAGTATCAGGTGACCACGCTGGTCTACTTGTCGGCTAGTGCTGTGACCGGGATGGTCCACCGTGATCGGAAGGCGGCTCGCGGGACGAGCGCACGCGCAATGGCTGGTATTACTGGGGCATGCAGGAAGAGACGGCACGCTCCGCGATCGACACGTTCATCTCCGCGTTCAACGCCTCGGACGACAGCTATGTGACTGCCCTGCTCTCCCAGGCCCTGACCTCAGACGTGGTCTTCTGGGGGCCGTTGGGTCGCAGCGAAGGAATCGCGGCGGTCGAGCGGTTCGTGCTGGACATCCGGCGCCACCCGGCGGGGACCGGCACGATGGTGCGCTGCTCAGCGGTGGACATGCCTGACGAGTGGGCCCGGTACCAGTGGGTCTTCACCACGCCGGATGGAGGCCCCCGCCTGACGGGAACGGACGTCGTCCATCTGCGGCGGAGCCTCATCGACCAGGTCATCGTCTTTGCGGGGGAGATCGAGCCGTCCGCCTCCTGAGTCGTCCTTCTGTCGCTGTCCTTCTCGTGAACTTGTCCCTTTCGGCACTCCGGGGCTGCGGTTCGCGGTCGGTCAGGCTGCGGCGTTGAGGGGGCGTCCGCCCCGGCGGATGCCCTTCTCGCTGCGGATGCGGACGCGTTCCTTGCGTTGGGCCGCAAGTACGTCGGGGTGGCGGGCGTTGGCGTTGCGCCAGCGCACGTAGCGGTGCAGTGCCTGGGTTTGCGTGGGGTGGCTGCGGTGGTGGGAGTTGGCCAGGGTGAACTGCCGCAGCAGGCCGAAGTGGGCCTCGATCGGGTTGGCCCAGGATGCGTAGGTCGGGGTGAAGCACAGCTCGACCTTGTTCTTCTTCGCCCAGCGGCGGATGTCGGCGCCGGTGTGGGCGGAGAGGTTGTCCAGGATGATGTAGATCGGGGCGCCGTCGGGTCGGGCGGCGCGGATCGAAGCCCTCTCAATTGGTAAGTGCGTCTCCGCACGTGAGAGTCAGGCTGGCCGGCCCAGGCGCCATGGCTTGACCGTGATGTGAGACTTGCGGCATGGACATGGGGCGTGAGTCGCGGTGGGAAAAGGACGCAATGACGGTGGAGATCGTTTTCGCCCTGGTGACTGCCGTCGCGTTGGCTGCGGCGGTCTTCGCCGTCGCTCTGACTCTCGCACTGGCCTTTGACATCTCTGGTTCAGAGAAGAAGGGCGTGTTGGTAGGGGGTGCACTGCTCGGAGCGGCGGCCGGGATGTGGCGTCTGGTACGGGTGCTGCGTCGGTTCGACAAGCAGCGCCGAATGGGCCGCTGACTGCGGTCCACTCCTTGATGTCAGTAGCCTACCGGGGTGGGGTTCGTTGAGCGGCGGGTGCCGGATGAGTTGTGGCAGTTGTTCCAGCGGGTGGTGCCGGAGGAGAAGCTCGCCGACGCGAAGAAGCTGTTGAGCCTCCCGCATATCGTCGTGATCTGCGGCTCCACCCGCTTCATGACCGAGATGAACGAGGCCGATCTGCGGGAGACCAAAGCCGGAAAGATTGTCGTCAAACCGGGCTGTGACATGAAGTCGCCGCACGAACTTTGGTCCGATCCTGTCGAGGCCGAGGCGCTGAAGGTTCGACTCGACGATCTGCACCGGGCGAAGATCCGGCTCGCTGATGAGGTGCTCGTAGTCGGCGACTACATCGGAGACAGCACTCGAGCCGAAATCGCCTACGCCCGGTCGCTGGGCAAGCCCATGCGGTTCACGCACCCCGAGGTCGACCCTGACGCCTGACCGTCCGCTGCCACCTCGACAACCAGGGCCGGCAGCCCGCCGTCTGACCGTCTCGCGGCGGCTTCGGCCGCCGCCCACCCCACACCCTCCGCAGGCATCCCTTGGAATTGATCATCTAGGCGAAGGCCTCTCGGGCCAGGCTGATTTCAGGCGTTGCCCGACGCCCATGACACCGCCACGGATACCACCGGTGGACAGCGGCGCCAGTCTCAGAGCGGGTCTCCAGGACCATAAGGGCCGAAGGCGTTCCGCTGCCCGTTGTCGACCGCTCACCCAGCCCACTGGCAGGCGGTCAGTCGCGCCACCACACGCCAGGGCTGACAGTACAGCCTCTTTCGGTGAGCAGGGGGTTCACCACGCCGATGGCGCCCTGGCGGTCGACGGACTCGGCCGTCCGCTCGCCCTGGTCCTCACCGGCGGGAACACCAACGACACGTAGGTCCCTAGCCGACCAGGCGGCGGCGCCAGTCCAAGGGGGTGACGGTGATGGCCCGGCCGGGGTCACGGCTCCACTCGGCGTGGAGACCGACTGTTTCGAGTGCGGCCACGACCTCGTGGCCAATGGCTGCGGTGGTCTCGGACGAGCCGTCGAAGCCGCCGTAGAGGAGCATCAGTCCGTGGCCGGCCGCGGCAGAGTCCGTGCACTGGGTGTGGAAGTAGACGAAGCCGCGGGCGTCGGGCCCGCCTTCGCCACCGATCTCGGACTGGCCACAGCTACGGCAACAGGTGAAGTTCTCGCGGGCCGTGATACCGGCATCCTGCAGGGCGGTGAACGCGCGGGTCAGCCGCTCAGGGTCCGTCTCGCCCTGCCACTCGGCCTGCTCCGCGACCCGCTCCAGCCACAACCGGTCGGCCAGCGACTGTGCCTGCTCGCGCGAGACGGGCCGGCGCTCATGGGTGACCAGATACTCCTCAGCGAGCTCGGCCAGTTCGGCGCGGAAGGCGTAGCCGCCAACTAGCACCTCACGGACGCGCTTCTCCAACTCCTCGCGCTCGTCTTCGCGGAGGTCGAGCGGCGGCACCTCGCGGGCGGGGCCCATGTCCAGCAGCGACCAAGCCAGGCTACCGTCCCATCCAGCCTCCTGGCGTGCCCAGCCGGTCATCGCCTCGATCAGGACCTCGGGCCCGTCGGCCATCGCCTGGAACTGCCGGTCAGCGGCGCCGTCGCGGTACTCCAGCGTGTAGTCGCCACCGGCCTTGTACCACACCTGGGCGAAGACGTCAGGCAGGTCGGGTATCCGCTGGACCACCAGGAACCGGTCACCGTCACCACCGATCCGCCGGACCAGCCCTGCCAGCTCCTCGGCGGACACACGGACGTGCCGCTCCCAGTTCTCCGTCTTCACCACGATCTCGAGCATGCGCAGACTCTGACATACCCCTCTGACAGCAGACCTCTCGGAACCCGCGACGCAACTGCTGCTGCGACGGTGTTGCAACGGCGCAAGCCGCTGTCACGCGGACGGCAGGTCCAGCTCGGCCCGGACCGTCTTCCCGGGCAGGGCCACGCCCGGGGACACACGGTCTAGCACCTCCCACCGGTCGGCGAGCGCGTCGACGAGCAACAGGCCCCGACCCGCCTCGTCGAGGAGGGGCGGTGACGGTGCGAGGTCGGCGGGCCCCGGCGGCCGGCGTTCACCTCGGGTGTCGGACACCTCGATGCGCAGCAAGACGTCCGGAGTGTGCGCCAGACGCAGTTCGAAGTCCCGGCCGGGTACGCGGCCGTGGGTCACGGCGTTGGCGGCCAGCTCGCCGACGATCGTGGCGGCGGTGTCCGAGAGCGAGGTGCCGTGCGGGATGCCCCAGGTGTGCAGTTGGGTGAGGGCGAGGTGCCGGGCGAGGCGGGCGCCGAGTGGGGTGGAGCTGAAACGCTGACTGAACATACGTACGGTAACCGACGATTGAGGCGCGGAGGGTGCGGTCATGGGCCCAATCTGGCGGCCCGAAACACCCTTTGGCCAGGCAGACACTGCGTACGCTGCGGCAGCGTACACACCCACGGACTGGACGGTACACATGACGGTCCGTAACCATGGTCGTGCTCGATGTGTGCGGCGGGGCAAGTGCGCGGGAGGTTGCCGATGGTGGCGGACAGCACGGTGGGGGCGGGGACCGGCGGCGAGCCCGAGTGCTCGGACAGTCTTCGGACGTTCGGCGCGGTCGTCCAGGCGTTGCGCGAACACGCCGGTCTGAGCCGGGCGGAGTTGGGTGAGCGGGTCAGCTTCTCCAGACACACGGTGGCTTCCGTGGAGTTGGGCCGCAGGATGCCGGACCCGGCCTTCGTGGAGCGGGCCGAGGAGGCCCTGGGCAACACGGGCGCGCTACGGAAGGCCGCGGGCCATTTGGCACGGCAGCCGGGGCTGGCGGCGTGGTTTCGGCAGTGGGCCAAGCTGGAAAGTACGGCGATCAGCCTCAACACGTACGAGTGCCGCCTGGTTCCTGGCCTGTTGCAGACGGAGGCGTATGCGCGCACGCTGTTCGTGAACCAACTGCCGCCGCTGGGCGATGAGCAGATCGAGGCCCAGTGGGTGGCGCGAGCAGAGCGGCAGAGGCTTCTGTGGGAGGGGACGAACACGGCGTTCAGCTTCATCCTGGAGCAGCATCTGTTCCTACGGTGCACCGGCGGCGTGGACGTGACACGAGAGCTGATCGACCACGTGCTGGGACTGGCGGAACTGCGGAACGTCGAAGTGCAGGTGATGCCTCAAGTGCGTGAGAGCCATGCTGGGCTTGATGGGCCAATGCAGTTGCTTGAGACCCCCGAGAATCGGTGGTTCGCGTACAACGAAGGCCAACGTGGCGGACTGTTTGTGTCCGACGCCAAGGAGGTCAGCGTCCTGCAGATGCGGTATGCCAGGATGCGCTCACAGGCTCTCACCCTCGAAGACTCCGTGAGCCTGTTGCAACGGATGCGAGGAGCCCAATGAGCACGAGCGACCTGGCTTGGTTCAAGAGCAGTTACAGCAGCGGAGGAGACGGCGACTGCGTCGAGGTGGCCGTCTCCCGGCAGGAGCCGGCAGCCGCCGAGGCGGTCCACGTCCGGGACTCCAAGGACAGGAATGGCCCTCAACTCGCCCTCTCCCCCAACGTGTGGAACGACTTCGTGTCCTACGCCGCCCACGCCTGACGCGCTGCAGCAGCGCGCCGGGCGCGGGCGGTCAGGCGGTCATGAGGTCAGATAGGCCTCCACCTCACTGAACTGGCCCGCCGGCCACCCCGTGTTGGCGGTGACCGTCAGGCGGAGCCAGCGGAGGTTGGTGCCGGTCGGCAGGGACACCGTGGCCGTGTTGCCGGTGGCCGGGTCGAAGCGGTAGCCCTGGGAGCCGACGACGGTGGAGTAGGTCGAGCCGTCGGTGCTGCCCTGCACGGTGATGGTCTGGGTGCGGGCCTCCCAGGCCTGCGCCGGCGGCAGCTTCAGCACCAGTCGGCGGACGGCCTGGTTCGAGCCGAGGTCGACCGTCAGGGACTGCGGGAAGGCGTTGTTGGTCGACTCCCAGTAGGTGTTGGCGTTCCCGTCAACCGCGTTGCCCGGGGTGTAGACGTCCTGGGAACCGGTGGCGGTGGCCGGGCGGCCCTGGGCGAGGTTGCGGCCCGGGTCGGGGTCGGGGTTGCCCTGGCCGGGCTGCGGCCAGGTCGAGCAGTCCGACCAGGTCGTGTTCCAGCCGGAGTTGCCGCCACCGTCGGCCAGCGCGAAGCTGCCCGAGTTCGCCGGGTAGGGGCAGTTGTAGAGGCCCGCCGCGCCCACGCCGGTGGCGGTGACGCCGCGGAAGGTCGCCGCGCCCTGCGCCTCGGCCTGGACGACGACCGTGCCGGTGTTCTTCACGGTCGCGCCGTCCACGGTGACGCCCTTGACCGGGTACCCGTTGCCTCCGCCCGAGACGAACTCGAAGGCGCTGTACGGGCTGTCGGTGATCGTGGTGTTGGTGATGCTGACGGTGGCGTTGATGGCGCTGTCGTAGGAGTCGACGCGCAGCGCGCCCATCGGATGGTTCCAATTGGGGTTCATCGCGCCGGCGCGCACCAGGGTGTTGCCGTCGACCGTGATGGTGCCGGCCAGTGGCGAGAAGGGGTCGAGGAACTTCTGGTTGGAGATCGCGATGCCGCTGCCGAGGGCGTTGGTGTCGGAGATCAGGTTGTTCCTGACCGTGATGTCCGTGCCGCCGTAGATCGCGATGCCGTTGGCGAGGTTCGGCTGCGAGATGGTGTTGTTCTCGAAGCTGCTGTTGGTGTCCGGCCCGTACAGCGACCACATGGCGAGTGAGTCGTCGCCCTGGTTGCGCAGGAAGTTGTTGCGGACCTTCACGCCCTTGGCGGTGCCGTTGAGGTTGAGGCCGTCGGCGGTGGTGTCGAGGATGCGGCTGTTCTCGACGACGAGGTTGTCGTTGTTGCCGGTCAGCCACAGGCCGACCTTCAGGTGCTGGAGCCACATGCCGGATACGGAGGAGCCTGGTCCGAGCGCGCCGTTGACGAAGTTGTCGGGGTTGGAGTCGACGCGCTCGGTGACCTCGCCGATGACCGCGAAGTCCTTGATGTGCACGTTCCCCGAGGAGCTGGACTGGTCGATGAAACGGGAGGTGTGCACGACCGAGTACCAGCTGCCCGCGCCCTGGAGGGTGACGTTCTGGACACCGCTGAGGGAGGAGGTGATCCGGTAGTCGCCCGGCGGGATCCACACCACGCCGCCCTGTGCGGCGGCGATGGCGTCCCGGAAGGCCTGGGTGGAGTCGCCCTGGCCGCTGGGGTCGGCGCCCTTGGAGGTGACGGAGACCGACCCGGCGGGCTGGGAGGCGGCCGCGGCGACCTGCTCGAAGTCGGCGACGTCCACCGTGACCTGGACGTCGGCGGCCTCGACGGCGACCTTGTCGCCGGGCTGGACGTTCTGGCCCAGCAACAGCCGCGTGTTGTCGAAGAAGTGGTGCGTCTTGGCGCCGGCGATCCAGCCGGTGTCGACGTAGGAGTACTTCGAGGTGACCGCGAGCGTCCTGGGCAGCTTGGTGCCGTTGACGTACACGTTGAGCGTGCCGGACTGGCCGTCGGGGACGCTGTAGGAGACGTTCACGGCGTTCGCGGCACTCGGCACGGTGAACTCCACGCGCTGCCCGGCGGCCAGCCGGACGGCCTGGCGTCCGGAGGCCTCGGAGGCGAGGGTGCCCTGGGTGTAGTCCGGCCCGATCCTGGTGCCGTTGCTGGTCGCCGCCTCCGCCTCGACCGAGGTGAAGGGGAGGGTGGCGCCCGCCGCGGCGTGGGCGGCGGGCGTGCCGAGGGTGACGAGCATGCCGGCGGCGAGGGCGACGCTCGCCCCGATGGCCGGCAGGCGCCGGGCTGATCCGGCTCTGGTGTGCGCGTGCATGTGCTGATCCCTTCGTGGTGGGGGTACGGGATAGCGCGGTGCGTCGCGGCGGCCTGGCCGTGCGGCTCGTTCAGGCGCGCAGCCAGGCCGCCGTGTCCTGCGGGAGACGGCCGGACTCGTCCAACGGGCCGCTGCTCAGCAGGAGTTCTGTGTGGGCGGGGAGCTCGGCGGGGGTGACGGAGAGGTTGACGACACAGGTCGTGCCCGCGGCGCGGGTGAAGGCGAGGACGCCTTCGGGAGCGGGCAGCCAGGTCAGGGGGGCGTCGCCGAAGGCCGGGCGGAGGCGGATCGCCTCGCGGTAGAGGGTGAGCATGGAGGAGGGGTCGCGCTGCTGCCGATCTACGGCGTACGCGGGCCAGCCGGCCGGCTGCGGCAGCCACGGTTCCTCGCGGGAGCCGAATCCGGCGTGCGGCGCGTCGGCCGCCCACGGCAGCGGGACCCGGCAGCCGTCGCGGCCGGGGTCGGTGCCGCCGGAACGGAAGTGCATCGGGTCCTCGACGCGGTCGAGGGGGATGTCGGCCTCGGGCAGGCCGAGTTCCTCGCCCTGGTACACGTAGACCGCGCCGGGCAGGGCGAGGGAGAGCAGGGCGGCCGCGCGGGCCCGCCGGGTGCCGAGGGCCAGGTCGGTGGGGGTGCCGAAGGCCTTGGTGGCGAAGTCGAATCCGGTGTCGTCGCGGCCGTAGCGGGTGACCGTGCGGGTGACGTCGTGGTTGCACAGCACCCAGGTGGCGGGTGCCCCCACGGGGGCGTGCTCGGCGAGGGTCGTGTCGATCGAGTCCCGCAGCCGTCCGGCGTCCCAGGGACAGGACAGGAAGGAGAAGTTGAAGGCCGTGTGGAGTTCGTCGGGGCGCAGGTAGCGGGCGAAGCGCTCCGGGTCGGGCAGCCACACCTCGCCGACGAAGACGCCGTCGTAGGCGTCGGCCACGGACCTCCAGGAGCGGTAGATGTCGTGGAGTTCGTCGCGGTCGACGAACGGGTGGGGGCCCTGGCCCTCGACGAGGTCCGGCAGCGCGGGGTCCTTGGCGAGCAGGGCGGCCGAGTCGATGCGGACGCCCGCGACGCCCCGCTCGAACCAGAAGCGCAGGATGTCCTCGTGTTCCTGGCGCACCACCGGGTGGGCCCAGTTGAGGTCGGGCTGCTCGGGTGTGAACAGGTGCAGGTACCAGTCGCCGTCGGGCAGCCGGGTCCAGACCGGTTCGGTGGAGCCGACGAACTGGGAGGGCCAGTCGTTGGGCGGCAGTTCGCCGTCCTCGCCGCGTCCTGCGCGGAAGTGGAACAGCTCGCGCTCCGGGCTGCCCGGCGGTGCGGCGAGCGCGGCGCGGAACCACGGGTGCTGGTCGGAGACGTGGTTCGGTACGACGTCGACGATGGTGCGGATGCCCAGTTCCCGGGCCTCCGAGATGAGTTTCTCCGCCTCGGCGAGGGTTCCGAAGGCGGGGTCGATGGCCCGGTAGTCGGCGACGTCGTAGCCGCCGTCCTTCATCGGGGACAGGTACCAGGGGGTGAACCAGAGGGCGTCCACGCCGAGTTCGGCGAGGTACGGGAGCTTCGCGCGGACTCCGGCGAGGTCTCCGGTGCCGTCCCCGTCGCCGTCCGCGAAACTGCGCACGTAGACCTGGTAGATGACGGCGGAGCGCCACCAGTCGGTCTGCTTGCGGGCATGGGTGGGCTGTCCCACTGTGCGTGCCTTTCTGTCGAGGGGGGCCGTGTCAGCCCTTGGTGCTGCCGGCGCTGATCCCGGCGATGATGTGCCGCTGGAAGACGAGGAACAGGGCGACCATCGGGATGCTGGCGATCACCATCGCGGCGACCAGCACGGTCAGTTGGATGTTCTGCGACAGCTGGACGAGGGCCACGCTGATCGGCTGCTTGTCGGTGTCGGAGAAGACCATCAGCGGCCACAGGAAGTCCTGCCACACGGCGACAAGGGCGAAGATCGAGACCACGCCGAGGACCGGCCGGGACATGGGCAGCACCACCGACCACAGGATGCGCAGGCGTCCGGCGCCGTCGATCTCGGCGGCCTCCAGCACGTCCCGTGGGAGCTGGTCGAAGAACCGCTTGAGGAGGTAGAGGTTGAAGGCGTTGGCGACGGCCGGGAGCCAGATCGCGAGGGGGTCGTTGAGCAGGCTGGTGTGGATCAGCGGCAGGTCGGCGACCGTCAGGTACTTCGGTACGACCAGGGCCTGGGCCGGGACCATGAGAGTGGCGAGGATGCCGCCGAGGACCACCTTGCCGAAGGCGGGTCTCAACTTGGACAGGGCGTAGGCGGCGGCGGTGCAGAACACCAGCTGGAACGCCCAGGCTCCGGCGGCCTGCACCACCGTGTTCCACAGGTGCTCCGGGAGCTGCATCAGGTCCCAGGCGTCGGTGAAGCCGTCGAGGTGCCAGCGCTCGGGCAGCAGGGTGGGCGGGGTCCGCGCGATCTCGTCCGGGGACTTCATCGCGCCGGTCGCCATCCAGTAGACCGGGAAGAGGAAGGCGAGCGCGAAGAGCAGGACGACGCCGGTGAACACGGTCCAGTAGACGGCCTTGCCGCGGGGGCGGGCCAGGACGGCGGGAGAGACGAGGGTCCGGGTGCTCATGCGTCCCCCTCGGAGCGGGTGAGCCGCAGGTAGACGGCGGAGAACGCGCCGAGCAGCACCAGGAGCATCACGCTGAGCGCGCAGGCCCCGCCGAAGTCGTTGTAGAGGAAGGCGTACTTGTAGATCAGGTAGAGGACGGTGACCGTGGCGTTCTCCGGGCCGCCGCCGGTGATGACGAACGGCTCGGTGAACACCTGCATGGTGGCGATGATCTGGAGGAGCATCAGCATGAGGATGACGAACCTGGTCTGCGGGATCGTCACGTGCCGCACGCGTTGGAGGAGGTTCGCGCCGTCCAGTTCGGCGGCCTCGTACAGCTCGCCGGGGATGGACTGGAGCGCGGCGAGGTAGATCAGGACGGTGCCGCCCATGTTGGCCCAGGTCGCCACGATCACCAGGGAGACCAGGGCGGTGTCGGCGCCGTTGGTCCAGTTCGAGGTGGGCAGGTGCAGGAAGCGCAGCGCCTCGTTGGCGAGGCCGGCGCCGGGGTCGTAGAACCACTTCCACAGCAGGGCGCTCACCACCGGCGGGATCATCACCGGCAGATAGACCGCGACCCGGAAGAAGGCCTTGGCGTGGCGGAGTTCGTTGAGGACCAGGGCGAGGACGAACGGGACGGCGAAGCCGATGAGCAGGGCCAGCAGCGTGAAGGTGAGCGTGTTGCGCCAGGCCGCCGTGAACTCCGGGTCGTGCAGGACGCGGGTGAAGTTGGCGGTGCCGACCCACTCGGGTGCGGAGCCCGGCGTGTACTTCTGGAAGGCGATCACGACCGCGCGGATCGCCGGGTACCAGGAGAACAGGGCGAAGCAGACGAGGCCGCCGAGGAGGAATCCGTAGGCGTGGAGCTGGTCGCGCAGTCGCCGCCGCCTCCGGTCCCCCGCCGGGGGTGGCCCCGGGAGGGGGCGTACGGCGACCGCCGGGGCGGGTCGCCGCGCTGCCGTCTTCGTCATCTCCGTCAGCTCCGGGCCAGGATGCTGTCGATCTTGCCGGAGGCGTCCTTCAGGAGCTGGTCGATGTTGGCGTCCTTCTTGGTGAGGACGGCGGAGACGACGCCGTCGAGGACGGAGTAGATCTGCTGGGCGTTCGGCGGCTCTATCTTCAGCTGGAGGTTCTTGTTGCCGTCGAGGAAGGCCTGGTAGTTCTCCACCGGGACGTTCGCGTTGGCCTTCTTGACCTCCTGGTCCTTGGCGTCGGCGGCGCCGGTGAACAGGCGTGGCTCGGGCAGGCCGACCGGGCCGTCGTTCTTCTTGGCGCGGGCGTAGTCACCGAGGAAACCGGCGCCGGGAGTGAGGAACATGTGGTCGAGCCACTTGAGGCCGGCGCGGATCTGGTCGGGCGTGTCCTTCTTGTTGAACATGTAGCCGTCGCCGCCGATGAGCGTGCCGTGGCCGCCGGGCATCGGGGCGAGGGCCAGGTCCTTGTAGTTGCCGCCCTTCTCCTTGACCAGGATCGGGATGTTGTCGGGGGCGGAGAGGTACATGCCGAGCTTGCCCGAACCCATCATCTGCTGCACGTCGTTGATGACGAGGAGCTGCTTGCTGCCCATCGAGTCGTCGGTCCAGCGCATGTCGTGCAGGTTCTGGAGCACGGCGTGGCCCTCGGGGGTGTCGACGGTGGCCTTCTTGCCGTCGGCGTCGACGACGTCGCCGCCCTGCGAGTAGAGCTCGGCGGTGAAGTGCCAGCCGCCCTGGTTCTGGGCGCTGTAGTCGGCGTAGCCAACGGTTCCGTTGCCGAGTGCGGCGATCTTCTTGGCGTCGGCGCGGACCTCCTCCCAGGTGGCCGGCGGCTTGTCGGGGTCGAGGCCCGCCTTCTCGAAGAGCTTGCGGTTGTAGATCAGGCCCATCGAGTAGCCGGTGCGCGGGATGCCGTAGACCTTCCCGTCGACGGTGTAGATGTCGCGCAGCTGCTGCTGGATGGTGTCGTAGCTCTTCAGCTCCTTGACGTACGGGGTGAGGTCCGCGGCCTGGTTGATGTCCACGACGTGCTTGGCGTCGGTGAAGTACGTGTAGAAGACGTCCTCCATCTGGCCGCCGGCGAGCTTGGCGTCGAACGTCTTCGGGTCCTGACAGGGGAAGGCGTCGTGCGCGACGACGTCGATGTCCGGGTTCTGCTTCTCGAAGGAGGCGATGTCCTCCTCGAAGAACTTCCGGTCGACCTTGGCGCTCTTGGGCGGCTCGCAGTTGACGGTGATGCGGGTCTTGCCGCCGGACGACTCGTCGTCCGACGACCCGCAGGCCGAGGCGACGAGGGCAAGGGAGGAACAGACGCCGATCGCCACAAAGGTGCGGCGGAAGCCGGTGCTTGACATCGGTGGACCCCTCTGGACAGGAGCTGTGGGCGCCGCACACTCAAGCACCGGCGACAGGGCTTCGCAAGATGTCGCGCAGAATCTGTAATTATTCGACAGGAGAGAGGATCTGCTTGATCTCAGCCACGTGGCGCCTGCGCGGTGGAGCCGCGGACCACCAGTTCCGGCTCGAACAGCAGCTCGTCGGCCGGTACGGAGGTGCCGCCGATCTGCGCGTGGAGCAGCTCGACCGCCGCCTTGCCCATCGACTCGATGGGCTGACGCACCGTGGTGAGCGGCGGTTCCGTGCAGTTCATCAGCGCGGAGTCGTCGTAGCCCACGACGGAGATCTGGGCAGGCACGTCGAGCCCCTTGCGCCGGGCGGCCCGTACGACGCCCAGCGCGAGCGGGTCGCTGGCGCAGATGAAGCCGGTGACCCCGCGGTCGATCAGCTTGGCCCCGGCCGCGTGGCCGCCCTCGATGGAGAAGATCGCCCGGCCCACGAACTCGTCGGGCAGCTCGCCCGCCAGGGCGCGGGCCGCCGCCAGCTTCCGCGCGGACGGCATGTGGTCGCCTGGTCCGAGCACCAGGCCGATCCGCTCGTGCCCGAGGGAGGCCAGATGCCGCCAGGCCTGCTCCACGGCGACCGCGTCGTCGCAGGACACCGCGGGGAACCCGAGGTCCTCGATGGCCGCGTTGACCAGCACCACGGGGATGTTGCGGTCGGCCAGCCGCCGGTAGTGGTCGTGCGGCGCGTCCGCCTGGGCGTACAGACCGCCGGCGAACACGACGCCGGAGACCTGCTGTTGCAGCAGCAGCTCCACGTAGTCCGCCTCGGAGACCCCGCCCTTGGTCTGGGTGCACAGCACCGGGGTGAGCCCGAGCTGGGCCAGCGCGCCGCCGATGGCCTCCGCGAACGCCGGGAAGATCGGGTTCTGCAGCTCCGGCAGGACCAGGCCCACCAGCCGGGCCCGCTCGCCGCGCAGTTGCGTGGGCCGCTCGTAGCCGAGCACGTCCAGCGCGGAGAGCACCGTCTGCCGGGTGGCGTCGGACACTCCGGGCTTCCCGTTGAGCACCCGGCTGACCGTGGCCTCGCTGACCCCGACCTTCTTCGCCACTTCCGCAAGTCGTCGCGTCATGCACGCAAGAGTAGCGCAAGCCGGTGCAAGTAACTTGCGAAGAACCGGCTCGTGCCCGGCCGGGGCGGCGCCGCCGAGGGGCCCTAGGTCCTGTCGTCAAACTCCCGTCTGCCCCGCGACGCCATGCACGCTCCCCCAAGCTCTTCGAGCAGGGGGGACCCCCACTCGCCGCACCGGGCCCTGACCCAAGTACATCCAGTACGAGGGCCAGGGCCCGGCACTCCCCCAAGCTCTTCGAGCAGGGGGGACCCCCAGAGCACGCACCTGACGCCGCGAGGCCCGCCCTCCGGGCGGACGACGGGAGTTTGACGACAGGCCCTAAACCCGGCTCGCGGTCGCCGTGTCCGACGACAGGCGCTGGGCGAGGTAGATCGGGATGACGGAGAGCAGGACCAGTACGGCCGCCACGACGTTCACCACGGGGGCCTGCTGGGGCCTGGTCATGTTGTTGAAGATCCAGATGGGCAGGGTCTCCACGCCGGGTCCCGCGGTGAACGTGGTGACCACGACCTCGTCGAAGGACAGGGCGAAGGCGAGCAGGCCGCCGGCGAACAGCGCCGAGCGGACCAGCGGGAAGGTGACGTCGACGAAGGCGCGGAAGGTGTTCGCGCCGAGGTCCATCGCCGCCTCCTCGTAGGAACCGGAGGTGCGGCGCAGCCGGGCGACGACGTTGTTGAAGACGACGACGATGCAGAAGGTGGCGTGCCCGACGACCACGGTGAACAGGCCGAGGCCGACCCCGAGCGGCCGGAGCACCGTGGAGAAGGCGGAGTTCAGGGCGATGCCGGTGACGATGCCGGGCAGCGCGATCGGCAGGACGACCACGAAGGAGAGGGTGTCGCGGCCGAAGAAGCGGTGCCGGGCCACCGAGAAGGCGATGAGCGTGCCGAGGACCAGGGCGATCGCGGTGGCGCCCAGGCCCGCCTTCACCGAGACCCAGACGGCGCCGCGCGCCCCCGAGTTGTCCCAGGCCACCGACCACCAGTGCAGGGTCAGGCCGGGCGGTGGCCAACTGGCGCTGCGGTCCGGGTTGAGGGAGTTGACGAGGACCAGCAGGAGCGGGACGTAGATCACCGCGAAGCCGAAGGCGGCGGCGACGCGCAGCGCGACGCGCGCGCCACGGGAGAGCTGCATGACGTGGTACACCCCCCTGGGAAGGCTGCCGAGGACGGTCAGAGGCTGCTGAGGGCGCCCGTGCGGCGCATCGCCAGCAGATAGAGCACGATGACGACGACGGGCACCGTGCCGAGCGCGGCGGCCATGGGCAGGTTGAGTTCGATGTTGGAGTAGACGAGGTTGCCGATCAGCTGGGTCTTGCCGCCGACGATCTGCACGGTGATGTAGTCGCCGAGGCTGAGCGAGAAGGTGAAGACCGACCCGGCGGCGACCGCCGGCAGCACCATCGGCAGCACCACCGACCGGAAGGTGTGCCAGGGGCGTGCCCCGAGGTCGGCGGACGCGTCGAGCAGGTTGGCCGGCACCTGCTCGAGCGCGGTGTGGATCGGCAGGATCATGTACGGCAGCCAGAGGTAGGTCAGGGTGAGGAGGGCGGCCGGCAGGCCGAAACCCGGCCCGCTCAGCCCGAACGGCTTCAGCATCCAGTCCGCGAGCCCGCCCTGCGACAGGATCAGCCGCCAGGCGTACACCTTGACCAGGTAACTCGCCCACAGCGGGGTGAGGATGGCGACCACGAGCAGGGGGCGCCACCGCGGCCGGGCGACGCGCGCGGTGCAGAAGGCGAGCGGGAAGGCGATCACCGCGCACAGGGCGGTGACCGCCAGGGCCACGCCGACACTGCGCAGGATCACCTGGTGGAAGACGGAAGTCGTCAGCAAGGTACGGAAGTTGTCCAGCGACCAGACCTTGACGACCTCGGACGTGAAGGAGTTCGTCGTCCAGAAGGCGGAGAGGAACAGCACGCTCAGCGAGCCGAGGTAGAGCACGGCCAGCCACAACAGCGGGGCGGTCAGCAGCAGGGTCAGGCGCAGCCGGGGGCGGCGGTGCAGCATCCCGGCCAGCCGCCGGACGGTGGCCCCGGAGTCTCTTCGTCCGGCGGCCTGGGCGGTGACGGTCATGGTTCAGCCCTTGATCTCGGTCCAGGCCTGCACCCACTTGGCGTACGGCACGCAGGTGACGTCCGTACGGCCGTCCAGGCACTGCGGGATCGGCGTGTTCCAGAAGGCGACCCGCTTCCAGTAGGCGGTGTCGGCCGCGTGGTAGGTGGCGCAGAAGCCCTTCTCGCTGGTCTGCTCGCAGGCCTTGGCGTTGGCGGGGGCCTCGCCGAAGTACTCGGCCACCTGGGCGTTGACCTTCGGGGAGACGATCCAGTCCAGCCACTTGTAGGCGCAGTTGGGGTGCTGGGCCTTCGCGGAGATCATCCAGGTGTCGGACCAGCCGGTCGCGCCCTCCTTCGGTACGAACGCCTTGACCTTGGCGCCCTCGGAGGCGGCGAGGTTCACGATGACCTGCCAGGTGGTGCCGACCAGGGAGTCCCCGCTCTTGAAGGCGGAGATCTCCTTGAGGTAGTCGCCCCAGTACTCGCCGATGTCGGCGTTCTGCTTCTTCAGCAGGGCGACGGCGGCGTCGAACTGCTTCTGGTCGAGCGCGTACGGGTCCTTGATCTTCAACTCGGGCCTGGTGGCCTTGAGGTACAGGGCGGCGTCGGCGATGTAGATGGGCGAGTCGTAGGCGGTGACGTGGCCCTTGTACGTCGCCGCGTCGTCGAAGACGGCCGCCCAGGAGGTGGGCGCGGGCCGCACCTTCTCGGTGTTGTACATCAGCAGGTTGGCGCCGCGGCCGTGCGGGATGCCGTAGGCCTTGCCCTTGACGGAGTTCCAGGCCTGCATCTTCAGGTCGTCGAAGACGTCCCGGTAGTTCGGCACCAGGTCGGTGTTGACCGGAGCGGCGTCGCCGGAGGCGATCAGGCGCAGGGAGGCGTCGCCGGAGGCGGAGACGGTGTCGTACTCCCCCGTCTTCATCAGCTTGACCATTTCGTCGGAGCTGGCCGCGACCTTGGAGTGGACCTGGCAGCCGGTCTGCTTCTCGAAGTCGCTGACCCAGTCGGCCTTCGGGTCGTTGGAGCCGTCCTCGACGTAGCCGGCCCAGGCGATCACGTTGACCCGGCCCTCGGTCTTGCCGAGTGAGGAGCGCGCCTTGAGGTCGGGCGGGTTGAGGCCGGTCGCGTCGCTGCCGCTCCCGGAGTCGGAGGAGCCGCACGCGGTGGCGGCGAGCAGCAGCGTGAGGGCGGCCGCCGTCTGGAGGGTTCGGGTCAGGCGCACGTCGTACTCCATGGGTGAGGGGGGACGGTGGTGCTCAACGGGCGTCGGGGACCGGGACGGCGTGGCTGCGCTGCCACGTCAGCCGTACACGGCTGCCGCGGTAGGCGGCGACGTCCTCGGCGGAGGTCTCCAGGTTCTGCTGGAGTGCGGTGAGGCGGCCGCCGGTGTCGAGGTCGACGTGGAAGCGGGTGGAGTCGCCCAGGTAGACGACCTCGGCGACGGTGCCCGTGACGGTCGCCTGCCCGGGCTCGTCGGCCACGGCGGACTCCTTCAGGACGCGGATCTTCTCCGGCCGGATGCTGTGCGTTCCGGGGACGCCGAGGATCCGCCGGGCCGACTCGCCCCGGAGCAGGTTGGAGGTGCCGACGAAGGAGGCGACGAACGGGGTCGCCGGGCGTTCGTAGATCTCGGCGGGGGTGCCGACCTGTTCGATGCGGCCCTGGTGGAAGACGGCGATGCGGTCGCTCATCGTCAGGGCCTCCTCCTGGTCGTGGGTGACGAACACGAAGGTGATGCCGACCTCGCGCTGGAGCGCCTTGAGCTCGATCTGCATCTGCTCGCGCAGCTTCAGGTCGAGGGCGCCGAGCGGTTCGTCGAGGAGCAGCACGCGGGGGCGGCCGACCAGGGCGCGGGCGAGGGCGACGCGCTGGCGCTGGCCGCCGGAGAGTTCGGCCGGGCGCCGTCCGCCGTAGCCGTCGAGGCGCACCTCGGCGAGGGCCTTGCGGGCGCGGACGAGCCGTTCGGCCCGGGGCACCTTGCGGATCTTCAGGGCGTAGCCGACGTTCTGCTCGACGGTCATGTGCGGGAAGAGGGCGTAGTCCTGGAAGACGGTGTGGACGTCCCGTTCGAAGGGGGCGAGGCCGGTGACCTCCTGCCCGGCCAGTTCCACGCGGCCCGCGTCGGGCGCCTCGAAGCCGGCGATCAGACGCAGGACCGTGGTCTTGCCCGAGCCGGAGGGGCCGAGCATCGAGAAGAACTCCCCGTCCCGGATCTCCAGGTCGACCCCGGCCACGGCGGCCGTCTCCCCGAACGTCCTGCGCAGGCCCTCCAGGCGGACGGCAACTCCCTTCATGCGGAACCTTTCTGACGTTCACGAACGTTGATCGGAAACCTATGAAGTCATAGTTCAAACCTCAAGACCGCCTCTGGGTAAAACTTGGGTCAACTGGCAAGGTGGTGGCCGTGAAGCAGGGACATGTCGAGAACGGGGCCAGGAGCCGGCGCGGCATCGTCGACGGGGGCGGGGCCGGTACCCGCAGGGTCGTCTTCGCGCCGGTGGAGAGCCGGGCGCGGGTGGACGCGGTGGTGCGCAGGATCGGCGACGCCATCGAACTCGGCCTGCTCGCCGAGGGGGAGCAGCTGCCCGGCGAGAGCGACCTGGCCGGGCAGCTCGGTGTGTCCACGGTGACCCTGCGGGAGGCGCTGATGGCGCTGCGGCAGCAGGGCCTGGTCACCACCCGGCGGGGACGCGGCGGCGGCAGCTTCGTCTCCGTGCCCGAACGTCCGGGCGAGGAGCGGCTGAGGACCCGGCTGCGCGGCTGGAGCACGCAGGAGCTGCGCGACCTCGGCGACCACTGGGCCGCCCTGTCGGGCGCGGCGGCCGCACTGGCGGCCGAGCGCACCGAACCCGGCGATCTGGGCGGACTGCTGCGCACCGTCGAGGAGTTGGCGGGCGCCGAGGACGCGGCGGCCCGCAGCCGGGTCTACGGCCGGTTCCATGTGGAGCTGGCGGCGGCCGCGCAGTCCGCCCGGCTGACCCGGGAGCAGATCGCGCTCCAGACGGAGGTCGGCGCGCTGCTGTGCCTGGTGCTCGGCGACGACGAATATCGTGAAGAAGTCGCAGATCGCCATCGCGCCGTGGTCTCCGCCGTGCAGGATGGGGCCCGTGATCCGGCCCGTACGCTGGCCGAGCGGTGCGTTCAGGAATCGGCGGCGCGACTCGTCGCCGTACGGCTGGGCCTCTGACGGCGCGGCGTCCGACCCTGTCCGCTGGAGGACGCCATGAGCACGACCCGCGCAGCTGCCGGGGCGGCGACCGCGACCCGCGAGCCGTGCGCTGAGGAGCGCGTCGCCGCGCGGGTGGGCCGCACCCTGGAGGCGGTCTTCGACGCGGTCGCCGAGATCCGCGCCGAGACGGCTGACCTGCTGGCGCGGGTGGTCGCCGCCGGCCGCGCACCGGTGAGCGCCGACCTCGCCGCGCTGCGGCCGGGACTGCATGTGCGGCTGGGCCGCGAGGAGCTCGTGTCGGGGGCCGGTTTCGTCGCCGCGCCGGGACTGCTGGCCGACGTGCCGGCCTGGCTGGAGTGGTGGCAGTGCACCGCGCGGGGGGACGTGCGGCCGCTGCTGCTCGACCTGGATCCGGGGCAGTCCGCCTACTCGGACTACACCCACTGGGACTGGTTCGCCCTGCCCCGCGACACCGGGCTGCGGGCCGTGGCCGGGCCCTACGTGGACTACCTGTGCTCCGACGAGTACAGCCTGACCCTGTCCGCGCCGGTCCAGGTGGCGGGCCGGTTCGCGGGGGTGGCGGCGGCAGACGTGTATCTACGGCACTTCGAGGCGGCCGTACTCCCCCTGCTGCGCGAGCTGCCCGGCCCCGCCCACCTGGTGAACGCCCGGGGCCGCGTGGCGGCCTCCGCCGACCCGTCCCACCTGGCCGGCTCCCTGACCAGGGGCCCGGACTTCTCGGCGGTCCTGGAACCGGGCCAGCCCAGGACCCACGCCGGACGACGGCTGGTGCCGTGCCGGGGCGTACCACTGATCCTGGTCACGCCCGCGTGACCAGGAGGGGAGCACGTCGCACGCCCCGTGGAGGGGGGCGGCCCGGCGCCGTCGGCGACCTGAACGCCGACGGTGCCGGGTCAGCCCTCCGGGGCCGAGACCACGCTCAGGTGGCCGGCCGGGCGGCGGGCCCGCCCGGACCCGCGCCGAAGGGGCGCGGGACGGCGGGCCTCGCGGAGCACCAGGGTGAGACGGGTGTAGCCGAGGTCCTGGAGGGTCGCCGGGGTCTCCTCGATGATGCGGCACTCGGTGGCGCCCCAGCGCGGGTCGGGGTGCAGCAGGGGACGCACCGCGCCGTCCGACACCACCGCGGTCTCACCGACCGCGCGGATCCAGTGCGGCAGACCCTGCCGGTAGGCGGCCTCCATGATGGGATCCTCGACGATGTCCTGGAGGATCGCCTGGAGCCCGTGGTCGTGGCCACTGCGCTCCACCGTGGCGGCGAAGTGCGCCAGCATCGGCAGGCACCAGCGCGACTCGTGCTCGCCGAGCACGGTGCCCGCGTCCGGGTGGAACAGGACGAACCGGAGGAAGTTGTCGTCCGGCATGGCCGTCGGGTGCGGGCCGACACCACGGAAGAGTGACGTGAATGCGCTGTTGGTGAGGACCACGTCCCAGGCCTGGTCCACGACGAGGGACGGGAAGGAGACGGCCTCCAGGAACGTGGTGTAGTCCCGGAGGTAGGCCTGCGCCTCGGAACGAACAGGGACGGACCGCGGCGCCGGCCGCTGTTCTCCTGCCTGATGTGCCATCGGGAGGTCACCCCTCTTGCCTCTGCGGCCTTCACGCGGCGCCTTGATCCTCCTTCCCCTCCATGAGGTGTGTCAACTATCGTGGCATTCCCTGCCTGTTGACGGCTGGAATTGGCCACAGTTGTGGCGAGACCTGGATGCGAGTTCGAACGACCGGTTACCCTCCGGGAAGTTCACGGCACCCCGCCTTTGTGAGAAGCCTGTGAGAGACGTAGGAGATCTGTCGGTGACGGATGGCATCGAGGATCCGGGCGCCGCGGCCTCTGCCGCGCTGCCGGCCGTCGTCGCACGCGTCACCGCGCTGGCCGACCGGCTCGGCGTGCCCCAGGCGGAGGTCTTCGACGTCGGCCGCCTGTCCGCGGCCTCCGGCGTGCCGGAGGCGCTGGTCAGCACCCTGCTCGGCGGCCGGTGCGCGGGCGAGCCGGACGTGCAGGCCCGTTTCCTGCAACGGCTCGACCTGCTGCGCCGCACCCGGCTCAAGCCCAACGGGCGCCGCTACACCCAGCAGGAGATCGCCGACGGCGCGGGCATGTCGCGGCAGCAGGCGGGCGCCCTGATCAACGGCGACCGGCGCCCCACCATGGAGCACTGCGACGCCATCCAGCGCTTCTTCCGGGTACACGCCGGATTCCTCACCGCCGAGGACCCCGAGGCCCTCGCGGGAGCCCTTCAGCACACCGAGCAGGAACTCCTCCAGCGGCTCGCCGACCGCGAGCGGGAGGCGGGCGCGGCCGCCGACGACCCGCTGGAGCGGCTGCTCCAGGACCACGGCGTGCGCGGGATCGCCTGGCGGGCCGCACAGCTGCCCACCGACCAGCACCGCGACAAGGTCGCCGAGTGGCTGGACATGCTCCTGGAGAGCGTCAAACGGCCCGAGTCGTGACGCCGGGGGCCAGGACCTGGCCCCGTCCGGGAACGCACCACCCCCGACCACGAGTTGGTGACCCCGGCCACGAGCTACCGTCCGTTGCGGGTCGGCAAGTGCCCGGCGGCAACCGCCCGCAGGTACGCAAGCCCCCGGCGACAACCGGCCATGCGCGCGGAGGCGCCGCGGTGTCCGCGGGTCTGGTTCGGCTGAGCTGAGTGGCCGAACCGGCGCGGAGCGCGCGGGCATTGTCAGTGGTGGGCGGCAAGCTGGAGGGTGCGCCACCGCCGTGCGGAGGCGCCGTTGCGCCGTCCGGGCGAACCGGGCGCGTGACCGTGTGACGCCGAAACCGGGGAGAGCCATCCATGCCCACCGCCCTGCTGACCGACCACGAGCGCACCGCCGTCCAGGCCTATCTCAGGCTCCTGAACACGGTACGGGCCGCCTTCGACGGCCCTCCGGGCGACGCCCGCCCACCGGTGGTCCCGCCCTCCGTGCTCGCCGAGGCCGAACAGGCGCTGGCCCGGGCGGGCCTGACGGGCAACGAGGAGGAGTTCTTCCGGCTTCTGCACAGCTGGTGCCCCGGGCCGTGACCCCTCAGGCGCGCGGGACCGTCACCGCGGTGACCACCAGGCCCCGGCCCACCGTCCAGCGTCCGTCGAAGTGGCCGAGGCGCCGCCCGCCGACCAGGGGGCCCGGCACGAGGAGCCGGGCGCGGAAGACGCCGTGCGGCGCCGCGCCCGCGGCGGTGCTCACCTCGACGTCCGCCTCCTCGAAGTCCAGCCACTTGCCGGTGAGCGGGAACCAGGCCTTGTAGACGGACTCCTTCGCGCTGAAGAGCAGCCGGTCCCAGTGCACGCCGGGGTGCAGCGCGGTCAGCCGCGCCAGGCGCCGCTCCTCGGCGGGCAGCGCGATGGTGGACTGCACGCCGTCGGGGAGCGGGGCGTGGGGTTCGGCGTCTATGCCGAGGGAGGCCAGGTCGGTGGTGCGGACCAGGGCGGCGGCACGGTAGCCGTCGCAGTGGGTCATGCTGCCCGTCAGCCCGTCCGGCCAGATCGGGGCGCCCCGCTCACCGGGCAGCACCGGCTGCGGCGGCACGCCGAGCTTCTCCATGGCCACGCGGGCGCAGGCGCGCACACCGGCGAACTCGCGCCGCCGCTTGGCGACCGCCCGCGTCACCAGCGCCTGCTCCTCGGGGTGGAGCGGGGCGAGGTCGGTCCCGTCGTCGCCGTACGCCTCCACGGCCACCACCGAGTCCGGGAGCAGTTCCTCGATCACCGGGTTCCGACCTCCAGGGGAAGGATGGGGCGCAGTCTGCCCGGTGGTTCCGGGCGCTTTCGCCACTCTCGGGGGTACCCGACCGACACCTCCTCGAAGCGGACGCCCTCGTGCCGGGTGGTCCGCGGAATGTGGAGGTGGCCGTAGACCATGGCGGCGGCGCGGAACCTGCGGTGCCAGTCGGCGGTGCGCCGGGTGCCGCACCACATGGCGAACTCCGGGTACCACAGGACGTCCGTCGGGTGCCGGTGGAGCGGGTAGTGGTTGACGAGCACGGTCGGCAGGTCACCGGGGATCTCGGCGAGCCTGCGCTCGGTCTCGGCCACCCGGGCCGCGCACCAGGCCTCGCGGCTGGGATACGGGTCCGGATGCAGCAGGAACTCGTCCGAGCAGACCACGCCGGTGCCGTGCGCGTAGGTCAGTCCCTCGTCCTTGGTCGCGCAGCCGGCCGGCAGGAAGGAGTAGTCGTACAGCAGGAACAGCGGGGCCACGGCCACCGGGCCGCCCGGACCGTCCCAGACCGGATAAGGGTCCTCGGGAGTCGTCACGCCCAGTTCGCGGCACAGCTCGACCAGGTGTTCGTAGCGGGCGACGCCGCGCAGGGTGAGGGTGTCGCGCGGATGGGTCCACAGTTCGTGGTTGCCGGGGACCCAGACCACCTTGCGGAACCGGCCCGACAGCGTCTTCAGGGCCCAGCGGATGTCGGCGACGGTCTCCGCGACGTCGCCGGCCACCAGCAGCCAGTCGCCGTCCTGCTCCGGGGCCATCCGCTCGACCAGGGCGCGGTTCTCGCTGTACCCGATGTGCAGGTCGCTGATGGCGAGCAGCCGCCCGGTCCCACCGGCCTCACCCGTCACCTCTCGCCCCCTTGTCGCGCGCTCGATGGGCACCACAAGAACACATCCGGCGGCCCGGGGACAAGCGCATCCGGCAGTGGCCGCGGACACGGGCCCGCGGCGGGCCGGGCAGTGGCTCCGTGTGGCACGACCCGGTCTGCGGAAGTCGTATGATCGCCGCAACACCGCCGCCCGAACTCCCTTTCTTCCAGGGCGGATTGGTGTCCCTCCTTCCCCTCTGGCCGGGCTCGGCCCGCTTCGCCCTGCCCGCGCCCCTCCGAAAGGTGGCCCGCATGGTCTCCCGCGTACGCGTCTGGCTCAACCGCACGTACGCGGAGAACGTCTTCTTCATGGATCAGCTGCGGAGAAATCCCGCTGACCGGGCCGTCGAGATCCATGCCACGCACGGCGACGCCGACTCGCCCGTGCTGGCCGCCGCCGACACCGCCGAGCTCGAACCGGAGGGCCTGTCCGCGGCCGCCTACGTCGAGTACGCGCTGGACCAGTGCGCGCGGCGGGGCATCGACGTGTTCGTGCCGCGGCTGAACCAGGCCGCGATCGTGGCGCACCGCGCCGCCTTCGCGGCCGTGGGCACCGCGCTGCTCGCGCCGACGCCGGAGGCGGTGGCCGTCTTCGCGGACAAGGGGACGGCGTACGAGGCGGCCCGGTCGATCGGCGTGCCGGTGCCGCCGTGGTGGCGGGTCCGCACGCCCGTTGAACTCCTCACCGCGGTCGCGGAGTTGGAAGAGTCAGGGCATCTGGCGTGCTTCAAGCCCGCGGCCGGTGCGGGCGGCGTCGGCTTCCGGGTCATCACCCGCGCGCCCTTCTCGCTGAGGCAGCTGAGCGGCTTTCCCGGCCCGCACGTCCCGCTGGACCTGGTCCTGCGGGCCCTGGAGCAGGCGGACGGTCCGGTGGACTGGCTGGTGATGCCCCGGCTGGAGCAGCCCGAGGTGTCGGTCGACTGCCTGACCGGGCCGGACAACCGGATCCGGCTGGCCGTGGGCCGCACCAAGAACGGCCGCCGTCGCGGTTTCACGCTGCACGAGCAGTGGCTGGAGCCCGCCCGGCGGATCGCGGAGGGCTTCGGGCTGCACTATCTGTCCAACATCCAGTTCCGCATGTACGGCGACCGCCCGGTGCTGCTCGACGTGAACCCGCGCCCGGCGGGCGGCCTGCACCAGCTCGCCCAGTGCGGGGTCAACGCCCCTTGGATTGCTGTGCGGTTGGCCCTGGGCGAGGATCCGGGGGCAGTGGCGCCGCCGTTCCTCGGGCAGGACTACACGGTGGTGTCGGGGCCGCGTCCGCTGCGGCCGGAGGCGACGGCCGGGCAGCGGACCGGGCAGCGGACCGAGGTGCCCGCACAGGCCGCGGCCCGCACCGGGGCCCCGGCGTAGCGACCGACTCGCACCGAATGGGTATGGACCAATCACGGCGTCATGTCTTGACACCCGGATTGGTCCATACCAACTTGGTGGGCGCACCTCCCGCACAGTCCGCCCTGCGCTTCTCTGCGCCTCTCTGCACCTCTGTGCCTCCCGAACGCCCCCAACTTTCAGGGAGATAGCGTGCGCGACACACTGAGATACACACGGAGACGTCCCGGACGTCGGCTCCTCGCCCTGCTCGGCTCCGCGGCCCTGGCACTCGCCGGAGCCATCGCCCTGCCCGGCACGGCCCAAGCGGCCAACGTCCTGACCAACCCCGGCTTCGAGTCGGGCAGCCTCTCCCCCTGGACCTGCACCGGCAACCTCGGTTCGGTGGTCTCCTCCCCCGTGCACGGCGGCTCCAAGGCCCTCGCCGGCGCGGTGACGTCGAACGACAACGCCCAGTGCAGCCAGACCGTACCGGTCCAGCCGAACACGACGTACCAGCTGAGCGGCTGGGTGCGCGGCTCCTACGTCTACCTCGGCGTCGACGGCGGCCCCTCGACCTGGACCTCGTCCCCGTCGGCCTACAGCCAACTGGCGGTCTCCTTCACCACCGGCGCCACCCAGACCAGCGCGAGCGTGTACGTCCACGGCTGGTACGCGCAGGGGACCTACTACGCCGACGACATCAGCCTGGACGGCCCCGGTGGCGGTGGCGGCGGTGGCGACACCCAGGCACCCACCGCGCCGACGGGCCTGACCTCCACCGGCAAGACGTCCTCCAGCGTGTCGCTGCGGTGGAACGCCGCGACGGACAACGTCGGCGTGACGGCGTACGACGTCTACAGCGGCGCCGGCCGGGTGCTGAGCGTCTCCGGTACGAGCGCCACGGTGAGCGGACTGTCGCCGAGCACCTCCTACACCTTCACGGTCAAGGCGCGCGACGCCGCCGGGAACGTCTCGGGCGCCTCCAACGCCGTCACCGTCACCACGGACGCCTCCAGCGGCGGCGGTGGCAGCGGCTTCAAGCAGGCGGCTCCGTACCTGTACGAGGGCTGGGGCAACCCGCCGAGCGCGACCTCGGTGATGAGCGCGACCGGCATCAAGTGGTTCACGATGGCGTTCGTGCTCGACTCGGGCGGCTGCACCCCGTCCTGGGACGGCCAGCGGCCACTGACCGGCGGTGTCGACCAGACCACCGTCAACCAGATCCGCTCGGCGGGCGGTGACGTCGTCCCCTCGTTCGGCGGCTGGAGCGGCAGCAAGCTCGGGGCCAACTGCTCCTCCGCGAGCGCGCTCGCCGGGGCGATCCAGAAGGTGATCGACGCCTACGGCCTGAAGGCGGTCGACATGGACGTCGAGAACTCGGACGAGTTCGAGAACGAGGCCGTGCAGGCGAAGATCCTCACCGCGCTGAAGACCGTGAAGGCCAACAACCCCGGTCTGAGGACGATCGTGACCTTCGGCACCTCGACGACCGGCCCGACCTACTACGGCGACCGGCTCATCGAGCAGGCCAAGTCGCTGAACGCGGACATCGACGTCTTCACCGTCATGCCGTTCGACTTCGGCGGCGGTGCGGACATGTACGGCAACACCGTGAACGCGGCCGAGGGCCTGAAGGCCAAGCTGAAGTCGACCTTCGGCTGGGACGACGCCACCGCCTACTCCCACATCGGCATCTCCGGCATGAACGGCCTGTCCGACCAGCAGGAGAACACGACTCCGGCCATCTGGACCCAGGTACGTGACTGGGCCAACGGCCACCACATCGCCCGGCTCGCCTTCTGGTCGGTCAACCGCGACCGGCCGTGTCCGGGCGGCGGCGTGGCGGAGAACTGCTCCGGCATCAGCCAGAGCGACTGGCAGTTCACCTCCATCACGGCGGGCTTCACCGGCTGATCACCTGACATCCCGTGCGGGAACTCGTCCGGAACTTCTACCGGAAATTCTCCGCCCGGGGTGTATCAGGGCCCGGACCAGCGACTCTCAAGGGTGGGGCAACGGGGAAGACGGGGGACGGGGCCCACGGGGGAAACGGGGGACTGGGACGGTCGGTCGCGTTACGGGGGAGCGACCGGCCGGCCCGGCGGACTACCTGAGGTACGCCAGGCCGGGGTGGACGGCGAGGTAGCCGTCGACGAGGCGGCGGGCGACGTTCACCGAGTCGACCAACGGGTGCAGCGCGAAGGCCTTCACCGCCGTCGCACGCGAGCCCGACCCGGCCGCGGCCAGCACCTCGCGCTCGACCGCCTTGACCGCGCAGACCAGCCCGGTCGCGTGCCCGGGCAGCGGGTCGGCCGAGACCGGATGGGCGCCGTTCGCGTCGACCAGGCAGGGCACCTCGACGACGGCGTCGGCGTCCAGCACCGAAAGGGTGCCCCGGTTGCGGACGTTGAGGATCAGCGTCGTGCGCTCGTCGCGGGCGACGGCCCGCATCAGGGCGAGGGCGACCTTCTCGTAGCCGCCGGAGAGGTCGTCGGCCTCCCGCTCCCCCGCCCCCGCCGCCTCGCGGTTCTCCGCCATGTAGGTGGCCTCGCGCTCGGCGCGGGTGCGGTTCCAGGCCGGCAGGGCGGCGGCCTTCGGGTCCCGCAACTCCTCGTAGAACCCGGCCTGCTGGTCGCGCAGGAAGGCGCCTCGGGTCTTCCCGGCCGACCGGTAGGCCTGCACGGCCTCGCGGTTGTAGTAGTAGTAGTGCAGGTACTCGTTGGGGATCGCGCCCAGCGACCGGATCCAGTCGGCGCCGAAGAGCCTGCCCTCCTCGAAGGAGCCGAGCAGTTCGGGGTCGGCGAGCAGGCGCGGGAGTTCGTCGCGGCCGGCCACGCGCAGGCCGCGTACCCAGCCGAGGTGGTTGAGGCCGACGTAGTCGATCCACGCCCGCCCCGGGTCCGCGCCGAGCACGCGGGCGACGCGCCGGCCGAGGCCGACCGGCGAGTCGCAGATGCCGATCACCCGGTCGCCGAGATGGCGGGACATGGCCTCGGTGACCAGCCCTGCGGGGTTGGTGAAGTTGATGACCCAGGCGTCGGGCGCCAGCCGGGCCACCCGCCGGGCGATCTCGACGGCGACGGGTACCGTGCGCAGTCCGTAGGCGATGCCGCCCGCCCCCACCGTCTCCTGCCCGAGCACGCCCTCGGCGAGCGCCACCCGTTCGTCGTCCGCGCGTCCCTCCAGGCCGCCGACGCGGATCGCGGAGAACACGAAGTCCGCGCCGCGCAGCGCCTCGTCCAGGTCCGTGGTGGCCCGCACCACCGGCGCGTCCGGCGCCCCGGCGGCCTGTTCGGCCAGCACCCTGGTGACCGCGGACAGCCGTCCGGCGTCCAGGTCGTGCAGGACGACCTCGGTGACCCGGCCCTCGGCACGGTCGGCGAGCAGCGCCGCGTACACCAGCGGCACACGGAATCCGCCACCGCCCAGAATCGTCAGCCTCACGCCTGCACCCTACGTCCACCTCGCCCCAGGAGGGCGGCGCGGCGGGGCGGGGACACGTCCGACGTCCCCTCTGTCGCGGTGAAGCCTTGAACTCCCGTTCCGGGAAAGGACTTTCTTTGCTTTGACTCTTGACGGTGGCGGAGCCCTTGGGCACATTGGCCGCGCAACCATCGATGAGAGCGCTCTCAAGACCTCCCCGTACGTGTTCGAGCACGGCATCCGAGCACCCCCACTCCGTACCCGAGAGGCACCCCCCATGAGTGAACCCCCCGTCGCGCCCGCCGGTGCGCGCCGCAGACGTTCCGTGCGGCGCGCGCTCGTCGCCGTCCTCGGCACGCTCGGTCTGGCGGCGGCCGCCGCCACCGCCGGGACCCTGCCCGCGAGCGCCTCCGCCCCCACACCCCCGTCGGGCTGGACGCAGGTCTTCCTCGACGACTTCGACGGTCCGGCCGGTAGCGCTGTCGACACCTCCAACTGGCAGTACGACACCGGCACTTCCTACCCGGGCGGCGCCGCCAACTGGGGTACCGGCGAAATCGAGACGATGACGTCCAGCACCAGCAACGTCGCCCTGGACGGCAACGGCAACCTGCTCATCACCCCGCTCCGGGACGCCGCCGGCAACTGGACCTCGGGCCGCATCGAGACCAGGCGCACCGACTTCCAGCCCCCGGCCGGCGGCAAGCTGCGCGTGCAGGCCCGCATCCGGATGCCCGACGTCACCGGCGCCGCGGCCAGGGGGTACTGGCCCGCCTTCTGGACGCTGGGCGCGCCCTTCCGCGGCGACTACTGGAACTGGCCCGGGGTGGGCGAGCTGGACATCATGGAGAACGTCCAGGGCCTCAACACCAACTGGGCGACCATGCACTGCGGCACCAACCCGGACGGGCCGTGCAACGAGACGACGGGCATCGGCGGTTCGACGTCGTGCCCGGGCGCCACCTGCCAGGCCGGCTTCCACACCTACGCGATGGAGTGGGACAAGTCGACCAGCCCGGAGGAGATCCGCTTCTACGTCGACGACGTCAACTTCCACACGGTGAAGGCCGACCAGGTGGACGCGACGACCTGGGCCAACGCCACCGACCACGGGTACTTCCTCATCCTGAACGTGGCGATGGGCGGCGGCTTCCCCGACGCGTTCGGCGGCGGCCCGGACGGAGGCACCGAGCCCGGCCACCCGATGACCGTGGACTACGTGCAGGTGCTCCAGTCCTCCGACGGTGGGAGCGGTACCACACCGCCCCCGTCCGGCAACCGGGACGCCTACAGTCCCATCGAGGCCGAGTCCTACGACAGCCAGAGCGGCGTCGTCACCGAGGCGACCACCGACATCGGCGGCGGCCAGAACATCGGCTCCCTCGCGAACGGCGACTGGGCCCTCTACCGGGGCGTCGACTTCGGCTCCACCCCGGCCACGCAGTTCTACGCGCGGGTCGCCAGCGGCGCCGCGGAGGGGGTCGGCGGGCTGGTCGAGGTGCGCCTGGACAGCCGCGACAACGCCCCCGTCGGCAGCTTCGCGGTGTCCAACACGGGAGGCTGGCAGTCATGGACGACGGTCCCGGCGAACATCGGCCCGGTGACCGGCACCCACGACGTGTACCTCACCTTCAGCAGCGGCCAGCCGGCGGACTTCGTGAACGTCAACTGGTTCGACTTCGGCCACTGACCGGCACGCACGGCATGGCGCCGGGGCTCCACGCGCGTGCGTGGGGCCCCGGCGCCGTGTCGTGGCCGCCGCCTACGGGGCCACTCCCACCCCGACGCGCGTCAGGACCTCGTCGGCCAGTTCCTGGCAGGGGCGCTCGCCGTCCAGGAAGATCGTGTCCGCCGGCAAGGCGTCCGCCGCGGCCGCGCACTGCTCGATCCGGGCCTTGCACCACTGCCGGACGGCCTCGTCACGTTCAGGATCGTGCGGCGCGACGCTCCGGGCGTCGATCCGCCGCGCCAGGACCTCGGGCAGAACCTTGAGGAAGAAGTGGTGGACGGTCGCTCCCGCTTCTTCCAACGCGCCGAAGATCTCGGCGACGTACCCCGGGTCGGCCAGCGTCATCGGAACCAGGATCGGACGTTCGTACTCCTCCAGCAGGCCCACGGCCATGCCGGCCACCTGCCGGCGCCACAGGCGCAGGTCCTGAAAGTTCCCGGTCGGCACCTCGACGATGCCCCGCAACACGTAACCGATCTGCTCCGGGTCATAGACCAAAGCAGCAGGCCAGCGCCGGTGCAACTCGTCGCCCAGGGTGGTCTTCCCACTCCCGAAGGCGCCGTTCACCCAGATGATCACGCATGTCTCCCGTCTTGGATCACCGTCACCGGGCCCACAGGCTAATCGGGCGGATCCGCGGATCGAGGTGAGGGATGCGCCGTACGAGGACACCCTGTATTACGAGGACACCCTGGAGACGGACGAGCCGGTCGCGCCCGGCACGGTGGTCACCGCGCCAAAGGCACGCCGCGCGGCGACCCACTGGACGCGGTGGCCAGGTCCTTCGACGGCAAGGGAGTTGACGTGGAATGAGCAAGAAGCCCACCGAGGCGGCGGCACAGGCCTCCCGGGCGGCCGACAGCGGACCACCGGCCGCCGGCTCCGGTCCCGGCCCCGGCCAAGGCCCCGCCGGCTCCCGCTCCGGCCCCAGCCCCAGCTCCGACTCCGGCCATGGTCCCGGCCCCGACCAAGGCCCCGCCGGCTCCGGCCCCAGCCCAGGCAACGGCCCCGACCCCAGCCCCGGCCCCACGGACAGCCAGGCCCCTGCGGTCACGCGCGGCCAGGCGACTCCGCGCGCGCGGGCGCCGGAGGCGCCGTCCGCGCGGCCCGGCCGCAGGACCGCGACCGGGAACGGGGCCTCCCGTGCCAAGGGGCACCAGGCGCCGGACGCGGGTGCCGAGGTCCGGGTGCCGGTGGCGGCGGCCGCCGACTGGGTGAATCCGCTGCGTGACCCACGGGACCGGCGGCTGCCACGGATCGCGGGGCCGTCCGGGCTCGTGATCTTCGGTGTCACCGGGGACCTGTCCCGCAAGAAGCTGATGCCCGCCGTGTACGACCTGGCCAACCGCGGCCTGCTGCCCCCGGGCTTCTCCCTGGTCGGCTTCGCCCGGCGGGAGTGGGAGGACCAGGACTTCGCGCAGGTGGTGCACGACGCGGTCGAGGAGTACGCGCGCACGCCGTTCCGCGAGGAGGTCTGGCAGCAGCTCTCCGAGGGCATGCGCTTCGTCCCCGGCGACTTCGACGACGACACGGCGTTCAAGCGCCTGCGCGAGGCGGTGGCGGACCTGGACTCCTCCCGCGGCACGGCCGGCAACTTCGCCTTCTACCTCTCCGTACCGCCCAGGTTCTTCCCCAAGGTCGTACAGCAGCTGAAGAAGCACGGCCTGGCCAAGGGCCCGCAGGGCGCCTGGCGGCGCGCGGTCATCGAAAAGCCGTTCGGGCACGACCTGGCCAGCGCCCGGGAGCTGAACCGGATCGTGCACGAGGTCTTCGCCCCGGAGCAGGTCTTCCGCATCGACCACTACCTGGGCAAGGAGACCGTCCAGAACATCCTGGCCCTGCGCTTCGCCAACCAGATGTACGAGCCGGTCTGGAACCGCTCCTACGTCGATCACGTGCAGATCACGATGGCCGAGGACATCGGCATCGGCGGCCGGGCCGGCTACTACGACGGCATCGGCGCCGCCCGCGACGTCGTCCAGAACCACCTGCTGCAGCTGATGGCGCTCACCGCGATGGAGGAACCCATCGCCTTCGACGCCGAGGCGCTGCTCACCGAGAAGCTGAAGGTGCTGAAGTCGGTGCGGCTGCCCGAGGACCTGGGCACCCACACCGTACGCGCCCAGTACGCGTCGGGCTGGCAAGGGGGCAGCCAGGTCGTCGGCTACCTCCAGGAGGAGGGCATCGACCCGCACTCGAGGACCGACACCTACGCGGCGCTGCGACTCGAGATCGACAACCGCCGCTGGGCCGGTGTCCCGTTCTACCTGCGCACCGGCAAGCGCCTGGGCCGCCGGGTCACCGAGATCGCGGTGGTCTTCCAGCGGGCCCCGCACTCCCCCTTCGACACCTCGGCCACCGAGGAGCTGGGCGAGAACGCGATCGTGATCCGCGTCCAGCCGGACGAGGGCATGACGGTCCGGTTCGGCTCCAAGGTGCCGGGCACCTCCATGGAGATCCGGGACGTGACGATGGACTTCGCCTACGGTGAGTCCTTCACGGAGTCCAGCCCGGAGGCGTACGAACGCCTCATCCTGGACGTACTGCTCGGCGACGCCAACCTGTTCCCCCGCCCCCAGGAAGTGGAGGAGTCCTGGAAGATCCTCGATCCGGTGGAGGCGTACTGGGACGACCACGGCAGGCCGGCGCAGTACCCGGCGGGCACGTGGGGCCCGCCGGAGGCCGACGAGATACTCGCACGAGACGGACGGAGCTGGCGCAGGCCATGAAGATCGACCTGACCGACACCACCGCGGGGGACATCAACAAGGCGCTGATGCGGGGCCGCCGCGCCATCGGCACACCCGCCGTGGGCATGGTCCTGACGATGGTCATCGTCACGGACGAGGAGAACGCCTACGACGCGCTCAAGGCGGCCGAGGAGGCCTCGCGCGAGCACCCCTCGCGCACCCTGCTCGTCATCAAGCGGCACGCCCGCACCCTGCGCGACCGCACGCACTCCCGGCTGGACGCGGAGGTACGGGTCGGCTCCGAGGCCGGTACGGGTGAGACGGTCGTCCTGCGCACCTACGGCGAGGTGTCCGACCACGCCGACTCGGTGGTGCTGCCGCTGCTGCTGCCGGACGCGCCGGTCGTCGTCTGGTGGCCGGTGGACGCGCCCGAGAACCCCGCGAAGGACCCGCTGGGCCGGCTGGCGCAGCGCAGGATCACCGACCTGTACGCCTTCGAGCGCCCGCTGGAGATCCTTCAGACGCGCGTGCGCAACTACTCCCCCGGCGACACCGACCTCGCCTGGACCCGGCTCACCCCCTGGCGCTCGATGCTGGCCGCGGCCCTGGACCAGGCCCGGGTGCGGGTGGTGTCGGCGGCCGTGGAGGCCGAGGCGGACAACCCGAGCGCGGAGCTGCTGGCCCGCTGGCTGGAGGCCCGGCTGGGCGTGCGGGCGGACCGCGTGGTCTCCGGCGGCCCGGTCGTCACGGCCGTGCGGCTGGGCACCGACAACGGGGAGGTCGTCATCGACCGGCCCGAGGGCCCGCTGGCCACGCTGACCCTGCCGGGCCAGCCGCCGCGCACCCTCGCGCTGAAGGTCCGCCCCCTGTCCGAACTCATCGCCGAGGAGCTGCGCCGCCTCGACGCCGACGAGATGTACGCGGTCGCCCTGCGCGGCGAGAGCGCCAAGGAGACCGTCTGAATGTCCGACATCCGGCAGGAAGTGAACTGACATGGCAGCGATGCAGTTGGGTCTCGTCGGCCTCGGCAAGATGGGCGGCAACATGCGGGAACGCCTCCGCGACGCCGGCCTCACCGTGGTGGGCTACGACCGCGATCCGGACCTCTCCGACGTGGACGGCCTGGTCGATCTCGTGGACCGGCTCGAGGCACCGCGCACGGTCTGGGTGATGGTGCCGGCCGGCGCCGCCACCCAGGGTGTCATCGACCAGCTGGCGACCCTGCTCAAACCCGGCGACATCGTCGTCGACGGCGGCAACTCGCGGTGGACGGACGACGAGAAGCACGCCCGGCAGTTGCAGGCGCGCGACATCGGCTTCGTCGACGCGGGCGTCTCGGGGGGCGTGTGGGGCCTGAAGAACGGCTACGCGCTGATGGTGGGCGGCGACGAGGAGCACGTCGAGCGTCTGAAGCCGGTGTTCGACGCGCTCAAGCCCGAAGGTCCGTACGGCTTCGTCCACGCGGGCAGCGTGGGCGCGGGCCACTTCGCGAAGATGGTCCACAACGGCATCGAGTACGCGATGATGCAGGCCTACGCCGAGGGCTGGGAGCTGCTGGAGAAGGTCGGCTCGGTCACCGACGTGCGCGAGGTGTTCCGTTCCTGGACGCAGGGCACCGTCATCCGCTCCTGGCTGCTGGACCTCGCCGTGGACGCCCTGGACGACGACGAGCACCTGGAGAAGCTGCGCGGCTACGCGGAGGACTCCGGCGAGGGCCGCTGGACGGTGGAGGCCGCCATCGACAACGCGGTGCCGATGCCGGCGATCACCTCCGCCCTGTTCGCGCGGTTCGCCTCCCGCCAGGACGACTCCCCGCAGATGAAGATGGTCGCGGCGCTGCGCAACCAGTTCGGCGGCCACGCGGTGGAGGCGGCACCGGCGGACGAGGCGAAGAAGGACTGAGAAGGACTGAGAAGGACTGACGCCCCGGACACGCGCCACGGGTGCGTCCTGCGCGCGGGACCGCGACGTGCACAGGGTGCGTTCAGGGCGCCGCGCCACTGGGCGCACAGGCACGTCCGGGGAGTGCCGTACGCGCCCGGCTCACGGGCGCGTACAGGCCCCGTGCCGCCGGGCGCCCAGGGGCCTCGGAGACCGCCGCACGGGCGCGGCGGCCGCCCCGGCACGGGGGCGCGCGTCTCACCCGCCGGCGGCGCCCCTGGGGATGCCGTAGGCCCGTTCCACCCGTAGGCGGAGCACCAGGCGGCGGTCGCGGACCATGGTGGCGCGGTAGTCGTCCCAGTCGGGGTGCTCGCCGAGGACGTCGCGGTAGAGGCGGACCAGTTCCTCGACGGTCCCGTCGTACGGGTCCGCGGCGACCGGTGACAGGTCCGCGGTGCCCTCGGCCACCGTGTAGGCCCACCGGTCCGGGCTGGTGACGTGGTAGGAGGCCCGCGGGTCCCGGCGCAGGTTGCGGGTCTTGGCGCGGTCGTCGGTGATCGAGACGCGGATGACCCGCTCGTCGGGGTCGTAGGCGTGCGAGACGTTCGACAGCTGGGGCCGGCCGTCCCGCTTGAGGGTCGCGAGCACCCCGCCGCGGCTTTCGGAGAGCAGCGCGAGCAGGGCTTCCTGTACGGCGTCGTACGGCGTGTCCTGAGTCATACTCCGGTCAACCCGTGGGGCCGAGCCTCGCATTCCCCGTGGTCGCTCCCCCGCCCGCGGGCCCCCTGGGCAAGGGGGCGGGGCGGAGGGACCCCGGCGGTCGCCCGCCGGGCTTCCCACTCCGTTCAGGACAGGTGCGCCACCGCGTCCAGGTGGGGCAGGTGGTGGTCGAGCCGCTCCCGCTTGGTGCGCAGATAGGTGATGTTGCTCTCGCACGGCGGGATCAGCAGCGGTACCTGCTCGGCGACTTGGATTCCGTGCCGTACCAACGCCTCACGCTTGCGCGGGTTGTTGGACAGCAGACGCACCGAGCGCACGCCCAGGTCGGTCAGCATCCCGGCGGCGACGCCGTAGTCGCGGGCGTCGACCGGCAGGCCGAGCGCGAGGTTCGCCTCGACGGTGTCCAGGCCCTCCGCCTGGAGGGCCATCGCCCGCAGCTTGGCGAGCAGCCCGATGCCCCGTCCTTCGTGACCTCTCAAGTAGACGACGACGCCGCTGCCTTCGGCGACGACGGCGCGCAGCGCGGCGGCGAGCTGGTCGCCGCACTCGCAGTGCTGGGAGCCGAAGGCGTCCCCGGTCAGGCACTCCGAGTGCAGCCGGACCAGGACCCGGTCGGTGCCGATGTCGCCGTGCACCAGCGCGACCTGTTCGTCGCCGCGGTCGTGGTCGAGATAGCCGACGGCCTGGAATTTCCCGTACACGGTGGGCAGTGGGGCATTCACGACGCGCTCCACGCCCGTGCGCCGGGAAGACTTCTTGCCGAGTACGCCGAGGTCTTCTGTCATGATCTGATTCCTAAGCAGAGACGAAAGGCCGGAAAACAATGAGCGGTTCGGGAACGCGGCCGACGGCACATGGTCTGCTGCCGGCGGACACCACGCAAGACGTACGGACGCGGGGGGCGGACCTCGCACGGCAGGTGGCGGTCCTGCCGGTGGGCAGTTTCGAACAGCACGGTCCCTTCCTCCCGTTGGCGACCGACACACTGGTCGCCTGCGCCATCGCACGCCGGATCGCCGACGCGTACCCGGTGCACCTCCTTCCACCGGTGACGATCTCCTGCTCGCACGAGCACGCCGCCTGGCCGGGAACCGTCAGCATCTCCTCCGTGACCCTCCATGCGGTGGTGCGGGACATCGCGGACTCGCTGCGCCGCTCCGGCGTCGAGGCCCTGGTGGTCGTCAACGGTCACGGCGGCAACTACGTGCTGGGCAACGTGGTCCAGGAGGCCTCCGCGCGCGGTGAGCGCCTCGCGCTGTTCCCCGCCGCTGAGGACTGGCAGACGGCCCTGGACACGGCCGGGGTGCGCACCTCGCCGCTCACCGACATGCACGCGGGGGAAATCGAGACCTCCCTTCTTCTGCACGCCCATCCGGAAATGGTCCGGGCCGGTTACGAGTCCGCCGATTTCGTCGCGGACGACCGGCGGCATCTGCTCACCACCGGAATGTCCGCCTATACCGAATCGGGCGTCATCGGCCGTCCTTCCCTCGGTTCCGCGGAAAAGGGCGAGAAACTGCTGAACAGCCTGGTGGATTCCTTCGGGGCGTATTTCTCGCTGCTCACGTCCGAGGGCTCGGAGCTCTCGGAGCTGCCGGAGAGCGGACGCGCATAGGTCCCGCCGGACGCGTGGCCGGGTTCCGCGGCCGGTTCGGCGGGGCGGGACCCGGCGCGCATCGCGGCGTACCAGCGGGCGACGAGGACGAACGCGCCCGGCAGGCCGGCCACGAAGCTCAGCACCCCGTACACCACGGCCACGGCCACTCCGGAGCTCGCGCCGAGTCCGGCGGCGCCGAACGCCCAGGCGGCGACGCCCTCGCGGGGTCCGAACCCGCCCACGTTCAGCGGCAGTCCCATGGCGACCAGCGCGAGGACGGCCAGCGGCAGCAGGACGATCACGGGGACGGAGGGGCCGGCGGGGACGGAGGAGCCGGCGACGTGCGCGGCGACCATGAACATCCCAATGTGCCCGGCCAGGACGACGGCCGAGGACAGCGCGACGCCCGGCCCGTTGCGGCGGGACAGCAGCCCCTCGCGGGCCTCGGCGAGAGCACGGCGCAGGGCCCGTCCCCGGCGCGAGGGCGCGCGGTTCAGGCGCAGGGCGAGGACGACGGCGAACGCGCCGGCGGCGGCGAGGGCGACCGGTGCCGCGAGGTGCCGGGTCTGGTCGCGCACGGGGGACGGCAGGGTCAGCAGCACCGCCGCGCCGGTGACGGCGAGCGCGATCTGCCCGGCGACCCGTTCGAGGACCACGGCCCGCACGCCGCGCCCCAGGTCGCCGGTGCTCCGCCCGTGCCGCACCGCCCGGTGCACGTCGCCCAGGACGCCGCCGGGCAGTGCCGCGTTCAGGAACAGCGCACGGTAGTAGTCGGCCACCGCCGGGCCGAGCGGCAGCCTGATGCCCAGGCCGCGGGCCACCAACTGCCAGCGCCAGGCGCTGAACACGGTGGTGACCAGCCCGATGCCGAGCGCCGCGAGAAGGGTCGGCGCGTCGATCCGCCGCAGCCCGTCCAGAAAGACGCCGGTGCCCAGCCGCCACAGCAGGACGGCGAGGATGGCGACCCCGGCGGCGGTGCCGAAGTGGGTCCGCAGGGCACGGGTGTTGAGGCGGGAGAGCCCCGCGAGCGGGGTACGGCCGCGGATGGCGGCACCGGATGCACCGTGCGTACGGGGCGTGTTGGGCACGCCGGACTCGCTCGACGCGCCGGACGCGCCGGACGCGTCAGCGGTGCTGGGCACGTCGGAGGCGCCAGGCGCGCGGACGGTGCCGGACGCGTCGAGCTCACGGGGCGAATCGGGAGCGCCTGCCGTACCGGGTACGGCAGGCACGCCGAGCGTGCCGGGCCCACTGAAAGCATGGGACGGATCGGGGGCACCTGCCGCACCGGATACGCCAGGCGCGTCGGGAGCGCCAGGCGCGCCACGGGTGCCGGACTCGTCGCACGAACGGGACGGATCCGGAGTTCCGGCCCGCTCGTACGCCCCCGCCTCCGGGTCGCGTACGAGAGGTGCGTGCATCGTCTGCGCGCTCATGCGGCGCGGTCCGTCGGCCGGGACAGCGCCAGCAGGTCGATGTGGTGCACGACGACCCGCAACTCCCCCGCCGCACACGCCTCCAGCCGGTCGGCGAGGTAGCGGTCGGCGCGCGACCTCAGCTCGGGACGCTGCTCGACGGCCGCGCCGACCCAGCCGCGCAGCCACTGGGCGGTCAGTTCGCGCTGGTCGGGGCCGAGCCGCCAGGGGCTCGGGTGCACCCGTACGGTGGCGCCGTGCGCGGCGAAGGCCTCGCGGGCCGCGTCGACCGCGTCGGGACCGAGCAGTCCGGAGCGCCGCTGGTGGGCGTTGAACGCCTCGGTGATCTCGGCGTCCAGCGGATCGGCCGGGGTGAGTTCGACCCGGCCGGCCACCGAGAGCGTCAGCAGTGCCGGGCAGCCCGCTCCGGCGCAGGCGGCGGCGAGGGTGTCGATCTCCTCGCGGGTCAGGACGTCCAGCAGCGCCGAGGCCGTGACCAGGGACGCGCCGGACAGGGCGTCCGGGGTGAGCCGGGCCACGTCGCCGCGCCGCGTCTCCACGGTGACCCGGCTGCCGTCGGCGGCGGCGCGCGGCGAGGCCACGGCCGCGAAGTGCAGCAGGTAGGGGTCGCGGTCGTGCAGGACCCAGTGCTGGGCGCCGTCCAGCCGGGGGGCGAGCCAGCGGCCCATCGAGCCGGTGCCGCACCCCAGGTCGTGCACGACGATCCCGCCGTGCCGGCCGGGCCGGTTCACCAGCCGGATCCGCAGCGGATCGAGCGACTCCGTCGCCCGCGCGGCGGCGTCCGCCGCCTCCCGGAGCTGCAGCCACTCGGGCGCGTACCGGGGCGGCTCCTCCGGTGCCGGGCCCTCCCGAAGCCTCACGGTGGGCCGCTCACCGGGTCCCTCCCCGGGCTGCTGGGCGGGCCCGGCCCCCGGGATCACCGCCGGGGACGCGGCGTCCTGAGCCGCTCGTGCGGAGAACGCACCGGATTCCGCCATGGCCAAGGGATCCTTTCCTGCGAGTCGCGCCGCCTCCGGGGCCGGCCACCCCGCCCCGCCCCGACTGCGGTCAGCCGCCGGCGCACCAGCACCGCCAGCACCGGTGACGCTGGTGGCACCGGTGTCGGCGGCCGGCCGGGCGGTCCCCGTGGACGTCTCCGGCGTGGTCATGCCGCCCTCCGGGGTTCCTTCGGCAGCCAGCCGAGCACGCCGGCCAGGCTGCGGGCGGTGGTGGCCCAGCCGTCCAGGGCGGCGCGCCGGCCGCGGGCGGCGGACTTCAGCCGGCGCCGGACGTCGGCCTCGCCGAACCAGCCGCGCAGTTCGGCGGCGAGGGCCGCGGGGTCCTCCGGCGGTACGAGGATGCCGGGCACCCCGCCGTCGGGGGCGCGGCCGACCGCCTCGCCCACCCCGCCGACGTCGGTCGCGAGCACCGGGATGCCCCGGGCGAGGGCCTCGGTGACCGCCATGCCGTACGTCTCCGCGTAGGAGGCGAGGACCATCAGGTCGGCGGCGGCGTAGCTGGCGTCGAGTTCGGCCCCGGACCGCGGTCCGACCAGGTGGAAACGGTCCTCCAGGCCGTGCTCCGCGATCAGGCCGCGCAGCCGGTCGACGTAGGCGGGGTCCTGGGTGAGCGCGCCGACGCAGGTGCAGTTCCACGGCAGGTCGGTGACCGCGGCCAGCGCCTCCACCAGCCGGTGCTGCCCCTTGCGCGGGGTGACGGAGGCGACGCACAGCAGCCGCGAGACCCCGTCGGTGCCGGGGGCGACGGGCGCGATGTCGGCGCCGGGGGCGGCGGCGTGCACGCGGTCGGGGGCGAGGCCGTGGTGGGAGACGAGGCGGCGCACCGCCCAGTCGCTGGTGGCGACGACGGCGGAGACCGCGCGCAGCACCTGGCGTTCCCTGGCGTCCAGTTCCGCGGCCACGGCCGGGTCGAGTCCCGTCTCGTCGCCGAGCGGCAGGTGGACGAGGACGGCCAGGCGCAGCCGGTCGGCCTCGGGCCCGACGATCTCGGGCACGCCGCAGGCGACCAGTCCGTCGAGCAGGACGACGGCGCCGTCGGGCAACTCCCGTAGGACGCGGGCGAGTTCCGCGCGGGCCTGGGTATCGGGCCGGGGCCAGGAGCCGTTGACGGCATGGGGCCTGACCTGCCAGCCGAAGCCGGGCAGGTCCAGGCTCACCCGGCGGTCGTAGGCGTTGCCGCCGCTCGGGGTGGCCGGGTCGTCGACGCCGCCCGGCAGGACGAAGTGCACGGTGCGCAGGGACATGGGGATGATCCCGACGTTCTCCGAGCCGGCGCGCTGCGCGGGCAGGTAGGCAAGGGGCGCGGGGCGGTGGACGGTCGTGTCGGTCACAGCGCACGCTCGTAACTCGCCCAGGCGACGTGCGACTCGTGGAGGGTGACGGTGAGGCCGGCCAGGCCTTTGGCGCCCTCGCCCAGGGCGCCCTTGTGGATCCGTTCGGCGAGCCGGTCGGCGATGACCTTGGCCAGGAACTCGGTGGAGGTGTTGACGCCGGCGAAGTCGGGCTCGTCGTCGAGGTTGCGGTAGTTCAGCTCGCCCACCACGGCGCCCAGTTCCCGCGTGGCCAGTCCGATGTCGACGACGATGTTGTCGTCGTCCAGCTGTTCGCGCCGGAAGGTGGCGTCCACGAGGAACGTGGCTCCGTGCAGACGCTGCGCGGGCCCGAAGACCTCGCCGTGGAAGCTGTGGGCGATCATGATGTGATCGCGGACGGTGATGCTGAACAACGGACGACCCTCCAGGTGCGGCGCGTCTGGTCCCCCGGCCGGTGCCTGCCGGGGGATGCCGTGTAGTACGGCTCTTCGCTTCCCCGTGTTCAGTGCCCGCTCACACTTTTCTCAAGGTCAGGCGCTCATGCCGTTCTCAGGGCCAGGCGCTCCTGTCGTCCCGGATCGGATGATCGGCCGTGCTCAGTCGGCGTACCTGACCCGGTGGCACAGGGCCGGGATCTCCCCGGAGGCGAGTCTCGGCATCACCTCCGGCAGTTCCTCGAACGCGCTCTCCCCGGTGACGAGGGCGTCGAGGGCCGGGTCGGCGAGCAGGTCGAGCGCGAGGGCCAGCCGGTCGGCGTACGTGCGGCTGGAGCGGCGGGCCGGGGAGACGGTGCCGACCTGGCTGCTGCGGACGACCAGCCGGCGGGAGTGGAAGGCCTCGCCGAGCGGGAGGACGACGCGCCGGTCGCCGTACCAGCTCAGTTCGAGGACGGTGCCCTCGGGGGTGAGCAGGTCCAGCGCGCGGGCGAGGCCCTGCTCGGTGGCGCTGGCGTGCACGACGAGGTCGCACTCACCGAGCGCGTCCTGGGGCAGCGCGAAGCCGGCGCCGAGCGCCTCGGCGACCTCGGCGCGGGCGGGGTCCGCGTCCACCAGTTGCACCCGCACGCCGGGGAACCGGGCCAGCAGGGCGGCCACCGAGCAGCCGACCATGCCGCCGCCGACCACGGCGATGCGGTCGCCGACCAGGGGCGCGGCGTCCCACAGCGCGTTCACGGCGGTCTCGACGGTGCCCGCGAGCACCGCCCGCCCGGCCGGCACGTTCTCCGGCACACGGGTCACCGCGCTCGCCGGGACGACGTAGCGGCTCTGGTGCGGGTGGAGGCAGAAGACCGTCCGCCCGGCCAGCTCCGACGGGCCCTCCTCCACGACGCCCACGCTGAGGTAGCCGTACTTCACCGGGCCCGGGAAGTCGCCCTCCTGGAACGGCGCCCGCATGGCCTCGTACTGGCTCTCGGGCACCTGGCCGCGGAACACGAGCGTCTCCGTGCCGCGGCTGATCCCGGAGTACAGCGCGCGGACGACGACCTCGCCCGGCCCGGGCTCCGGAAGGTCCGTCCGGCGTATCTCGCCGTGGCCCGGCGAGGTCAGCCAGAAGGCGCGCGCGGAGCGGTTCATCGAGAATCCTCCTGAACGATCGAGAAGTTGTTCACGTACCGAGAAGTGCACAGGCCGCGCACAACGTACGCGGCGTTGATCGACTCTGTCACTCGTCCGGAGGGTGTTCGGTGGCCCTGAACAACACGTACGACGCACGGCTGGTCCAGCAGGAGACCGTGGTGGGAGCGGGCGCGCAGATCCTGTTGCTCGCCCTGCTCGGCCCGGCGATCGGCATGGGTCCCGCGGGCTGGGTGACCGGCCTGATCTTCGCCGTCGCCACCTGGGCGGTGCTCTCCCGGGCGCTGCGCCGTTCGCGGCCGCGTTCCTTCGGCCCGGCCAACCGGGTCACCCTGGGCCGGGCCGTTCTCGTCGGTGGGGTGACGGCGCTGGTCGCGGACTCCTTCGAGAGCGCACCGCCGGTGTCGCTGCTGGTCGCGCTCACGGCGGTGGCGCTGATCCTGGACGGCGTCGACGGCAGGGTGGCCCGCCGCACCGGCACCTCCACGGCGCTCGGCGCCCGCTTCGACATGGAGGTGGACGCGTTCCTGATCCTGGTCCTGAGCGTGTACGTCTCAACCCGGCTCGGCCCGTGGGTGCTGCTGATCGGCGGTATGCGGTACGTGTTCGTCGCCGCCGCGCGCGTGCTGCCTTGGCTGAACGCCCCCCTGCCCCCGAGCACGGCCCGCAAGACGGTCGCCGCCCTCCAGGGCATCTGCCTGCTGCTCGCGGGCGCGAACCTGCTGCCCCTGCCGGCCACCACCGGTGTGGTGCTGCTGGCTCTGGCCCTGCTGGTGTGGTCGTTCGGCCGGGACGTGCTGTGGCTGTGGCGGACGTCGCGGGTGCGGGCGGCTGCCGCCGAGGCCGGCGTGATGAGGGAGGCCCGCCTCAAGGAGTCCGTCGCGGAGCCCGTCGAGGGAATGCTGGAGGCCGCGCGGGCAGCGTGACGTTCCACGACACTGGAGGGCCGGCTCGGATCGCGGGGATGTGATCCGGGCCGTTCCCGTGTCCACCAGGTGACGAAAGCGCCGAGGAGCCCGGCACGCACACGAGGCGTGGGCCCGGACTGCTCCGCATGTCGGCTCGCCCTCGCACCGGAACGTGTCCTCGCCCGCCGTCCCGGGCCGCGTTCGAACAGGACGGAGAACGCAGCAGCGCGGGTGGCGCATCCGGCCCACTCCCCCGCGCCCCGATCACCGACCCCATAGGTTTCGTCCCATGCCGGGCCGCCTGCTCGAACTACACGTCGAGAACTTCCGCAGTCTTCGTGACGTGACCGTGCCGCTCGGTCCGCTCACCGTGTGAGCTAACGGCCACCCCTATGCCCGGCTCGCCGCCGGGTTCGGCATCGGCACGACGATCGCTTGCCGCTACATCACCGAGGCCGTCGAAGTCCTGGCCGCCCTCGCCGAGTCTTGCGGAGGCGGTCCGGATCGCCGGAAGCGGCCCAGAAGTGGGCCGCCCAGGGCGCTGACCTGTGGTGATGGTCTGGCAGGGGCGGAAGCTGGAGAGTTTCCCGTCAGCTCGACGCCGCCCGCTGACCGTCAGCCCAAGGGCGGCGCAACCCCGATCAGGGCCTCCAAGTCGATGGCATCGGGTTCGTAGAGCCAGGCGATCAGCCCCCCGAGCGCGAGCGCGACCAGCCACTGCGCGTTCGTGCGCGCTTCCTCCTCCCCCAGCGACTGCGCCGCTGCGAGGTCGTCCGCCGCGCTGGCGAGGTTGTCGGCGAGCCGCTTGGCCATCTGGGCGTGCGCCGGGTGGGAGGGCACGGTGGCTTCGCACATGAGCACGATCTCCGCAGCGGCCTGCCAGCGGGGACGGTCCAGCAGCGCCCGGAGCCGGCCGTAGGGATCCGACTCGTCCTTCGCGGGGGCGAACAGCTCCGCGAGGACCAGGTCCAGGAGTGCGTGCTTGGTGGGGGCGACGTGCACGAGCGCGGCCTTGGTCAGTCCGGCCTCCTCCGCGACGGCCTGCATGGAGGTGCCGTGGTAGCCGTGGCGCGCGTACAGGCGCGCCGCGACCTCGACGGCCCGTGCACGTGACGTCCGCTCCGGCGGCGTGTCTGCGTTCACGGTGTCCGCCGGCCGAGGTGCGGGCCCGGGCAGGGCGGGCGCGGGCGGAAACCCGCTCGCCTTCATCTCGTCTTCGTGGGTGGCGAGTTGGGTGGGGATGTCGATGAGGCCGGGGAAGTAGAGCGAGAGGATCTGCAGGCCGTCCCACGCGGCGCCGAATCGCTCGGCGGCCAGCCTGGCCGAGCGCTCGTCGTCCCCGGGACTGCTGAGCATCTGCACGCCCAGGCGGGTGCCGACCCGTTGGCGCGTCCGCATGAGTTCGTGACCGGGGTGCTCGGGGCTGGTCGCCTCGCCGAGCAGTGCGGTGAACAGGGGGATCCAGCCGCGCGTGTCGGCATTGCGTCGCGCCGTCTCGGCCGCGGAGGGGAACTTGCCCGCGGAGTCCGCGTCGGTCGCGAGCCAGTCGCCGTGCTCGCGGTCGAGGCGGTCGACGAGGGCGGTGAGGATCTCCTGCTTCGAGGCGAAGTGGCGCAGCAGTGCCGGGTGGGAGATCCCCGAGGCTGCGGCGATGTCGCGCAGCGACGTGGCCCCGTAGCCGGAGCTGATGAACAGCTCGTGGGAGGCGTCGAGGACGCGTTCGACGCGCTCTCGTCCGGTCCGGTAACTGCCCCGCTTCGTTGCCATCGCTCCAGTATCGCCGCTGTGTTAACCTTCCTCAAATCTTACCACCTTCCTGGTAACTTTTCGTTTCGTTGGGACGAGCGAAGGAGCGACATGGCCGGCCTGCGCAAGGACTTCCTCTGGGGTGCCTCCACCTCCCCGCACCAGGTGGAGGGCAACAACCTCAACTCGGACTGGTGGGCACTGGAGACCGCCCCCACCTCCCCGTTCCCGGACCTCAGCGGCGACGCGGTCGACAGCTACCACCGCTACAACGAGGACATGACCCTGCTGGCCGGGGCCGGGCTGAACGCCTACCGCTTCGGCTTCGAGTGGGCCCGGATCGAGCCGGCCGACGGTCAGTTCTCCCGTGCCGAGCGCGACCACTACTGGCGCATGATCGACGCGGCACTCCGGCTCGGTCTCAAGCCCGTGGTGACGCTGCACCACTTCACCCTGCCGCGCTGGTTCGCGGAGTCCGGCGGCTGGCGCAGGCCGGACGCGGCGGACCGCTTCACCCGTTACATCGAGTTCATCGCCCCGGCGCTGCAGGAAGTGGACTGGATCTGCACGATCAACGAGCCGAACATGCTCGCGTTGTTCGCGACCATCCAGGAGGCCCTCTTCAAGGTGACGGACAGCCAGGGCGCCGCCGCGACGGAACTTGCGACGGCGATGGCTCAGGTCCGCCCCGACCAGGCGCTCGGGGACACGCTCGCGCAGGTGCACCGCCGCGCCGTCGAGGTGGTGCGCGCGACCACGAACGCGAAGGCGGGCTGGACCGTCGCACAGCAGGCGTTCACCCCCACTGAGGGCAACGAGGACGTCTTCGAGCGCGTCCACCACGAGTGGGAGGGCTTCTACCTCGACGTCGCCCGCGACGACGACTTCTTCGGCGTGCAGGCCTACACCAGCCAGCCGGTCGACGCGAACGGCCCCGTGCCGCACCCGCAGCACCCCGACAACTCCCTGACCGGCTGGGCGTACCGGCCCGACGCGCTGGGCATAGCGCTGCGCCGTGCGTGGGACGAGACCGGCGGCGTTCCCCTGCTGGTCACTGAGAACGGCATCGCCACCGCCGACGACACCCGGCGGATCGCCTACACCACCGAGGCACTCGGCCACCTGGAGAAGGCGGTCGCGGACGGCGTCGACGTGCGCGGCTACCTGCACTGGTCGGCGCTCGACAACTACGAATGGGGCCGCTACGCGCCCACGTTCGGCCTGATCGCCGTGGACCGGGAGACCTTCGTGCGCACCCCGAAGCCCAGCCTGGCCTGGCTCGGCGCCTGCGCCCGCCGCAACGGCCTGCACTAACCACGCCGACGAAACAGAGACCCCGGATGTCCACGCACGCCGACCCCGGGCCGGCCTACGCCCCCTCCACGACGGCCGACGCCGCGCCGACCGACCCGCAGGCCGCGCAGCCCTCCCGCAAGGTGCCGCCAGCACTGCGGCGACTGTTCCGCACCGCCCCGTTCGTCGCCCCGATGGCCCCGATCGTCTACTCCGTCACGGCCTACTACATCGCCATCCAGGTCGAGCACATGGACCCGGGCGCGAAGACCTCGAACCTCGCGTTCATCAACGCGCTCGCCGCCGTGGCCGCGATGGTCGCCCAGCCGATCGTGGGCGTGCTGTCGGACCGCACCCGCAGCCGCTACGGCGCGCGAAGACCGTGGATGCTCGTCAGCGCCTGCCTCGGCGCCACCGCTCTGCTCACCTGCGGACTCGCACCGAACGTGGCCGCGCTGACCGTGTGCGTCATGCTGGTGCAGTTCGGGTTCAACGCCTTTCAAGGACCTTTCTCTGCGCTGCTGCCCGACCGGGTCCCCGACCATCTGCGCGGCCGCTACTCGACCGGCGTCGGGCTGGGCATGGTGCTCGGCGCCATCCTCGGCCCGATCGCCGGCTCGCTGTTCGCCGACGACATCCCGCTCGGCTACGCGGTCATCGCCGGTGTGGCGCTCCTCGCGATCGTGCTCTTCGTGGCCCTCGTGCCCGACCGCGACAACCGCGGTGAACCGCGCCGGCCGTTCTCGCTGCGCGCCTTCCTCTCCGCCTTCTGGATCAACCCGGTCCGCAACCCCGACTTCTTCTGGGGCTTCGCGGGACGCTTCCTGCTGTTCGGCGGCTACGCGATGCTGAACACCTACCAGCTCTACCTGGCCCAGGACTACATCGGCCTGACCCTGGAACAAGCGAAACGAACCGTGCCGCTGCTCAGCCTGGTCGCCCTGCCCGGGATCCTGGTGGCAACCACGGTCGCGGGACCGCTGTCCGACCGCCTCGGGCGACGCAAGCCGGTCGTGCTCGTCTCGGGACTGCTCATCTCCGGCGGCGCCGTGATTCCACTCGTCCTGCCCTCGGTTCTCGGACTCGCACTGTCCAGCTTCGTCGTCGCGTCGGGCTTCGGCGCCTTCGCCGCCGTCGACCCGGCCCTGATGAGCTCCCTCCTGCCCGACCCGGACGACTTCGGCAAGGACCTCGGGGTCCTCAACCTCGCCGCGACCCTGCCCAACACCATCGCGCCCGTAGCGGCCGCAGGCATCGTGCACACCTTCGGCGGCTACGCCGCGCTCTACCCGGTCGTCGGAGTGATCGGGTTCCTCGGCGCCCTCGCGGTCCTCCCCATCCGCAGCGTTCGCTGACCCGGATCCTCCCCACCCGCACCCGCACCTCCACCCTCACCCCATCCACCGAAAGGAGCGGCGATGCTCGCCTCCCCGCTCGTCACGGCGCTGCTGGAGCGCCTCACCCTCGAACAGAAAGTACGCCTGCTCACCGGCGCCTCCCTGTGGACGCTGCAGGACGAACCCGCCGTCGGCCTGCGCCCCATCGTCGTCTCCGACGGCCCCACCGGAGTCCGCGGCGCGGCCGTGGAGGACCTCGACCCCTCGGCAAGCCTGCCGTCCGCCGGCTGCGTCTGCGCCACCTGGGACCTGGAGCAGGTCCGCCGGCTCGGCGCCCTGATCGCCGCCGAGGCCCGCGCCAAGGACGTCGACGTCGTGCTCGGCCCCACCGTCAACCTGCACCGCTCGCCGCGCGGCGGCCGCCACTTCGAGGCCTACAGCGAGGACCCCTACCTCACCGGCGAGTTCGGTGCCGCCTACGTCACCGCCGTGCAGGCGCACGGCGTGGCGACCACGGCCAAGCACTACGTCGCCAACGACTCCGAGACCGACCGCTTCACCGTCGACGCCCGGGTCGACGAGCGGACCCTGCGCGAGGTCTACTTGGCCCCCTTCGAGCGGATGGTGAAGGAGGGCGCCTGGCTGGTGATGTCCGCCTACAACTCCGTCAACGGCACCACCATGACTGCCAACCCGCTGCTGCGCGACCCGCTGAAGGACGAGTGGGGCTTCGACGGCGTCGTCGTCTCGGACTGGATGGCGGTGCGCGACACCGAGCCGTCGGCCAACTCCGGCCAGGACCTGGCCATGCCCGGCCCGGACGGGACATGGGGCGACGCGCTCGTCGAGGCCGTCAAGGCCGGACGCGTCCCCGAGGACACGATCGACGAGAAGGTCGCCCGGCTGCTCCTGCTCGCCTCGCGCGTCGGCGCCCTGGAGAGCGGTCCGGCGACTGTCCCGGTCGAGCCCTGGGACGACACCGCGATCGCAGGCCTGCTGCGCGAGGCCGCCGCGGACGGCATGGTCCTGGCCCGCAACAACGGGACCCTGCCCGCCCCGCCCCGGGAAAGACTGACCGTCGGCGTGATCGGGCAGCACGCGCTGCGTGCCCGCGCCCAGGGCGGCGGATCGGCGTCCGTGTTCCCGCGCCGCGTCGTCACGCCGCTCGACGGTCTGCGCGAGGCCTACGGTGCGGACGCCATCGACTTCGCCCCCGGCCTGCCCCCGGTCGACGAACTGCACCCCTTCGCGGGCGGCACGGTCACCGACCCGCTGACGGGCGACCACGGCGTCCACGTCCGCTACCTCGACCAGGACGGCGAGACGTTCAGCGAGGAGACCATCCCGTCCGGGCGCTTCTCCTCGTTCGGCGACCCGCGACTGGCCCAGGCCACCCGCCTCGAGCTGACCACCCGCTTCACCCCGGACCGCGACGGCCGCCACGACCTCGGCTTCGCGGGACTGGGCGGCTTCACCTTCGAGATCGACGGCGTCACCGTCAGCACCGGCCCGCTCGGGGTCCCCGAGGGCGGCGACCCGATGGCCGCCCTCCTCAACCCCCCGTCGTTCGTGGTCTCCCACGACCTCAGCCGCGGCCGGACCGTCGAACTGCGCCTGACCTACACCCCGGAGCTCCTCGGCTACCCCTTCGCCAGCGTCAAGCTTGGCTTCAAGGACCTCTTCGGTGACCCAGAGCAGGAGTTCCAGCGTGCCATCGAGGTGGCGGCCGCGAGCGACGTCGCCGTCGTGGTCGTCGGCACCACCGAGGCCATCGAGTCCGAAGGCTTCGACCGGCCGGGCCTCGCCCTCCCCGAAGGGCAGGACGAACTCGTGCGCCGCGTCGCCGAGGTCAACCCCCGCACCGTCGTGGTCGTCAACTCCGGCGCCCCGGTGCTGATGCCATGGCTCGACGAGGTCGCCGCCGTCGTCCTGGCCTGGTTCCCCGGCCAGGAGTTCGGCGCGGCCCTCGCCGACGTCCTGACCGGCGCCCGCGAGCCGGGCGGCCGCCTGCCCACCACCTGGCCCACCCGCGAGGAGGACGTCCCGGTCTGGGAGGTCACGCCCGACAACGGCCGGCTCGCCTACACCGAAGGCCTCCGCATCGGCTACCGCGCCTGGCTCAAGCGCGAGGCCGACGGCGGCAACGCGCCCGCGCTGCCCTTCGGGTCCGGCCTCGGCTACACCACCTGGCAGATCGACGCACCGACCCTCACCATCGAAGGCGACCGCGTCGTCGTCCTGGCCGAGGTCACCAACACCGGTGCCCGGCACGGCAAGCAGGTCCTGCAGGCCTACCTGTCCCGTCCGGGCTCGACCGTCGAACGGCCCGTCGCCTGGCTGGCCGGGTTCACCGCCGTGCGGGCGGACGCCGGCGAGCGGGTGCGGGCGCGGATCGAGATCGCCCCGCGGGCGTTCCAGCACTGGGACACCGAGGCGCACGCCTGGGTGACCGAACCCGGCGCCTTCACCCTCCGGATCGCGACCTCCGTCGCCGACCCCGGCCACGGCGTGACCGTCAACCCGGCCGCCCAGGGCTGACGCCCACCACTGACGCCTCGTCCCGCCCTCGTGCCTGGGGGCGGGGCAAGGCACCACCGCTGCGGGACCGGAACCTGACGCCGGTCCCGCAGCAACCCTGCTGGCTGATCAGGAGGTCCACATGACGACGTCCCCGGAGACGGCACTGCTCCGCGTTCTCCCCATTCCCCGCACGGCCGTCCCGGGCGAGCGCGGCTTCCCCCTCCGGGCGGACACCCCCGTCGTGGTCGCCGACTCCGAGCTGCTGACGAGCGCCGCCCTCTTCGCAGAGCGCCTCGCGGCGGAGACCGGGCTGGTGCTCGGCCGGGCCGAGGTCGGCGCTGCGCGGCCCGGCACGATCAGCGTCCGCGTGGATCCCGCCGACCCGGCGATCGCCGCAATCCCCGTGGCGCGCGGCGTATCCGTGTCCGGGGACGACCTCGGCGCGGAACGCCACGCCCTCACCGTGGACGGCGACGGCATCCGCGTCGTGGGCGCGTCCGCGGCCGGCGTGCACCGCGCGCTGACCACCCTGGTCGCGCTCGCCGAACAGCTCCCGGCCGACTCGACAGGCATCGGGCTGCCCACCCTGGCCCTCGCCGACGGCCCAGCCCTCGCCTGGCGCGGTCTCTCACTGGACGTGGTCCGCGCGAGGTTCTCGGTCGCCGAGGTGTGCCGGGTGATCGACCTGCTCGACCGCTACAAGCTCAACGTGCTGCACCTGCACCTGACCGACGACCAGGCCTGGCGCCTGGAGATCAGCTCCCGGCCGGAACTGACGCACGGCCAGGAGCCCGGTGCCTTCTTCACGCAGGCGCAGTACCGCGAGGTCGTCGCCTACGCAGCCGCGCGCCACGTCACCGTGGTGCCCGAGATCGACATGCCTGGCCACAGCAGCGCCGCGATCGCTGCCTGCCCGGAGCTGAGCTCGGCGGAAGCGACGGCCCTACCGGGCTCGACCGAGGAGATGTGGGCCAAGCTCGTCGCGGGCGAGCTCCGGCCGTTGTGGCTGGAGCCCGGACGCCCGGAGGTGTGGCGGTTCGTCGAGGAGGTGATCGCCGAGCTCGCGGCGCTCACGCCCGGGCGATTCCTCCACATCGGCGGGGACGAGGCCTTCGGCATGCCCGTGGCGGACCACCGGGCGTTCGTGGCCCATGTGCGCGAACTGGTCCGCGCCCACGGCAAGGAGCCGATCGGCTGGCAGGAGGCGATCCGGGCGGCGTCCGCTCCCGGCGAGCTCGTCCAGCTCTGGATCGACGAGGAGCTGGCCCCCGACCCGGCGCACCCGTTCATGACCATGCTCCCGCCGCAGGTGACGGACATGCTCCTGGCGGCCTCCCGCGAGGCCACCAAGGACACCGCTCTGATGGCCGAGCAGCAGGCGCGTGTCCTGGTCTCCTCCGGCGGACGCGCCTACCTCGACCGCCCCTACGCGGAGGCCGTTACCGGCGAGGCCGAGGAGCGCCGCGCCCGCCTCGGGCACCCGCTCTACCCGCCGGTGACGCTGCGCGACGCCTGCACCGCGCCGATCGCGGGCCTCGACGCCGAGACCGCCTTCGAGGTCGCGGGCTTCGAGGCGGTGGTCTGGTGCGAGAGCGTGAACGACGCCGACGACCTGTCCTTCCTGCTGCTCCCCCGCCTCCCCGCCCTCGCCGACCGCGCCTGGTCCCCGGGCCCCGCCCGCAGTTGGGACGACCTGCGCACCCGCCTCGCCGCCCAGTCCCCCGCCTGGCGCCGCCACGGGCTCACCTGGTTCCCGGCGCCGTCGGTCGACTGGACTTAGCGGCCGGGCCGACGGCCCGTCATGGCGGACCGGCCGCGTGGTCTAGCTGAGGTCGTGCCGTCCTCGTTGCGCCGGAAGTACAGCCCCATGTCGCGCCTCCTTCGATGCGATGTGCCGGAAGATCCCGTCACCCGTCGAACGAGCCGCCCCCACCGGCCGTGCCCGCCACGCCGAACATCACCCGTTCGGGTAAGGCGAGGCACGTGCGTTGCTCAGGTCGCGTTCCGCCCCCGCTCCCCGTGCGCCCGCACGATCTCCGCGTACCGGTGGCCGCTGGCCTTGATGGTGCGGGTCTGGGTGGCGTAGTCGACGTGGACGAGGCCGAAGCGCTTGTCGTAGCCGTACGCCCACTCGAAGTTGTCCAGCAGCGACCAGGCGAAGTAGCCGGCCAGCGGGGCGCCCTTGCGGGCGGCGGAGGCGCAGGCGGCCAGGTGGCCCACCAGGTAGTCCTGGCGGCCGGGGTCGTCGACCGTGCCGTCGGGGGCCACGGCGTCGGGGAAGGCGGAGCCGTTCTCGGTGACGTAGAGCTTTCGCGCGCCGTACTCGTGGGTGAGGCGCAGCAGCAGCGTCTCGATGCCGGACGCGTCGATCTCCCAGTCCATGCCGGTGCGGGGCACGTCCGGGCGGCGTACGGAGCGGGCGTGGGGCACCGAGCCCGCGGGGTCGTCTGCCACCGTCGCCGGGAAGTAGTAGTTGAGGCCGAGCCAGTCCAGGGGGGCGGCGATGGTGTCGAGGTCGCCCGGCTGCTCGGGGAGGTCGACGCCGTAGACCTCGCGCATGTCGGCGGGGAAGCCGCGGCCGTGGACGGGGTCCAGCCACCAGCGGTTGACGTGGCCGTCGTGACGGCGGGCGGCGGCCTCGTCCTCGGGGCGGTCGGTGGCGGGGAAGACGGTGGAGAGGTTGTTGACGATGCCGACCTCGGCGCCGGTCGTCGCGGCGCGGATCGCCTGGGCGGCCAGGCCGTGACCGAGGAGCAGGTGGTAGGAGGCGCGGACCGCGGCGGTCAGGTCGGTCAGGCCGGGGGCCATCTTGCCCTCGAGGTGGCCGATCCAGGCGGAGCACAGGGGTTCGTTGAGGGTGGTCCAGTGGGACACGCGGTCGCCGAGGCGTTCGGCGACGACCGAGGCGTAGGCGGCGAAGTGCTCGGCGGTGGCGCGCTCGGGCCAGCCGCCGCGGTCCTGGAGGGTCTGCGGCAGGTCCCAGTGGTAGAGGGTGACGGAGGGCGTGATGCCCGCCTGGAGCAGTCCGTCGATCAGCTCGTCGTAGAAGTCGAGGCCCTTGGGGTTCACGGGGCCGTCGCCGTCCGGCATCACCCGCGGCCAGGCGATCGACAGCCGGTAGGCGTTCAGGCCCAGGCGGCTCATCAGGGCGATGTCCTCGCGCCAGCGGTGGTAGTGGTCGCAGGCGACGTCGCCGTGGTCGTCGTTGTCGATCTTCCCGGGGGTGTGGGAGAAGGTGTCCCAGATGGACGGCGAGCGGCCGTCCTCGGCGACGGCTCCCTCGATCTGGTACGCCGATGTGGCCGTGCCCCACCGGAAGTCGTGCGGGAGTGCGGCGAGGTCGATGACGTCGGACACGTAAGTCCTTTCGGAAGGGCGTGTTGGGGGCGTGCCGGGGGTCACTTCACCGCTCCGGCGGTGAGCCCCGCGACGAGGTAGCGCTGGAGCAGCAGGAAGCCGGCGACCACGGGCACGCTGACGACGAGCGAGGCGGCCATGATCTGGTTCCAGTACACGTCGTTCAGCGTGGAGTACTGCTGAAGGCCCACGGCGAGCGTGCGGGTGGTCTCGTTGGTCATGACGGACGCGAAGAGCACCTCGCCCCAGGCGGTCATGAAGGCGTACACGGCGACGGCGACGATGCCGGGGATCGCGGCCGGCACCACGACCCGGAACAGCGCGCCGAGCGGTCCGCAGCCGTCCACCAGCGCCGCCTCGTCCAGGTCGCGCGGCACCGAGTCGAAGTACCCGATCAGCATCCAGATCGAGAACGGCAGCGAGAAGGTCAGGTACGTCAGGATGAGGCCGCCGCGTGACCCGAACAGGGCGATGCCGGTGGCGTTGCCGATGTTGACGTAGAGCAGGAACAGCGGGAGGAGGAAGAGGATGCCCGGGAACATCTGCGTCGACAGCACGGTGACCGTGAAGACGCGCTTGCCGCGGAAGCTGTACCGGCTGACCGCGTACGCCGCGAACACCGCGATCACCACCGAGCAGGCGGTCGCCGCGCCCGCCACGATCAGCGAGTTCACGAAGTACTGGGCGAGCGGGACCGTCGACCAGATGTCGATGTAGGGGCGGAAGGTCAGACCGCTGGGCATCCAGCGGAACTTGCCCGTGACGTCCGCGAGCGGCTTCAGCGAGCTGGAGACCATCACGTAGACGGGCACCAGGACGAACCCGGTGAGCAGGGTGAGGAAGATCCGGCGGGTCCACAGGAAGGAGCGCGGCGGGGCCATCGGGGACCGGTGGGGACCGGCCGTCAGGGACCTGGGGGTGTCAGGCATCGGCGGCCCTCCGTCCGCGTGAGGTGAGCACGAGGTAGACGCCGGTGACGACCAGCAGGAAGAGCAGCAGCAGGACGGACATCGCGGAGCCGGTGCCGAAGTTCCAGGTGACGAAGGAGGCTTGGTAGATGTGGACCGAGATGAGGTCCGCTGCCTCCGGGGCGCCCTTGCCGAACAGCACGTACGGCGTGTTGAAGTCGTTGAACGTCCACAGGAACAGCACCAGCACCAGCACCTGGTTGACGGGCCGCAGGGAGGGCAGGGTGATGCGGCGGATCTGCTGCCACAGCCCGGCGCCGTCCAGCGCGGCGGCCTCGTACAGCTCGCCCGGGATGTTCTGGAGTCCGGCCATGACGATGAGGAAGGCGAACGGCCAGCCCTTCCACACCGACACCGTCAGCAGGGCGACGAAGCTGTTGTCGCCGATGAGCCAGAACGAGGGCTTGTCGGTGAGGTGCAGCTGGTCGTGCAGGACGTGGTTCACCAGGCCGTTGTCGTGCTGGAACATGAACACCCAGGTGATGACGGCCGTGTAGACCGGCAGCGCGTACGGCACCAGGAACAGGGCGCGCAGCAGGCCGCGCCCGCGGAAGGTGTCCTGCATGCAGACCGCGGCCGCGGTGCCGATGAGCCAGCACAGACCGACCGACAGCAGGGTGAAGGCGACGGTGACGAGGAAGGAGTGCAGCAGCGCCTCGCCGACCGGCGCGTTGAAGTCCACCGACATGCGGTAGTTGTCGAAGCCGGACCAGGGGGCCGTGCTCCAGTCGCGGATGTAGAACTGGGTGAGCTCCTTGAAGCTCATCACGATGCCGATCACCATCGGCACCAGGTGGACCAGGAGTTCGAGCAGCAGGGCGGGCAGAAGCAGCAGGTACGGCAGCGAGACGCGTCCGAGCCACCCGGGGCGGCGCGGCCCGCGCGCCGCCCCGGGTGATGTCACGGGTGCCGTCGTCCCGCCGGTGTGCGCGGGAGCGGTGGTCGTCATGGGGGTGTCCGTGCTCACTTCGCCGGCATCTGCTGCTGGGCCTTGAGCAGCTTGGCCTTCACCGAGGCGGTGGTGACCGCGCGTCCGGCGGCGGCGTCGGCGAACAGGTCCTTGACGGCCGTGCCGACGGCCGTCTCGAACTGGGACTCGTCGGCGACCTGCGGCAGCGCGGCGGCGCTCGTGGCCAGGGTGTCCTTCAGGACCGCGTTGGCCGGGGAGTTGAAGGCGGCGTCCGCCTGGGCGGTCTTGACCGGCGGGATGGAGCTGTAGGCCGTGTTGAGGACCTTCTGCTCGTCGTCGCTGGTCATGAACTTCACGAACTTCGTGGCCCCGTCGAGGTTGTGGCTGTTCTTGAAGACGGCGATGTTGATGCCGGCCACCATCGAGTTCACCTGCGTGCCGGTGCCGGGGGTGCCGGACTGCACGGGGACGGGCGCGATGCCGTAGGCGTCCTCGCTCATGCCCTGGGACTTGAGGTTGGCGGAGGCGGACTGCCACAGCAGCATCGCCGTGCGGCCCTTGGCGAAGTCGCTGACCGACTGGTTCTGCGCGTACTCGGCGTCGCCCTGTGGGATGACCTTGTCCTTGGCCATCAGGTCGACGTACTGCTTGACCGCCGCGACCGCGCCGTCGCTCGTGAAGTCGGGCTTGCCGTCGGCGGTGAAGAAGTCGGCGCCGTGCTGCTGGGCGAAGACGAAGGCGTGGTGGATGTTCTCCGAGACGTTGGCGCCCTCGGCGCCGATGACCTGCTTGCCCTTGGCCTGGATCTTCTTGCCGTCGGCGACCAGTTCGTCCCAGGTGGCCGGGGGCTTGGCGATGCCCGCGTCGGCGAAGATCTGCTTGTTGTAGTAGAGCGCGTACGCCATCGAGTACAGCGGTACGGCGGCCGGGTCCTGGCCCTGGGCGCCGGTCGAGCCGAGCGCGGAGTCGACAAAGCGGTCCTTGCCGCCGATCTTGTCGAGGTTCTTGGCGTCCCAGGGCAGCAGCGCCCCGGTGGCCTGGAGGGAGGCGCTCCAGGTGTTGCCGATGTTGAGGACGTCGGGGCCCTGTCCTGAGGTGGTCGCGGTGAGGATCCGGGTCAGCAGGTCCGACCAGGGCACGACCTCCAGCTTCACCTTGATCCCGTACTGCTTCTCGAACTTGTCGAGTTCGGGCTGGAGGACCTTCTTGTCGATCGAGATGCTGGCGCCCTGGTTGGAGGCCCAGTACGTGAGTGTCTTCGGCGAGTCGTCGGACCCGCCGCCCGTCGACGAACCGCCTCCGCAGGCCGAGGCGGCAAGGGCGAGAGACATGGTGACGGCGCCTACGGCCGCGGCTCGGATGCTGCGCATGGCTCCTGGTGTCCCTTTCCGGGAGTCGAGAACCGCGAGGAGTCCTCCGGACGCCGACACCGCTCTCGTTCCCGTGACCCGTGCTCGTGCTCGATCGCTCGGGTCCGGTTCGTTCGGTTCGACTTCCGAAGGCGCCTCAGGGCTTAATTTAGGACGTGAGTTAAACCTCCGGGCGAGGCGTCGTCAAGGGATCCGGCAGGGATGAATCGGCGGCCGGCGGCGACGGGGACGGGGCGGCCGACCCGAGACGGCCTGGGTCTGCCGCCTGACCTGCGGCAGGAGGGCGGGGAAGGAGCGCGGAAAGAGCAGTACAACGGTTGGGTCTCGGGGGCCCGCACGGATGGCTCGGCGCAGCGGGGGGCATCTCGCTGGCGAGCAGAGGGACTTGACGTGACGACACCTCCCGCCTGACCTGACCCTCCCGCACCTCCTGACGCTTCGTTCACTCGCGTGAGGCATTCCCCGTCAGGAGTGCGCTCTCGAACCCTCCGCCGTTCATTTCCTGAACAGCGGAGCCGGCTCATGGCCTCTCAGTAGCCGCCTCTCCGGATACCGGAATTCCTGGCGGCCGGTAAGAACGGGGATCCCGGGTGCAGGGCTGTTAGGCCCTGCCCGGAGGGGCGCGGAGGGACTGTTCGGCCCTATCCGCACCCCATGCCCCTTTGGGGATCATGAGGCGGCGGCCGGGAGGGTCGGGTCCGTTCCTCAACCGGAGCACCTCCGGGCTCGTCGTTGTGTCGATGAACCAAGCAGATGCGGAGGGCACCGTCCGGTGGACGAGGTGCGCATACAACAGGCGGCAGCGCGGCCGGAAGACCGGGAAGACGTGGTCGAGGCCACGCCGGTTCCCGGTACCGCGGTGGCGGACAAGGGCGCGGCCGGCGGCCCGGTGACAGGAGGGCAGGCGGCCCAGGTCCCAGGACACGGCCCCGTTCGACCCTCGTGGGTGGAGTGGCTGACCACCACCGACCACAAGAAGATCGGGACGCTGTATCTCGTCACCGCCTTCGCGTTCTTCGTCCTCGGCGGCGCGATGGCGCTGTTGATGCGGGCCGAACTCGCCCGGCCCGGGCTGCAGATCATGTCGAACGAGCAGTTCAACCAGGCGTTCACGATGCATGGCTCGATCATGCTGCTGATGTTCGCGATGCCGCTCTTCACCGGCTTCGCGAACTGGATCATGCCGTTGCAGATCGGCGCCCCGGACGTCGCCTTCCCGCGGCTGAACATGCTCGCCTACTGGCTGTTCCTGCTCGGCTCCCTCATCGCCGCGGCCGGCTTCCTCACCCCGCAGGGCGCGGCCGACTTCGGCTGGTTCCTGTACGCGCCGCTGTCGGACGCCGTCCACTCGCCGGGCATCGGGTCCGACATGTGGATCATGGGTGTGGCCCTGTCCGGCTTCGGCAGCATCCTCGGCTCGGTCAACTTCATCACCACGATCATCTGCATGCGCGCGCCCGGCATGACCATGTTCCGCATGCCGATCTTCACCTGGAACGTGCTGCTGACCGCGCTCCTCGTGCTGATGGTCTTCCCGGTGCTCGCGGCGGCGCTGTTCGCCCTGGAGATGGACCGCAAGTTCGGCAGCCACGTCTTCGACTCGGCCAACGGCGGCGCACTGCTGTGGCAGCACCTGTTCTGGTTCTTCGGCCATCCGGAGGTGTACATCCTGGCGCTGCCGTTCTTCGGCATCGTCAGCGAGGTCATTCCGGTCTTCTCCCGCAAGCCGATGTTCGGCTACATGGGCCTGATCGGCGCCACCATCTCCATCGCGGGTCTGTCGCTGACCGTGTGGGCGCACCACATGTACGTCACCGGCGGCGTCCTGCTGCCGTTCTTCTCCTTCATGACCTTCCTGATCGCGGTCCCCACCGGAGTGAAGTTCTTCAACTGGATCGGCACCATGTGGAACGGCTCCCTGAGCTTCGAGACGCCGATGCTGTGGACGGTGGGCTTCCTCGTGACGTTCCTCTTCGGCGGTCTGACCGGAGTGATCCTGGCCTCCCCGCCGCTGGACTTCCATCTGTCCGACTCGTACTTCGTGGTGGCGCACTTCCACTACACGATCTTCGGCACGGTGGTGTACGCGATGTTCGCCGGATTCCACTTCTGGTGGCCGAAGTTCACCGGCAAGATGCTCGACGAACGGCTCGGCAAGATCACCTTCTGGACGCTCACGGTGGGCTTCCACCTCACGTTCCTGGTCCAGCACTGGCTGGGTGTGGAGGGCATGCCGCGCCGGTACGCCGACTACCTCGCGGCCGACGGTTTCACCTTCCTCAACTCCCTGTCGACGATCGGGTCGTTCGTGCTCGGCCTGTCGCTGCTGCCGTTCTTCTACAACGTCTGGAAGACCGCCAAGTACGGCAAGCCGGTCGGCGTCGACGACCCGTGGGGCTACGGCCGCTCCCTGGAGTGGGCGACCTCGTGCCCGCCGCCGCGGCACAACTTCGTCTCCCTGCCGCGGATCCGGACCGAGTCCCCGGCGTTCGACCTGCACCACCCGGAGATCTCCGGGGTCACGGGGGTCGCCGGGGTCGGCGGGACCGCAGGGCGGGCCGCGGTGGAAGAGGCGGCGAGGTAGGCCGTGTCCCACGCCGTCGCCGCCCTGGGAGCCGCGGCGCTCACCACCGCGGGCTCCGTCTGGTACGTGCCGGCCCTCGCCGACCTGCGGGCCGGCGCGGACCGGCCCGAGTCCCGGCGCATCGCCGCCGCGGCCTGCGTGACCGGCTGGGCCGGCGCGGGCGCTCTCGCCGTGCTGCTGCTCGTCGCCGAGGCATGGTGGACGCCGGTCGCCGCGGCCGTGGCCGGCGCCACCGTCGCCGTCGCCCTGCGCCTGCACGCCGCCGCCCGGTGCAGGCGCGAGGCCCGCGAGATGGCCGGCCACTGGACACGCCTGGGCCATGTCCCCGCCCCGACCGGCCCGTCCCACTCCCGGAACGTCGTCGCCACCGTCCTCGGCTGCGGCCTGGTCACGGCGGTGGCCGTCGCGGCCTGGACCTGGCAGTCCGCCTCGGGCCCCGACGGCGACCCCCACTGGGTGACCGCCGCCGCCCCCGTCGCCGTCATGGGCGTGTTCCTCACGGCGGCGGCGGGCTACGCCCGCGCGACACGCCCCGCCACGACGGCCGTGGGGGGAGGGACCCGGCGCCCGGAGAACTCCCGGGGTGCCGCGCTGTAGCTGTCGTCAGCTGTCGTCCCGCTCCGACGACGGCCAAGGCCGGCCGCCCATCCTCCCGAAGTGGCCCGGGAGGATGGGCGGTTGCGTACCGCCAGCCGGCCGGGCTGGAGGCCGGGACCGGGCTCGGCGCGGGGCGTACCCGGCGGGACGGGTCGTGAAGACGCCCCGCGCGCCGACGCTTCCCGGCGGCCCAGCGCCAGGTCACCGAGGCCCGTCGGTCCGGCCGCGCAGCCGGGTCGCATAGCCGAAGACCTCCGCCGGCGGAACGGTCGCGGTGATCACCACCGGACCGGCGCGCACGGCATGGCCCGAGACCCGGCCGCGCCGTGCGGCGAGGTCGGCGAGTGCTCCAGGTGCGCGCCGCCAGGAATCGGGCTGCGCGCAGAAACGCCGCGCCATGAACAGTCCCGGCCGCGCGGAACGCAGCGAATTCCGCGTTCCCAAGGGGCACTTGGGCACTTGCTAGCGGTTCGGTAACTATTTCACCCCGCTCGTTGACTGGGCGGGACGCGGTGGGAACGGTGAGCCGATCAAGCCGCTCCCGTCTCTCTTCAGGAGTCCGCGTGACCGACACCGCGCACCATGGCCCTGCCGTACGTCGCCCCACGCGCCGCGTGCTGCTGCGGGCCGCAGGGCTGATGGCCGGACTGGCCGCCACGGGGTCGTCCCTCCCCACCGCCGCGGCGGCCGCCGCCGAGGGCACCCCGACCGCGTACCGCGACCGCGAGCTGCGTGGCGAGTGGATCGCCAGCGTCTCCAACATCGACTGGCCCTCACGGACCGGACTGAGCCCCGCCGCACAGCAGGCGGAGTTCATCGCACTGCTCGACCACGCCCGATCGATCGGACTCAACGCGGTGTTCGCGCAGGTCCGTCCGGCGGCCGACGCCTTCTGGCCGTCACGCTACGAGCCGTGGTCGCAGTACCTGACCGGCACTCAGGGCCAGGATCCCGGCTACGACCCGCTGGGCTTCATGGTCCAGGCCGCGCACGACCGCGGGCTGGCCCTGCACGCCTGGTTCAATCCGTACCGCGTCTCGCTGCAGTCCGACGTCACCAAGCTCGTGCCCGGCCACCCGGCGCGGCTGCACCCGGAGTGGATCGTCTCCTACGGCGGCCAGCTGTACTACAACCCCGGCATACCGGCCGCACGCGCCTTCGTCGAGAACGCCATCATGGACGCGGTGGAACGCTACGAGGTCGACGGCGTCCACTTCGACGACTACTTCTACCCCTACCCGGTGGGCGACGCGGACTTCCCCGACGACGACGCCTTCGCCACGTACGGCGCGGACTTCACCGACCGGGCCGCCTGGCGCCGGCACAACGTGGACCTGCTGGTGCGGGAGGTGTGCGACCGGGTACGTACGGCCCGGCCCGAGGCGGCGTTCGGCGTCAGCCCCTTCGGCATCTGGCGCAACGCCTCGAGCGACCCGCGGGGCTCGGCCACCAACGGCACCCAGTCCTACGACGCACTCAACGCCGACACCCTCGGCTGGGTGCGCAAGGGCTGGCTGGACTACATCGCCCCGGAGCTGTACTGGAACATCGGTCTCCCGGTGGCCGACTACGCCGTCCTCGCCCCGTGGTGGGCACAGGCGGTCCGCGGCACCGACGTGCAGCTGTGGATCGGCCAGGCCCTGTACAAGGCCGGCGACCCCGCCCAACCGGACGCCTGGCAGGACCCGGCAGAACTCTCCCGGCACCTCACGATGGACAGGGGGCTGCCGGAGATCAACGGCGAGATCCTGTTCAGCGCCGCGGACGTGACCGCCGACCGGATCGGCGCGGTCGCCCGGCTGAGCGCCGACCACTGGATGCGGCCCGCGCTGCCGCCGCTCCTGCCGAGGCTCGCCCACGGTCCCGCCCCCATGCCCCCGCTCGCGTCGGCGGCCCGGACGGCCGACGGCGGGATCCGGATCGAGGTGCGCTCCCGCGGCAACCACGTCCCCGCGCTGTACGCAGTGCGGCAGCACACCGCCGACAACGACGGTCTGGTGGCGGTGCTCCCGGGCGCCCGCGACAGCCAGTGGACCGGTCCGGCGGCCCCGGAAGGCACGACGTACACGGTCACGTCGGTGGACCGCGCGAGCCGCGAGAGCTCCCCGATCACCGTGCGCATGCCACGCCGTTGACACGGCACCACCGCCGGCGCCCGCCCCGGCGGCCCGGCCCGGCCGCTCAGGACCGGGTCGGGTCGGGCCGCGGGGGGGCGAAGCCGCTCTCTCCTCGTCCTGGCCGCGATCCGGACTGTGGGGGTCCGTCACACCAACCATGATGTTCCGTTGGAAAATCCACTTTTGTCACTCTTGGCGGATCCATGCCATGTCATGTCCCCGCCATTGATGCTTTCTTGTCGAGAACATGGCGATGACACTTGGTTGTCTCACAGCGGATGAATTCCATCCGCTGTCGACCTTGAACCAGCGCACAGGTCGACCCCGGCTCAACAGCATGGGAGTCACGCATTGCGCACTTCGAGGCACTCCAGACCGGGCGCGCGGAGGATCTCCGCGCGCCTGGCCGCTTTGACCGCGGCCGCCGTCGCCGCCATGACGGTGGGCCTGCCCGCCGCCCAGGCCGCGGGCGGTACCGCGGCAGCCGCTCCGAAGGCCGCCACCGCGGCACATCCCGGGGTGGAACAGGTCTGCAGCACGCCCAAGAAGGGCGAGTTCAGCTGCATGGCGCTGCGCCGCACCGACGTCAAGGGCGTCAAGGGCATCCAACCGATGGCCAGTACGCCGAGCGGCTTCGGCGCCGCTGACCTGCAGAGCGCCTACAACCTGCCGGCCAACGGCGGAGCGGGTCAGACGATCGCCATCGTCGACGCCTACGACGACCCGGCCGCCGAGGCCGACCTGGCCGTCTACCGCCAGCAGTACGGCCTGCCCCCCTGCACCACCGACAACGGCTGCTTCAAGAAGATCGACCAGCGCGGTGGTACGAACTACCCGTCCCCGGACCCCGATTGGTCGGGCGAGATATCGCTCGACCTCGACATGGTCTCCGCGGCCGCCCCCAACGCCCACATCCTGCTGGTCGAGGCCGACAGCGCCTACTTCGACGACATGGCCGCGGCCGTCGACCAGGCCGTCGCGCAGGGCGCCAAGTACGTGTCCAACTCCTACGGCACCGGCTACACCTCCACGCCGGGCAGCGGTGAGGACCCGTCCGAGACCACGGAGTACGACCCCCACTACAACCATCCGGGCGTGGCGATGGTCGCCTCCTCCGGCGACGACGACTACGGCGTCTCCTACCCGGCCGCGTCGCAGTACGTGACCGCCGTCGGCGGCACCGCCCTGAAGCAGGACACCAGCACCGCCCGCGGCTGGTCCGAGTCGGTGTGGCACAACAGCTACGGCGGCCCGGGCTCGGGCTGCTCGCTGTACGAGCCCAAGCCGTCCTTCCAGACCGACACCGGCTGCGCCATGCGCACCGTCGCAGACGTCTCCGCGGTCGCCGACCCGGTCACCGGCGTCTCGGTGTACCAGACCTACGGGGGCTCCGGCTGGTCCGTGTACGGCGGCACCAGCGCCTCCGCGCCGATCATCGCCGGCGTGTACGCCGTGGCCGGTACCCCCGCCCCGGGCAGCTACCCGAACGCGTACCCGTACCAGAACCCGTCCGCGCTCAACGACGTGACCGAGGGTTCCAACGGCAGCTGCAGCCCGGCCTACCTGTGCACCGCCGGACCCGGCTACGACGGACCGACCGGCCTGGGAACTCCCGACGGCCCCGCCGCCTTCCGCAGCGGCCCGCACGGCGAGGTCTCCGGCAGCGTCACCGACACCGCCGGCAAGGCACTCGCCGGCGCCTCGGTCATGGCCGGTGACTACCGGACCACCACCGACGCCCAGGGCCACTACAGCCTGACCGTGCCGCCCGGCGCCTACGACGTGACGGCGTCCGCCTACGGGTACGGAACCAGGACGTCCAAGGTCACCGTCGTCGAGGACGGCACCGTCAAGGCCGACTTCACACTGGCCGCGGTGGCCCGGCAGACCCTCAGCGGCAAGGTGACCGACGGCTCCGGCCACGGCTGGCCGCTCTACGCGAGGATCGCCGTCGACGGCATGCCCGGCGCTCCGGTCTTCACCGACCCGTACACCGGCGCGTACAGCGTCGACCTGCCGCAGGGCGAGGACTTCACCCTGCACTTCACCGCCGCGTACCCCGGCTACCAGGCCGTCACCAAGCAGGTGACCGTGGGTGACTCGGCACAGAGCCTGAACGTCGCCGTCCCGGTGGACGTCGAGGCGGCCACGGCCCCCGGCTACGCGCTCAAGCTGACCGGTCCGACGGAGCCCTTCGACTCCACCACCGCGGCCCCCGAGGGCTGGAGCGTCGTCAACGCCGACGGCACCACCGGCGGCTGGGACTTCGGCGACCCGGGCAAGCGGGGCAACACCACCGGTGGCTCCGGCGGCTTCGCCATGGTCGACAGCGACCACTACGGCAGCGGCAAGAAGCAGGACAGCTCGCTGATCAGCCCGGTCTTCGACCTGACCGGCAACACCAACCCGCAGCTCTCCTTCGACACTGACTACAAGAGCTACTCCGGCCAGAGCGGCGACATCGACGTCACCACCGACGGCGGCGCCACCTGGACCAACGTCTGGAACCGCACCACCACGCTGACCGGCCCCGCCCACGTCGAGGTCCCGCTGACCGCCTACGCCGGCAAGTCCGGTGTGCAGCTGCGGTTCCACTTCACGGCCACCTGGGGCTACTGGTGGGCGCTCGACAACGTGTTCGTCGGCAAGCGTGCCTACGAGCCCGTCACCGGCGCTCTGGTCGCCGGCGCCGTGACCGACGCCAACACCGGCGAAGGCATCACCGGCGCGACCGTCGTCAACGCCGATGCCTCGCAGGACAAGGCCACCACGACCGCCACCCCGGACGACCCGGCGCTCGGCGGCGGCTTCTACTGGATGTTCACCGCCAAGACCGGAAGCCACACCCTCACCGCCTCCAAGTCGCACTACACCGACCTGGCCAAGACGGTGGACGTGGCACCGGACAGCACCACCCGGGCGGACTTCGCTCTGAAGGCCGGCAAGCTGGTCTTCACCCCCAGCTCGGTCGACAAGACAGTCGAGTGGGGCACGACGGCCTCCCAGGACCTGACGGTGAAGAACACCGGCGGGGCGCCTGCCACCCTCACCCTGGGCAAGCAGTCCGGCGGCTTCACGAGCCAGTCCACCGGTGGTGCACCGCTCAACCTGGTGAAGGGCCACTACTCCCCGCTCTCCGCGGCCAAGGCCGACGGAAAGAACAAGGCGGAGCCCACCGTGGTGGGCAACGCGGGCGGCGATGCCTGGCAGCCGGTGGCCAACCTGCCCACCACCGTGCAGGACAACGCGGTCGCGGCCGACGGCGGCAAGGTCTACTCGGCCTTCGGCTACACCGGCAGCGTGGACACCAACGCGCTGTACGCCTACGACCCCGACACCGGCTCCTGGTCCAAGCTGGCCTCCGCCACCGACACCCGTGAGTCCCCGGCCCGCGGCTTCATCGGCGGCAAGCTGTACGCGGTCGGCGGCTGGGGCGCCAGCGGCAACCCCGACGCCAAGCTGGAGGTCTACGACCCGGCCTCCGACTCCTGGAGCACCAAGGCGTCCTCGCCCAAGCCGTACGCGGGCTCGGGCAGCGCGGTGCTCGACGGCAAGCTGTACGTCGTCGGCGGCTGCACCGCCAGCGTCTGCGGCACCAAGGACGTCACCGTCTACGACGCCGCGTCCGACAGCTGGTCGCAGGTCGCTTCCTACCCGGAGTCGATCGCCTGGGAGGCCTGCGGCGGCATCGGCGGCAAGCTCTACTGCGCCGGCGGCACCACCGACGCGGGCTCGGTGAAGCACACCTACGTCTACGACCCGGCGTCCGACACCTGGTCGGCCTTGGCCGACCTGCCCATCGACCTGTGGGGCTCGGCGTCCACAGCGGCCAACGGTCTGCTGCTGGTCTCGGCCGGTGTCACCAACGACAGCACCGCCATCACCAACCAGGGCTTCGCCTTCGACCCGGGCACCGGCGCCTGGACCGCCCTGCCCAACGCCAACAACTCCGTCTACCGCACCGGTGGCGCGGCCGGCTTCTACAAGGTCGGCGGCAGCCCCGGCGGCAGCTTCACGCCGCCGGTGGCCACCGTGGAGGTGCTGCCCGGCTACGACCAGACCGGCGGCTCCTCGGACGTCAGCTGGCTGTCCCTCTCCGAGCAGAAGGTGACGCTTCAGCCCGGGGCGAGTGCCACGATCACGGTCGGTCTGGACGCCACCGTCGAGGAGGTCACCCAGCCCGGTGCGTACACCGCGGCTCTGACCGTCCAGACCGACACCCCGTACGCCGGCACCTCGGTCGACGTGAAGATGCGCGTCAGCCCGCCGAAGGACTGGGGCAAGTACGCCGGCACCGTGCTGGAGGCCGACGGCAAGGGCGGCAGCGCGCCCCTGGCCGGGGCAACCGTCCAGATCGACACCGCTGCGGCGAGCTACACCCTGCGGACCGCCAAGGACGGCACCTTCGGCCTGTGGTTCGACAGCCGCGGCAAGCCGGCCACCGTCATCGTGTCCAAGGACGGCTACCAGCCGGTGACCACCACCGTGAAGATCAAGAAGGGGGAGACGACCACCGGCAACTTCACGCTGAAGAAGAGCCCGTGACCGTAGCCCCATCCCTGTGAAACAGCGCGGGCCGGCCCCCTGGACCGGCCCGCGCCGTATTCAGGAAGAGGACTGAGCTGCTCGGGCAGTTCAGCCACGGCGACTTGGAGTCGTGTGGCGGGGTACGGCGCTGTACTGGACCGGCCGGTCGCCGTGAAGCTTGACCTTACCGCTGGCGGCAGGGTTGAACGATGGCCGGCATGGACAGCAGCACCGCACCTCAGATCAGCAGAATCGTCGCCGTCACCGGGGCCGGCACCGGGATCGGCCGGGCCACCGCCCGCGCTTTCGCCGCCGAGGGTGCCCACGTCCTCGCCGTCGGTCGGCGGGCCGAACCGCTCCAGGAGACCGCAGCCGGGCACGACCGGATCACCCCGCTGACAGCCGACATCACCGCCGAGGGACAGCCCGAGCGGATCGTCCAAGTCGCGCTGGAGATGAACGGCCGGTTGGACGTGCTGGTCAACAATGCCGGCATCGTGCACGGCGGTCCCCTCGGCACGCTCACTCCGGCCACGATTGCACCTCAGATTGCCACCAACCTGATCGCACCCCTCCTGCTGGCCCAGGCTGCGTTGCCGTCTCTGGAGGCGTCCGGCGGGGTGATCGTCAACGTGACCACGTCGGTGGGGCAGCGGGCCTGGCCGGGCAGTTCGGTCTACGCGGCGACCAAGACCGCGCTGGAGCTGCTGACCCGCAGTTGGGCGGTCGAGCTGGCACCTCGCGGGGTCCGGGTGGTGGCGGTCGCACCCGGCGCGATCGACACCCCGATCGGCGAGCACCAGGGACTGACATCGGAGCGGATGGCCGCGGTGAAGGAGTGGCAGCTGGCGCACACGCCGCTGGGCCGGATCGGCCGACCGGAGGAGGTGGCCTGGGCGATCACCCGGCTTGCCGCACCGGCCGCGTCGTTCGTCACCGGGGTGGTCCTCCCGGTCGACGGCGGGGCGGTAGTGGCGTGATAGGAGTGGTGCCCGGGAGGGTGGAGCGGGTGCAGATCGGTGAGTTGGCCAGGGCGAGCGGGGCGACCGCCCGTGCTCTGCGGCACTACGAGCAGGCCGGGCTGATCTCCTCGCATCGGGCCCCCAATGGCTACCGCGTGTATGACGAGGGTGCGGTGGTGCGGGTCCGCAATATCCGCTACCTCCTGGCCGCCGGGCTCACCCTGGACGACGCGCGGGTCTTCCTGCCGTGCCTGGACGGAGACATGACCACGGCGCCGCCTTCCGACAAGGGCATACAGGTGGCATTGGAGCGACTTGCGGTTCTCAACCAACGCATCGCCGCCCAGACCGCGGTCCGAGATCGCCTCCAGGCCGCACTGCGCCGAGCGACCGGTGACCGGATCCGTCCAGTGGCCTGACCGCCCGCCCCGCCCTCGGATCCCGCTCAAGCGCAGGGTTCCCCGGGTTTCGCCTCCGCCAGTTGCGGGAGCACCTCACTCGCGATGAGTTCCAGGTGGTCGAGGTCGGTGAAGTCGGTCAGGCGCAGATGGAACCTGCTCGCGCCGACCGCGGCGAACTCTCCGAGCCGCTCGACGAGCTGGGCCGGGGCACTGCTCTCGGAACTGAAGTCGGATCGGAGGTCGCGGCACCGGCGGCGGGGCAGCCTGGCAGGCGTTCACGGCGGACCCGGACGCCTTCTGCCCGCCGGGGGCTCACCACCGCCCGGGCCCACCACGACGCCGCCGGGATGCACCTGGACCAGGACGCCCTCACCGCTTTGGAGAAGGCCGCCGCCGAGGAGAAGAAGACCAGGTCAGAGGGAGCGCAGGCGCCGACCTCCGGAGGGGGACGTCCATCGTGCCGCTACTCCAACGCCGGGTAAAACCCGGTCCGGGCCGGAAGGTCTAAGGTGACGCGTGACGACGCGCACGGGGAGGGGTCGGCGTGGAGCGGATCGGGGAGTACACGGTCGAGCGTGTGCTGGGTGAGGGCGGGATGGGCACCGTCTACCTGGCGAGGTCGCGGGGCGGTCGCCGTGTGGCGGTGAAGGTCGCCAAGCCGGAGTTGGCGCGGGACGCGGGGTTTCGTGAGCGTTTCCGTGCGGAGATCACCGCGGCCCGCGCGGTGGGCGGCTTCCACACCGCGCCGGTCGTGGACGCGGACCCCGATGCTCCGGCGCCCTGGCTCGCCACCGCGTACATCCCCGGTCCCCATCTCGCCGAACTGCTCACCGCCCAGGGGCCGATGGACGAGGCGGGCCTGCGTCGGCTCGGCCTCGCGCTGGCCGAGGCGTTGGGGGCCATTCACGCCTGCGGGCTGGTCCACCGTGACCTCAAGCCCGGCAACATCATCATGGCGGAGGACGGACCCAGGGTCGTCGACTTCGGCATCGCGCGGGCGGTCGAGGGATCCGGGCTCACGGTCACCGGGATCGCTCTGGGCACTCCGGGATTCCTGGCCCCCGAGCAGGCGGAGGGACTGCCGGTCACCGGGGCCGCGGACATCTTCGCGCTGGGCGCCGTCCTCGTCGCCGCGGCGGGCGGCAGCGCCTTCGGCCAGGGCACGCCGATGGGGCTGATGTACCGCTCCGTCCACCAGGAAGCCGACCTGAGCGCGGTGCCCTCGGGGCTGCGGCCGACCGTGGCCGCGTGCCTGGCCAAGGACCCCGGGCAGCGACCCACCGCCGCGAACCTGCTGGACCTGCTCGCGCTCCCCCAGGCGGCGAGCCCGTCGTACGCCTACACGCCGACCGTGGTGGCTCCCCCTCCGCCGGCGGCCGCGCCTTCGCCGATGGCTCCCGCCGCGCCTTCGCCGTTCACTCCCGCACCCGCACCGCCGCCATACGCCCCCTCGGTGAGGCCGACGGTCACCGCGCCTTCCCCGTACCCGCCCGGAGCCGTGCCGCCTCCCCCGCCCGGAGGGTTCGGACCGCCTGGGGTCTTCGGTCCTCCCGAGCCGGCGGCCGTCGAAGGGCAGGAGTTCCTCGCGATGGACAACAAGAACGCCATCGTCGCCGACGTCCATGGCATCTCCCTGGGCATCAACGGCCGCCCCAGCGACTACCCCTGGTACGCCGTCCGCGCCGTCACCCACACCAGGTCGGGGCGCGGGTTCTCCCTCAACGTGACGGTCCACCTCCATGACGGGCGCTCCCAGCCCTGTCGCGTCACCGCCCAGGACGAGGACGAACTCAGCAGCTGGATCCAGCAGTTGGCCCTCGTGGTGAACGGCTTTGTCGGACCGCTCGGATAGCGACGTCCGGAGCCCACGGGGTGCACCTGTCGGATCAGGGTTGCCAGATCCCCCCGGCATGCGCCGGCGAAGGGTGGACAGGGCTCCGAGCGAGCCGTTAGTCATGATCACCACAATTCGATCACCGGGGGATACTCATGCGTGCCATGACAACTGCACGTCGCGCGGCGCCGATGCTGCTGGCGGCCGTCCTGCTGACGTCGTGCTCGACCGGAGAGGGCGACGCTACGGCGTCGGCCTCGGACAAGGCCTCGTCCGCGGCCACGCCGGCCGGTGCCGCGAGCAGCGGTCCCGTGACTCCCGCCGCGCCAGTGGCGAGCCCTTCCGCGACGGCGGGCTACCCGACCACAGAAGCCGCGCCGGGAGCACCGGTAGCGCAGGTTCGGGACGCCTTCGCCGTCCTCCAGGCCACGTACACCGACGGCTGCACCACTCCGGGGAACTGCGAGTACTTCCTCAACCGGGTGCTGACCAATCTCGACGACCTCTACAACTCGATGAAGGCCAGCCCCAAGGGCACTGGTCACTTCGCCGGTGCCCTCACCCGGATCCGCGCGATGCAGGACGCCCTCGAAGGCGACTTCTCCTTCGAGAACCTCAAACGGCACCAGAAGCTTCTGCTGGACACCCGGGAGGAGGTCAACACCTGGATGCAGGGCCACCCCGACGACTACCGGTAAATGCCCGCGGAACCGCCGACGCGGAGAGGTGAACCCCGTCCGTCAGGTGACCGGAACGCCGGGGTTGACCAGGCCCCTGCCGCCCGTGACGCTGTTGTCCGAAGTGACCCTCGCGGGGCAGGCGGCCGGGTCGTAGTTGGTGATGTTGATGGCATAGCGGTCGGGGCCGGGGGAACCGGTCAGGTCCGAGGCGTTGTTGCGGAACACCGTGCCGCATCCCCACCCAGGGTACTGACTGTGCGTCTGGTAGCCGTCGTTGGTCGTGTGGTTGCCCCGGTTGTTCTCGATCGTGTACCCGTTGCCCTTCACATCGACCCAGGAGTCGTCGTAGTTGGCCCCGGTGAGACCGCTGCCGTCGAAGGTGTTCCCGGAGATCAGGCCTCCGGTGGTGCCTTCCTTGATGTCGATGTTCTCGCCGCCGACGTTGGGACCGATCCGGTTGTCGATGATCTGGACGTGATCGCTGGCGTCCGTGAGGGTGTTCGCGGTCCCGACGTACACCCCCTCCCCCATGCCGTTGCGGGACGTGCCCGTGTCGTGGATGAAGGAGTTCCTCACGACCCCGTAGCTACTGGATGTCCGGAAGTGGATGCCCTCCATGGTCGTGTGGTGGACTTCCACCGCGTCGACGACGACATGGTCGGACGAGTCGACCATGATGCCCTTCTGGCCGCCGGTGATGGTGATGCCGCTGATCGTCCAGTAGGGGGCACTCGTGAGCTGGATGCCGTTGCCGCCGCCCGAGGGCGTGGACAGGACCGCGTTCCGGGAACCGGTGAGGGTGATCGGCGCGCTCGCCGTTCCTCCTGTGGTGATCTTGAAGTTGCCCGAGTAGGCGCCGTCGGCCAGTTCGATGGTCTGCCCGGGCAGGGCGGCCGCCAGCGCCGCTTTGAGGCCCTTGCCGTCCGACACGCGTACCGTCTGCTCCCCGCCGGAGGGCGCAGAGGTGGGCAGGACGGCGTCCGCGAACGCGGTGCCGGGCAGGACAAGCAGGCCGGCGCTGAGGAGAGCGGCGGCCGCGGCCGCGCCCACCGCCGTCCTGGTGCCACGGTTGGCCTGCCGCGAGGCCGGGCTTGAGGGTGAGAGTGCTCTGATCATGGCGGCGCCTCCCGGGCCGGCGGCAAATGGGGGGTGCTGCCTCGGTGGGGAACGGCAGCCGTGATGCGCACGCCCAGAGTGGACTGGACCAAAAGGTGCGTCAAGTAGGTGACCAGGCCAAGGAAGAAGGCCGGGCCATGGACCCGGTCACGGTCCCGCGGGTCCGCTCCCCCCGGAGCCGCCGGGCCGGACCAGCCCCGTCTCGTACGCGAGCACGACCGCCTGGGCGCGGTCACGGAGAGCCAGCTTGGCGAAGATGCGGGCCACGTGCGATTTCACCGTGGCCTCGCTCAGGGTCAGTTCGGTGGCCAGTTCGGCGTTGGAGAGGCCGCGGGCCAGAAGGGTCAGGACTTCCAGCTCGCGGGGGGTCAGCGTGGCCAGGTCGGCGTGCACGGCGGGGGTACGGGTGGGCTCCGAGGCGAAGCGTTCGACCAGGCGGCGGGTGATGGACGGGGCCAGCAGGGCGTCGCCGGTGTCGACGAGGCGTACGGCCGCCGCCAGGTGTTCCGGGGTGACGTCCTTCAGCAGGAAGCCGCTGGCCCCGAGGGACAGCGCGGTGTAGACGTACTGGTCCAGGTCGAAGGTGGTCAGGATGAGCACCCGGCAGTCGGGAAGCCGTTCCAGGATGCGGCGGGTGGCTTCGAGGCCGTCCATGTTCGGCATGCGGATGTCCATCAGGACGACGTCCGGCCTGAGTTCGCTCGCCGCCGCCAGCGCTTCCTCGCCGTCTGCCGCCTCGCCCACGACGTCGATGCCGCGAGCGGTCAGGATCAGCCGGAAGCCCGTTCTGATGAGGGTCTGGTCGTCGGCGACGAGGACGCGGGGCGCGGGACCTGGCGTGGTCGTCGTCATGGGCGGTCCAGGGGTATGCGTGCCCGCACCCGGTAGCCGCCGCCGAGTCTGCGGCGGGCGTCCAGGTCTCCTCCGTACACCGCGACCCGCTCCCGCAGGCCCAGGAGTCCACGGCCCGTACCGTCCCCGCGGCCTGTGCTCCGTGCGGGTGCGGTGCCGGTCAGCACGCTGGGGCCGGTGTTCAGCACTTCGACGCGCAGGGTGTGGTCCGCGTACCGCACGGTCACCTCGGCCTTGCCGCCGTCGCCGTGTTTGAGCGCGTTGGTCAGGGCCTCCTGGATGATGCGGTAGGCCGTCACGTCGATGCCCTCGGGCAGCGGGCGCGGCTCGCCGGAGATCCGTACCTCCACGGGGAGTCCGGCGAACGAGATCCGGTCGACGAGCGGGCCGAGCCGGTCGAGGCCGGGCTGCGGCGCCGGCCCCGTGGCTCTGCGATCGCCTCCCGCGCCCTCGACCAGGTCGTCGTAGTCCGTGTCCTCGCCGCTCTGCGACGGCGCCAGCAGGCCCAGCAGGTGCCGTAGGTCGGTCATCGCGCCGCGCCCCGCGTCCTCCACGGCCCTCAGCGCCGCCGCGGCCTCGTCCGGCATGGTGCCCAGCACCTCCCTCGCGGCGCCGGCCTGAACCACCATGAGGCTGACATTGTGGCTGACGATGTCGTGCAACTCCCGGGCGATACGGTCGCGTTCGGCCGCCACCGCACCGCGGGCGGCGCTCGCCCGCTCCCGCTCAAGCAGCCAGCCGCGTTCTCCCACGGCGGTCCGCCAGCGGCACCTCGTGCGCACGAGCGCCACCGCCAGCCATCCGGCAGCCGCGCACGTCGTCACCAGCGCCGCGACCAGGGCGTCCGTCTTCCACTCCCACACGAAGGTCACCTTCGCAGAGCGGCGTCCGATCCGCATCAGCCTGTGGATCCACGGCGCTGCATCCGGAGGATGAGGTACGGGTCCGAGTGCCCTCCGCAGGGCGATGTCCCCGCAGCCGTCTTCGCCTAGCGTCCCGTGCATGGTCACTGAGGACAGCAGCGGAGAGGCCGTCGTCCGACTCGACGGTGTGCGCAAGGAGTACGGCGGGACGACGGCCCTGGACGGGGTGTCGCTTCGGATCCGGGCCGGGGAGGCGGTCGCGGTGATGGGACCCTCGGGGTGCGGCAAATCCACGCTGCTCAACATGATTTCGGGCCTGGACCGTCCGACGGGCGGCACGGTCCTCGTGCACGGGGAGAACGTCGGGGCGCTGAGCGAGAAGGGCCTCGCGCTGTACCGGCGGCGGCGGATCGGCATGGTCTTCCAGTTCTTCAACCTCATCGACGACCTGTCCGCCCTGGACAACGTCGCGTTGGCCGCGCAGTTGACCGGCACCCCGGCCCGGCAGGCCCGCCGCCGCGCCCTGGAGCTCTTCGAGGAACTCGGCATCGCCGAGCGCCGGAACGCCTATCCCGCCGTGCTCAGTGGCGGTGAGCGGCAACGGGTCGCCGTGGCACGGGCGTTGATGAACCGCCCCGCCCTGCTGTTGGCGGACGAGCCGACCGGCGCCCTGGACAGCCGCTCCGGTGAGCAGGTGATGGACCTGCTGCTCGACCTCAACCAGATCGGGCAGACGCTGATCCTGGTCACTCACGACGAGCACCTCGCGCGGCGCTGCGCCAGCCGGCTGGTCCTCCTCGCCGACGGCCGGGTGGCCGGCGAGCACGCCCTGGAGCCGTCCGCGTGAGGGCGGTGTGGCGGGCCGCGCAGGCGGCGGTACGGCGGCGCAGGCTCCAGACGATCGTCATCTGGCTGGTCACGCTGACCTCGACCGGGGCGATCGTGGTCGCGCTCGGCCTGGTCGACTCGGCGTCCGCGCCGTTCGACAAGGCGTTCGCCGAGCAGCACGGCCCGCATGTCGTCGCCGCGTTCGATCCGGCCAGGGTCTCGGACACGCAGTTGGCGCGGGCGGCGCGGCGGCCCGAGGTCGAGGCCGCTGCCGGGCCCTTCGCGCAGGCCGTGCTGGACCTGCCGAGGGACGGCGCCCACGCCCACGGTCTTCCCGGCGCGGTCACGGTCGTGGGCCGTCCCGGTCCCGGGGGCCCGGTGGACCGGGTGGACCTGTGGGCGGGCCGCTGGGCCACCCGGCCCGGTGAGATCGTCGTGAACCGGCAGTCGGACGGGACGGCGCACGACCTCGGCGAGCGGATCAAGGTGCCCTCGGGGCCGACGCTCACCATCGTCGGGTTCGGCTTCGAGATGAGCCGCACCGCGGACGCCTGGGTCGTGCCCGGCCAGATGCCGGCCCTGCACCCGACGGCCACGCAGATGCTGTTCCGCTTCACGGACGCGTCCTCGGAGAGCCGGCTCCGCGCGGACCTGTCCGCGGTGACCGCGGGGCTGCCCAAGGAGGCGCTCACCGCCTCCCAGTCGTATCTCACGCTCAAGAGCCAGGTGGGAAGTTCGGCGCGGGCCTACGGCCCGTACCTGATGGCGTTCGGTGTTCTGGGCGTCGTGGTGGCGGTGCTCATCGTCGGCAACGTGGTGAGCGGCGCGGTGATCTCCGGCTTCCGGCACATCGGCATCCTCAAGGCCCTGGGGTTCACGCCGGGGCAGGTCGTCGCCGTGTACCTCACGATGGTCTCCGTCCCCGCGGTCGCGGGCTGCGTGGTCGGCACCGTCGTCGGGAATCTGCTGGCGCGTCCCCTCCTTCAGTTCGTGTTCATGGGGCCGGACGCGGGGATGTTCCACCGCAGCGTCGGCATCGCGCCCTGGGTGAACGTGCTCGCCCTGCTCGGCATGCCCTCCATCTGTGTGCTCGCCGCGCTCGGTCCGGCGGCGCGTGCGCACCGGCTGTCCGCGGCGCGGGCGATCAGCGCGGGCAGCGCCCCGCGCGCCGGGCGGGCGTTGGGCATTCAGCGTCGGCTGGCGGGCAGCGGGCTGCCGCGGTCGGTGAGCCTGGGGGTGGGCCTGCCGTTCGCCCGGCCGGGCCGCAGCGGCCTCACGCTCGCCGCCGTGGTCCTGGGGGTGGCCACCGTGACGTTCGCCACCGGCCTGGGAACGACGATGACCAGGTTCGGGAACGCGGGCCGGGACGCCTACCAGGTCTCGGTGTACGCGAGCAAGGTCAGCCACGGCAAGGTGATCGAGCCGGAGCACGGGGACCTCGCGCTCCAGTCGCTGCTGCGCTCGCTGCAGGGTGCGAGCGGCATCACCGCGAGGGGGGTCGCGGAGGCCCGCATCGCCGGCTCGGTGCGGTCGGTGATGATCGAGGGGCGCCGCGGTGACCGGCCGCAGGCGGACACCGTGCTCGTCGAAGGCCGATGGGCGCGCGGTACCGGCGAGATCGTGGCCCCCTCGGCCTTTCTGCACCGGCACGGCCTGCGGGTCGGTGACCGGCTCGTCCTGGAGAAGGGCGACCGCCGGGAGAAGGTGGTCGTCGTCGGCGAGTCCCTGGACACCAACGGCCAGGTGGTCTTCACCGACTGGCCGACGCTGACGGCGCTGTCCCCGCACGAGAAGCCCATCGCGTACCTGGTCGCGTTGCGCGGCGGCGCCGACCCGACCGCCTACGCGCGCGCGGCCAGGGCCGTCGACAACGGGATCGACCCGGTGCCGCAAGGCCCGAACACCATCACCCAGACCATCGTCGGCTCCGCGGCGCTGCTCACCGCGATGCTCGCCGTGGTGGCCTCCCTCGGCGTCCTCAACACGGTCGTCCTCAACTCCCGGGACCGGCGCCGCGACCTGGGCATGCTGAAGTCGATCGGCATGACACCGCGTCAGGTGACTGTGATGGTGGTGACGTCGATGGCGCTGCTCGGCGCGGTCGGCTCCCTGCTCGGTGTCCCGCTGGGCATCGCCGGCTACCACCTGGTGGTGCCGCGGATGGCGGACGCCGTGGACGTCGTCCTGCCCGCCTTCATGACGGACGTCTGGCGGGCCGGCACCCTGGCGCTCCTGGCCCTGTCGGGCGTCGCCATCGCGGTCCTGGGCGCGTTCGTCCCGGCACGGGGCGCGGCACTGCTGACGGTGGCGCAGGCGTTGCGCAACGAGTGAGGCCGCGGTGGTGGGTGGGGCCGGCGCGTCGCCTTCGCCGCGCCGCACACCGACGCCCCCGCACTCTCCCCCGACCGTCTTCCGGCGGAGTTGTCAGTGGCCCCCGCTAGGTTCGATCTCGTTCCGCCGAGGTGGCGTGAGCGCCCCCTTTCGCATGCATGGGAGATGGTGCGTTGTCGGTCTGGGAGAAGTCGAGCACGGCGCGGGTGGTGCCGTCCGCGCGGCCGCGGAAGCTCGCGAAGGTGCCGTTCGTCGAGCTGGCCGACGGGCGGTTGCAGGGGGTGGTCTCCAGCGGGTCGGACATCGGGCGCGTGTACGTGTCCTCGGTCGAGGCGGGGACGTACGCGTTCGCGTGCAGCACCAACAACAACCGCCCCTGCGGCGGGGCCCGCGGGATGTTCTGCAACCACATCCGCGCGCTCGTCGGGGAGGCCGTGCTGCAGTACGGCGCCGCGCGCGTGGCCCGGTACCTGAAGGTCGAGGTGGACGCGGCGGAGCCGGACGCGCACGCCGTCACCGACGCCATGACGGTCACCCGTCCTGCGGCGGCCGGGAGTTCGGCTGCGGCCCGGGTGTTCAGCCGGTTCCTTCGGCACCTGGCCTATCTCGAACTCGCGCCGAGCACCGCACCGGTGCCGGAGATGCAGTGGTTCCCGACGACGAGGGCGGTGGCCTGATGCATGCCGCTCTGCTCTCCGACGCCGTCGACGGCCTCGACGAGGCGCTCGCGGCCGTGGACGGGTTCGACGAGGCCCTCGTCGCCGGTCTGCTGCGTCCGCAGCCCGGCCAGGCGGCCGGGTTGACCGGGCTCGCCGACGCCGTCGCCGGGACGCCGCTGGCCGCGCGGGTGGCCGAGGCCGCCGACAAGGCGGTCGCCGGAGCCGCCGGCGAGGACCACTTCGTCGCCCTCGCCGCGGCCCGCACCGCCCTGCTCGGTTCCGTGCACGACGCGCTGACCGCCCGCGTCGAGGAGGCCGTCGGCCGGCCGCGGGTCGAGGAAGCCGGCACCGCGGCGGCCGGCGACGACGAACACGCGGCGAATCTGTACGCCGCCGCGCGTGGTTGGTTGTGCGACCTGGCGCGGGCCGGCTGGCAGAACATCGACCACGAACTCGTCGACGGGGCCGCGCCGGTCGTCTCCGCGCTGCTGCCCGACCCGGCGCTGCGCCGCCTGGCCACGCTGCTCGACGGCTTCGCCGCCGAACTCGCCGCCTCCTGCCCGGGGGCGACCCTGGAGCGCGTCCCCGTGCGCCGCTGGGCCGACCTGTGGTCGCGCGCCCTGCTGCTGACGCTGCCGGGTGCGGCGCGCGCTGCCTCCGTGGCCGAGGCGACCGGCCGGTTGTTGCCGCTCGGTGTCGACGTGCAGGAGCACGCCACCGCCGTACAGGCCCAGGTGCACGCGGTGTTCGAGCCCGCGGACGGTGGCACGCCCCGGCTGGTGCGCGCCTCGGTCTCCGCGCCCAAGCCCGACACGGTCGTCGGCGCCGGTCTGTGGCAGCTGCTGCGGCCGCACATGTCCCTGCTGGGGGCCGTCAGCGAGGGCCGCGCCATGGACCTGGACGCGATGCCCGTCACCGCCGAGGGCGACCTGATGTGGGACGACGCCCGTGCGCGTATGGGCGAGCCCGCGGATGTCCTCACCACTGCCCGGGTGGCCCTGCCCACCGCCGCCGCCTTCGCCGTGGCACCGCTGGACCGGCACCCGGCCCGGATCGCGGTGCCCGTCCTGCTGGAGGGGTACAGCGTTGAGGAGGGCGACGACGGAGTCGTCTTCCAGGTCGCCGGGTGCCGCCTGGCCGTCGACACCGACCGCGTCCCGGCCGCCGGCCCGCTCTCGCCCGAGGTCGTCGCCGCGTCCGGCGCGTGTGTCGGGCTGCTGCGCTGGGACGCCGGGGCGTTCCTGCTCCAGCCGCTCGCCGTCGAGCGGACCGTGCGGAAGAAGTCCGTCGCCGTGCACGCCGGGGCCTGGGCCGGGGGTACGGCCGACAAGGCCGGGGTCCGGGCCGAGAAGGCCGCCACCGACGCCGTCACCGTGCTGCGCGAACGTGCCGGAAGGCTGCTGCGGAAATGACCCACCGGCTGACCCACCACACCAGCGGGGACGCGGACGCCCCCGAGCCCGATCCGTACGACAACCGGCGGCAGGTCCTCTACTGGCGCCTGCTGGCCCGTCTCTTCGACCCGGAGGAGCAGGCCTCCCTGGAGTCGGCGAGTCTCGCCGTGGTCGAGGACATCGGCCTGCCGACCGCGCTGCTCGATCCCGGTGCGTCGGTCGACTCCGTCGTGCAGCGGCATCCGGAGCTGGCCGCCGAGTTCGACGGGCTGATGGCACCGGCGCCGGACGAGGACGGCGAGCGCGACCGGGCCGCCGAGGTGCGGCGGGCGGCGCTCGCGTCCAAGGTGCTGCTGAACGTCTTCGCCGCCCGCCCCGGCACCGTCACCGCCGAGCAGTTGGCCCACTGGCAGTCCGACGCGGACTGGCTGGAGCGGGCCCTGGGCTGCCGGCCCGGTGAACTGCGCGGCGGGCGCGGCGGCACTCACCGTAGGGGAGCCGGAGGGGGCGTCAGCCCGACCGGCACCGGCATCGGCGGCCCCGCGCCCGACCTCAGCCGGCTGATCCCGGCGATCGGTCCGGAACTCGGCTCCATCGAAGGCGATCTGGTCAAGCGCATGCACCTGCGCGAGGTGCTGGCCGACCCGCAGCTGGCCTCGCGGCTGACGCCGAGCATGTCCCTGATCGAGCAGTTGCTGCGCGACAAGAACAACCTCTCCGGCGTGGCCCTGGCCAACGCCAAGGCGCTGATCCGCCGTTACGTCGACGAGGTCACCGAGGTGCTGCGCACCCAGGTGGAGAAGGCCACCGTCGGCGAGCTCGACCGGTCCGTGCCGCCCAAGCGTGTGTTCCGCAACCTCGACCTCGACCGCACCATCTGGAAGAACCTCACCAACTGGAGCCCGGAGGAGGAACGGCTCTACGTCGACCGCCTCTACTACCGGCACACCAGCCGCAAGACGACGCCCCAGCGGCTGATCGTGGTCGTGGACCAGTCGGGTTCCATGGTCGACTCGATGGTCAACTGCACCATCCTGGCCTCCATCTTCGCCGGGCTGCCGAAGGTGGACGTCCACCTGATCGCCTACGACACCCAGGCCCTGGACCTCACTCCCTGGGCGCACGACCCGTTCGAGACGCTGCTGCGCACCAAGCTGGGCGGCGGCACCGACGGCACCGTCGCCATGCGGCTCGCCCAGCCGAAGATCGCCGAGCCGCGCAACACCGTCGTGGTGTGGATCTCCGACTTCTACGAGTGGAGCCACCAGGAGCTGTTCGACAGCATGGCCGCCGTTCACCGCTCGGGAGCGAAGTTCATCCCGGTCGGCTCGGTGACCAGCTCCGGGCGCGGCAGCGTCAACCCGTGGTTCCGGGAGCGGTTCAAGGACCTCGGCACGCCGGTGATCTCCGGCCACATCAAGAAGCTCGTACACGAACTCAAGACGTTTCTCACCTGATCACCGACCGTACGTCCGCGTCGTGGTGATCACCCCATGGAAAGGCCCTTCCCTCATGTCCGACCTGCTCCGTGCCCCCGCCGAGATCAAGTACGCCGAGGAACTCGACTGGCTGGAGTCGATCGACGACGGTCCCAAGCCGTTCTCCTGGCGCCTGTCCCCGAAGATGGTCCGTCTGTTCATCCTGGGCTCCGAGCGCTCCGACGGCCTGGACCGGGAGATCGCGCAGAAGTGGTTCGGCGACCGCAGCTTCGTCGAGCGCTCCATCGTCACCCTCGCGTCCGACCGCGGTCTGCTGCTCATCGGCGACCCCGGCACCGGCAAGAGCTGGCTGGCGGAGCTGCTGTCCGCCGCGATATCCCGCAACTCCACGCTGGTCGTGCAGGGCACGGCGGGCACCACCGAGGACCACATCAAGTACTCGTGGAACGTGTCCATGGTCATCGCCAAGGGCCAGTCACGGGAGTCGATGATCCCCTCGCCGATCATGACCGCGATGGAGGCCGGTGCCATCGGCCGCTTCGAGGAGCTGACCCGGTCCACGAGTGATGTCCAGGACGCGTTGATCTCGATCCTCTCCGAGAAGTACATCTCCGTCCCCGAACTGGAGAGCGGCGGCAGCGACAACATCGTCTTCGCCAAGCCCGGCTTCTCGATCATCGCCACGGCCAACAGCCGGGACCGGGGCGTCAACGACCTGTCCTCCGCGCTCAAGCGCCGCTTCAACTTCGTCCGCATCCCGGTCGTGACGAACAAGAAGAGCGAGGCGGAGATCGTCCGCTTCCGCACCGAGGAACTGCTGCGCCGGCACTCGATCGACCTCGACGTGCCGCCGACCCTGCTCGACGTGCTCCTGCAGAGCTTCGCCGACCTGCGCGCGTCCGCAGCCGCGGCCGGCAGCGACGACGAGAAGCTGGAGTCGGCGCTGTCGACGGCCGAGCAGATCGGCGTGCTGGAGGACGCCGTCCTGCACAGCAACTTCTTCGGTGAGCGCGCCCTGACGGCCCGCACGCTCGCCTCCTCGCTCGTCGGCTCCCTCACCCGCCGCGAGCCCGAGGACCTGGCCATCCTCAACAAGTACCTGCACGGTGTCGTCGAGCCGCGCAGCAAGGAGGAGGGCGGCTCCTGGCCCGAGTTCCTGGAGGGCGGCCGCGACGCGATCGCCACGCTGTCATGAGCGGGCCCCACGAGAGCGGCACGTTCGCCCCGCTGCGCGGGCAACTGAGGGAGGCCGCCGACACGTTCGCGGGCGGGCCCGACGCCCTGGAGGGCATCCTGCTCGGCATGGTCGACGACGTCGACCGGGCACTGCGGGAGCCGCTGGAGATCTTCCCCGTCTGCCATCACTCCCCCGCCTCGGCGACCGCCATGGCCCGGCGACTGCGCGAGAAGCAGCCCAAGGTGGTCTACCTGGAGCTGTGCGAGGACATGGCACCGCTGCTGACCGAACTGCGCAACTGCCGCCTGCCGGTGGCGGTGCAGGCGTTCGCCGGTGACGTCGACGGGTTCCCCCAGGACTGGGCTCCGCTGTCGGTCGTCGCGCCGATCACCGAGGCGTCCGCCGAGTACCAGGCCATCGCGTACGCCCTGGACACCCCGGGTGTGGAGCTGGTCCTCGTGGACCGGTCCGCGGACCACGTCTTCCAGTGGGACACCCGCGGCGAGCAGACGCGGGAGAGCACGGCGGAGGACACCGACCCGCCGGCCGAGCCCGAGGCCGCGCTGCACGGCGAGGCCGTCGGCGTCGAACTCGGCGACCTGAGGCCACGCTTCGCCGAACTGGAGGAGCACCTGCTGCGCCACGGCAAGGTGCGGCACTGGTCGGAGTGGTGGCACCAGTACGTCGAGGTGCCGCTCGGCGACAGCACCGCCGACCACGACACCTACCGCCAGGTGATGCTCCTCGTCGGCAGCCTGTTCCGGCGCCTCGCTCCGGGCGACGGCGACCGCGTCCGGGTGGACGAGGACCGCGAACGGTACATGTGGACCCGTATGCGCGAGCACTTGGAGGCGACCGGGACCGATCCGGCGGACTGTCTGTACGTGTGCGGGGCGTTCCACGCGGTCAGCCGCGTCGAGGAGTTCGGCGTGCACGGCGGCACCGACACGTTCACGATCACCCCGCGAACCGCCACCACCTGGCAGTACGGGCTGATCCCGTCCAGTCACGCGGCGATCGAGGCGCAGTTCGGTCTTGCCGCCGGCTCGGTGTCGATCGCCTCGACGGAGTGGGCGAAGAGCCTCAAGCGCACCCGGGTGCGGCCGTACCGGCTGGCGGGCCAGGCGGGTACGAAGAAGTCCGCGGCGAAGAAGACCCCCGGGAAGAAGGCCTCGGCAGCGAAGGTCGCGGCGGCGAAGGCCCGGGGAGGGGAAGCGACCGTTCCGGCACCGGAGTCCGCCGCCGCGGACCGGCTGTCCGGCTTCCTGCGCAGACCGCCCGTGCTCGACGGCCTGGACGAGGCCGAACTGCTCGGCTGGTCGGTGGACATCGTGCGCGCGGCCCGGCGCAACGGCTATCTCGCCTCCACCGCCGACGCCATCGCGGTGTTCGAGACGTCGGTCCTGCTCGCCGGGATGCGGGACCGGGCCAAGCCCACGCCGTACGACTTCCAGGACGCGGCGGTCACCTGCATCGAGAAGGACGCCGTGCCGGGGCGGCGGGACGTGCGGCGCCTCGTCGAGATCATGATGGGCGGCGACCGGATCGGCCAGGTCGGCTACGACGCGCTGCCGCCGCTCGCCCGCGACGTGCACGACCGGCTGGCGCCGCTCGGGCTGAAGCTCCAGCAGCGCGGCGTGCAACGCGCCCTGCTGGACATGGCCTCCCGGCCGGAACTCGAGGCCTGCTCCGACGTCCTGTGGATGCTGCGGCGCCTGATGCCGCACGGCGCGGCCCGGCCGATCATGGGCGAACGGCGGCTCGGTGAGCGTTCGATCCAGGAGTCCTGGGACCTGGCGCTCGGCACCCACCAGCGGGCCCTCATCGAACTCGGTTACGAGGGCGTCAGCATCGAGCAGGTCCTGGAGCAGCGGCTGCGGCGCGACGCCTACGCCCCGCAGGCCACGACCGCGACCGTACTGGCCGCGGTGGAGGACGCGACGCTGTACCTGCGCAGCCGCCGCCTCGCCGACGAACTCGGCACGCACGCGCTGAAGGTGCTCGCCACCGAACGCAGCGTCGACGGCGCGCCGGAGGTGCTGCGCCGGGTGCGCGGGCTGCTGGCGTACTACCGCACGAGTGAACCGGTGCTGCCGTCGTGGATCGAGTCGTTCGTCAAGACGGGTTACGCCCACTACTGCACGCTGCTGCCGATGGCGTTCCGGGACGAGGACGCGACGGTCGGGCAGGTCGCGGCGATGCTCGGCTTCCTGTTCAGCATGGAGAGCCTCGCGCTGTCGCTGGGGTGCGACCGGGCCCAGTTGGAGCTTGCGGTCGCCCAGTCGCATCCCGAGGAGCCGTCGAAGACGGCCCTGCTGTGGGCGGCGCAGGTGCAGCTGGGCACGTTGTCCCGGGCGGAGCTGCGGGGCCGGTGCGAGGCGCTGCTGGACAATCCGCTGGTGGTGCCCGCCTATCCCCGTTACCTCAGCGGCTTCGTCCACGCGCTGGAGCCGGTGCCGGGGTTGGCGGACGTGGTCGTGGAGGCGGTGTCGAACGCGTTCGGGCGGTTGCCCGACGCGGTGCTGCTGCCGTGGCTGCCGCTGCTCATCACCACCCTGCGGTCCGGTGCCGCCGAGCTCGCCCCGCTGCTGATGCGCGAGGCCGGCCGGATCTTCCCGGGCCGGCTGGCGGCCTTGGACGCGTGGATACCGCCGTGGCGTACGCCCCCGGCCGCGCCCGCCGGACGCCGGACGCAGTCCGCGGAGCACGGCCGCCAAGGCGCCGCGCTGGTGCCGGCGCATCCGGCGACCTGCGACGCGGTGGCGGAACTGCTCGGCTGCGCGCAGGGGTGGACGCCGGCCGACGTCCCGCTGCCGTCGGGTGCCGGGTTGCTCACCGCGTACCCGGCGACGTGCGACGCGGTGGCGGAGCTGCTGGGCTGCGACGGGGCGTGGGCGGCTGCGTACGGCTCCGCACCTTCGGGTGCCGCGCTGACGAGCCGGTATCCGGCCACGGCGACGGCCTTGGAGTCCCTGCTCACCACCGCGTGACAGCGACGGTCTACGGCGCCGGCCGGGTCCTGGGCCCCCACCAGGACCCAGCCGGCCCGGCGCGCCGGTGGCCGCCGTGCCGCGCTGACCGCTTTCGTCTCACGGCTTGCTCAGGAGGTTCTCCCTCAGCTGGTCCGCGTTCATCGCCACCAGGCGTGGTACGCGGTCGTTCCACCGCGCGGCCAGGTTGTCCAGGGACTGGATCACGGATCGGCGTATCCGGCCGGCGGCCACGGCGAGGACGACCGCGGCGACCGGTCGCAGGAGCCGGCGGCCGCGCAGGGAGACGGTGACGTGTAGGTCCCATCCGCCGTCGTCCCGGGACGGGGAAGGCCGGGGAACCGCTTGTACGTCCGCCCGGATCCAGCGGTGATCGAGCCGGGCCGAGGCGGGGGCCGAGGGTGGGGTGCGGTCGGTGTCCGCGGCGGGCCACCAGTCGTCCAGCCGCACCCGGGCGCGGCCCGCCATGTCGAACAGCGTGCGTGGTTTCGCGTCGCCGCGTGTCCGGCCGCTGACCTCGACCAGGCTCGGGCGGTCGGGGCTCTTCAGGGTCGCGTCCAGTTCGACGTTCATGTCGTCTGCGGCCAGGGCGAGTTCGAGGCGGACAGCGCGGCGGTGATCCCACTCCCCGACGGTGATCTGTACGGTTTCGCTCGCGTCCGCGTCCTTGTCCTTGTCCTTGCCCTCGTCCTCGTCCTCGTCCTCGTCCTCGATGAGGTAGACCGAGCCGGGTCGCAGGTGTCTCCCTCGGGCGAGTCGGATGTCCGGGATCACCTGTCCATCGGGCAGTACGAGCCCTCGTTCGTCCGCCTGGCTCTCCTCCAGCAGGGTGCGGATCGCGGCGAGGGCGTCGACGAGCCACGGGTACGGGACCGGTGCGAGAACCACCTTGTGTCTGACGGAAACCATGCGGTGTCAGCCGTCCACGCGCAGGGCGCCCAGCAGCATCGGCAGTGAGGCGTGCAGCTCGCGCTGCCAGTAGGCCCAGCCGTGGGTTCCCGGTCCGTAGAAATGGGTGGTCACGTGCTTCGCGCCCACGCGCGCCAGTTCGGCGGCCAGGGCGTGGTTCTGGCGGTTGAAGTCGGACTCGAGCTCGCTCGTGCTGCCCGGGGAGTCCAGGGGGCCCGTGGTGCCGTCACCGCACGACAGGTACACGGGGATCGACCTGAGCCGCTTGGCCAGGTGGAACGGATCGTGCGCCGCCCAGATGCCGCGCTGGGCGGCCGGGTCGCCCCAGACCCGCAGGGGGTCGTCGCCCTGGCCGGCGAAGTAGCCCAGGATGCGGTTCACCGACTCCTCGTTCAGCAGCGGGTGCGCCGAGCCGGAGTACGCCGCGGTCGCCTTGAACATTCCGGGGTGCCGGGCGGCGTACAGCAGGGCGCCCTGGCCTCCCATCGACAGGCCGGCGACGACGCGGTTGCTGCCGGCGGCCCAGTCACGCTCCAGGAGCTGCCGCAGCTCGACCGTGTGGAAGGTCTCCCACGCGGGGTCGCCGCCCTGGCCGTGGTTCCACCAGTCGCTGTACCAGCCGTTCCAGCCGGCCTCCGGCATCACCACGAGCACGTTGCGCAGGCTGTCGATGCGGGCGACGTCCGTGAGGGCGGTCCAGGAGGTGTAGTCCCCGCAACAGCCGTGCAGCAGCCAGAAGGTCGGCCAATGCTGGCGTCGGTCGCTCGGGTTCCAGCCGTCGGGGGTGAGGAGCCGGACCTTGACCGTCCGGCCGCCCAGGGCCGGTGAGCGCACGGACAGGTCGACCTGGCGGTCCGCGACCTGGGTGACCGCGACGACCTCGGTGCCTCGTGGCTTCGGGGAAGGGGCAAGCGCGGCGTCGGCCGCCCCCGTCGCCGCGGGCGAGGCGGCGCGGGCCAAGGCCGTCGGCGTGGTCGGCGCGAGGGTGAGAAGCAGTGCGGTGAGGACGAGCAGGACTCGGGTTCGAAGGGTCATCGCGGCTCCCTGTGCTTGGTCGCGGCTCGAGCTTTCTTCGACCGGGCGGGGTCAACTCCGTCGGGGCAGGATCAGCAAGGCGTCTCCGACGGGGCGTTCGCCGGCGGCGTCGGACGGCTGGTTGAGGACGTTGCCGTCGACCACCATCGTGGTGGAGCCGCCCCCGTCCAGGTTGATCGCGTCGCGCAGTCCGAGTGACTTGGCGATCTCGGCGCTCTCGGTGATGCTGAGCCCGAGCGCGCCGGTGCTGCGTCCGTCGGCGGTGATGAGCACCGTGCGTCCGGCGGCGTCCACTCCGGCCAGCGTGCGCGGGTTTCGCTTGTGCCCCCAGCCGTAGTAGAAGCTCGGGTCGTCCGGGTGCACCATGCCGTCGGTGGCCGGTGTGACGTGGAGCCGCCCGTCGCGGACCAGTTCGGGGCCGCCGTTCACGATGTCGGTCCTGGGTGAGGGCGTCACCGGGTGTCCCCGTCCGTCCAGCAGGGTGGCCTTGATGTTCAGGTGGTCACCGGTCCGTGCGAGGGCGGTCAGCTCGGCGACGCGCCGGCCGGTGGCCTGCACGGAGCTGCCGCCGGCCGGGAGAGGTCCGCCACGTGGCGTGCGCAGCTCCACGACTCGGTCATGGGCGTCCAGGACTGCTTCGAGTCCCGCGCCCTGCGGGGTGCGTTGCCCGAAGTCGGTGGTGAAGGCGACGAGTTCGTCGGCGTTGGTGCAGGTCACGTCGTGCAGCGGGAGTGAGGTCGGGATGTCGTGTGCGTCGCCGCCGCAGTTCCTGATCAGTCCCGGCACGCGGTTGATGCCGTTCAGGCTCAGCGAGGTGCCCCGGCCGGTGACCCGCCCTTGCCAGGTGAAGCGGGTGATCTCGGTCCGGCGGCCGTTGGCGTGCGTGACGAGGCCGGGGCGTCCGTTGACGGGTTCGCTCAGCAGGCGGCCGTCGTAGACACCGACGCCTGCCGGGTCTCCTGGTGCGCCCGCGAGGGGGTCGAGGACGAAGAACCCGGCGTTGACCGCCGCGGTGGCGCCGGCCGCGTTCGACAGCTCGCTGGTCGTCTCGCGGTTCTCCAGGTCGGGGCCGTACGACGCCTTGAGGCCCCCGTGGAACCGGTGCGGGTCGATGGTGAGCACGTCGACCCGCCACGGGCCCCTGGCCGTGCGGTCGCCGTCCCAGCCGGTGTACACCGCTGATCCCGCGTACCCCGCCGCCTTCAACCGGGTCTGTTCGGAGGTCGCGTCGGACTGCGCGTCGAACGAACCGACGCGGACCCGCCACCCGAGCGTGCCGCCGGCGTAGTCGGCCGTACTCGACGTCGTCACCTGCTCGACCCGGGCCTGGAAGCCGTCGCGCTTCAGATCGGCGGCCAGCTCGTCGGCGCTCGCTCTGTCCTTCAGGGCGGTCGGCGGCGCGTCGGGGTCCGGTGACGTCTCACCGCCGGGAATGGACACCTCGACCGTCCAGCGAAGTGCCGAGTCGGTGGCACCGCGCACGATGCGGGTGAGGGTGACGCCCGGCTGGAGGGTTGTCGTCGTACGGGTCTCGGTCAGGTCGGACGGTCCCAGTGGCAGGGTCCGGGCCTGCTGACCCGGCTGTGTGTCCGGCGACACCTGCGCCGGTGTGGCCTGTGCCGGGTTCGCCTGTGCCGGGACGACACCCATCACGACGAGGGCGCCGAGGGCAGCACCGGCACCGCACAGTCTCTTCTTCATCTGCACCGCCTGGAAGCAGGGGACAAGTGGTCTGGAGGACAGGTCGCGGCAGCCTGGTTCGGGCGTCGGCACAGCAGATCGTGCCGCGGTCACGCGAGTCCCCCGGGCCGACTCTGACTCGAACATGACATTCACGCCCTCCTGGCCGGTCATGGTGCCAGCCGTGCAGGCGACACGAAAGCCCTGCCGTTCCTTGCGGTTGGCAGGGCTTTCGCGTAAACGGGGCCTCCGTCAGCTCCCGATCGGCTCCGGAAGCAGGCGCCGGCCGTCGCGGCGGTCGGTCACGCCGGGATCGACTGGCTCTGGAACACCCGGGCTCCGGCCGAGCCGAAGGCGCCGACGGATGCGGGCAGGTCCCGCGGGCCGGCCGGCAGCGGGTCGTGGCGGACGTGGTCGGCGGGCAGCCCGGCCCGGGTGAGCGCGGCCGTCACCGTCCGGACCATCGCCGGCGGCCCGGCGAGCAGCGCGCGGCCGGCCGGCGCGGGGCGGCTCCGGGTCACCGCGCGGGCCAGGCGGTCGTACGCGCCCTCCCCCGGTACCCCGCCCGTCACCGGGACCACGGTCAGCCACGGGCGGCGGCGTTCGAACCCGGTCAGGTACTCGGTGTCGTACAGGTCGGACAGCGCGTCGGCGCCCAGGAAGAGCCGCACCCGGCCCGTCCGGTGCTCGGACGCCGGCCGCAGGCGGCCTTCCAGCTCCTGGAGCAGCGCCTTCATCGCGGCCCAGCCGGTGTCCCAGGCCACCAGCCGGAGTTCACCCGTCGGCTCCTCGCCGAGCCCCAGGTTCCCCTTGGGAGGACCGAGCCGTACCCGGTCCCCGACCGCGGTGTGGCACACCAGCGCCTCACTCACGCCGCCGGTGCCGGTGCACCGGACGTGGAACTCCAGCTCCCCGTCCCGGCCGGGGTCGCCGGCCAGGTAGTACGAGCGCCAGGTGTGCGGCAGCCGCGCGGACTCCAGCGCGGTGTACTGCCCGGCCCGGTACCGGAACGTCTCGTGCGGTCGTACCCGGAGCACCGCGAGGTCCGGTCCGCACAGCCGATGGGCCGTCACCGTGGCCTCCCAGCACGGCGGCTCGTGCAGCGCCGCGTCCGCGCCCTGCACCATGGCGGTGATCCCGAAGCGCACCATCCGGACCCACGCCTGCTCGAGTTCCGCGGACCAGTGCGCGCCGGCACGGATGCGCAGCGCCTCGCAGAGCGCGGTTTCGAACGCCGCGTACTGCGCCGGGCGCACGCCGAGCTTGCGGTGGTCGCGGCCCAGCTGGGTGAACGTCGCGGTGATCTGCTCGGGCCGGTCGAGGTGTTCGAGCAGGTACCAGAACGCCCTCGTCAGGTGGGCCTGCTGGAACGCCATCTCGGCGGGGAACAGCGACCGCAGGGAGGGGTGCCGGGTGAACAGCGCGTCGTAGAGGTGGGCGATCAGCTCTTCGAACGGCGTCACCAGGTCCAGATGCCGCATGATGACCTGCTGATCGGCCGCCCCCTCGTACGGCTGCCCCTCGTGCGACTGCCCGCCATACGGCTGCCCGTCGCACGACTGTCCGACCGGGCCGCGTATGCCACTGCCGCTGTCCGTGCCCGGGAAGCCGCCGGTGGAGAGCATCTGCCGGCGCAGTCGCATGGCGTCGTGCCGGGCCAGGAGTGCGTGGTACGTCCCGTCTTCCGCGCTCATGATCAGCGCCCCCTCCGCGTCTCACGCCCGACGGCGGTCCACCGCGTGGCGTCCGTTCCAGCCGTGCCCGGTGCGACGGCCGGGGCCGGTGCGCACCGGGCCGGGCGGTCAGGTGCGCTGCCCGGGAGCTGGCGGATGAGTCGAGACATGGGTGGGCTCCTGAAGAGACGTGTGCGGAACGGTAGCCGGATACGACGGGAACAACGGACGTTCCGTCCGATGAAACCGCAGGTCAGTATGGCATTAGGGGCATTTTCCCCAACGTCCCTGGTGGCAAGGGCCGTTAGGCCCTGGACAGGGCCGACATCGTGCGCCGCACCCCCCGACGTACCCGGCCCGTCACCTCGATGTCAGAGCCGCTTGGTACAACTCTTCACGAACGACGCAACGCGTGCGAGCACCAGGAGGCCAGCGACATGTCCCACGTCGAGCATCTGAAGGAGCTGCATGGCCTCCCGGCCCTCGACTTCGCCCAGTTCGCGGGGAAGCGGGAGCTGCCGGAGGCGGGCACCGCGGCCTGGCGGCTGGCCGTCGACCCGTACGGGGACTCCCCTGAGGACTTCGGTGCCCTGTGGGACCGCTTCCTCGACTCCGTCGACCCCGCCGGTGTGCGTGCCCTCATCGTGGGTCAGTGGGGTGAGCCGTACGACAACGACTCCAGCGGCATCGTGCGGCACCTCGTGGACGCCCGTGACCGGCTGACCGCGCTTCGGGCCGTGTTCATCGGGGACCTGGAGATGGAGGAGGCGGAGATCTCCTGGATCGAGCAGTGCGATGTCACGCCGGTCCTCGAGGCGTATCCGCTGCTGGAGGAGTTCGGGGTCCGCGGCGGCACCGGGCTGCGCTTCCCGGCGGTCCGGCACGAGCGTCTGCGCAGGCTCCGCTTCGAGGCCGGCGGCCTGCCCGGCGAGGTCGTGCGCGGTGTCGCCGCCGGCGAGTTCCCCGCCCTGGAGCACCTCGACCTGTGGCTCGGGGTGGAGGAGTACGGCGGCGACGCGCAGGTCGCCGACCTCGCCCCGATCCTGGCCGGCGGACGCTTCCCGGCGCTGCGCCATCTCGGGCTGCGCAACAGCGAGATCCAGGACGAGATCGCCACCGCCGTCGCCGGGGCCCCTGTCGTCGCCGAGTTGGCCTCGCTCGACCTGTCGCTCGGCGTACTCACCGACGAGGGCGCGACGGCCCTGCTCGGCGGTCGGCCGCTCACCCACCTGACCCGGCTCGACCTCCACCACAACTTCCTCAGCGAGCCCGTGGCCGAGCGGATCCGTACGGCGCTGGAGCCGTCCGGCGTCGAGGTCGACCTGTCGGAGCGCGGCCGGGCGTGGGAGGACGACGGCGTCGTCCACCGCTTCACCGCGGTCGCGGAATGAGGCCGTCCTGTCCGGCGTCCGCCGTCGGCCTTCGGTTCGCCGTCGTCGGCAATCCCGAGAACCGGCGGACGACGATGTTCGCGGACGCCGTGCGGGCGGCCGGTCACCCGGCACCCCGTGTGCTCGCGTGGCGGGACGTGCTGCGCGGGCGGTACGCCTTCACACCGGGCGAGTTGGTGCGGCTCGACTCCCCCGGCGAGAACGCCGAGGTCGACCGGTTGCTGCGGGACACCGACGACCCGACCCGGGTCGAGGGAACGGCCCTGTGGCACCGCCGTTTCACCGCCGCGGTGCGGGAGGTGACCGCCGCGGCGCGGCGTGCGGGCGCGGTGACGACCGCCGACCCGGAGGACGTCGCGGTCATGTTCGACAAGCGGCGCTGCCACGCGCGGCTCGCCGCCGCGGGCGTCCCGGTCCCTCCGGCTCCGACGGGTCCGTTCGGCGGCTGGTCGGGGCGGGACGGGCTTCGGGAGCAGCTGACGGCGGCCCGGATCTCACGGGCGTTCGTGAAGCCGGCGCACGGGTCGTCGGCCTCCGGTGTCGTGGCGCTGACGCTGGCGGGACCGGGCCGTGTCAGGGCGACGACCTCCGTGGAGACCACGGCCGACGGGCACCTCCACAACTCCCTCCGGGTGCGCCACTACACCTCGGAGGCCGGCGTCGCGGCCCTCGTCGACGCCCTGGTCCCGGACGGGGTCCACGTCGAGCGGTGGCTGCCGAAGGCCTCGCAGGGCGGCCGGGCCGCCGACCTGCGGGTGGTCGTGGTGGCAGGACGCGCCACGCATGCCGTGGTACGGACCAGCCGGCACCCCATGACGAATCTGCACCTCGGTGGCGCCCGTGGCGACCTGGACGCGGCACGTGCGGCGATCCGCGCCGCGGGGGGCGACTTCACCGACGTGCTGGACGTGGCCGAACAGGCGGCCGCGTGCTTCCCGGGCACCCTGTGCGTCGGCGTGGACATCCTGCCGGCGACGGGCTGGCGCCGTTTCACGGTCGGCGAGGTGAACGCGTTCGGGGACCTGCTGCCCCGCCTCACCGGCCTGCCGGGCAGCGGCGCCGAGGGCCTGGACACCTACGCCGCACAGGTCGCCGCCGCACCGGCTCTCACACTGGTCGCCACCGCACCGGCCCTCACGCAGGCCCCCGCACCGACCCCCGTGCCGGCCCCCGCAGTCGCCGGACCTGCCGTCGCCCCTGCCGCCGCACGGCGAGCAGAACGCAAGGAGCACCACCATGACAGCGCCGCTTGACATGAACGACATCGTGGGCAGCCACGACCTCCTGTTCGTCACGCTCGACACCCTCCGCTACGACGTGGCGCAGGAGCTGGCGGCGGCCGGCCGCATCCCGCACCTGGCCCGGCACCTGCCCGGCGGCGCCTGGGAACGCCGGCACGCCCCCGGCAGCTTCACCTACGCCTCCCACCAGGCGATGTTCGCGGGCTTCCTGCCGACACCGGCCGCGCCCGGTCCGCATCCCCGGCTCTTCGCCGCCCGGTTCGCGGGCAGTGAGACCACCGCGAAGGGCACCTTCGTCCACGACACCCCCGACCTGGTCTCGGGTCTGGCCGCCGTCGGCTACCGCACCGTGTGCGTCGGAGGTGTGGGCTTCTTCAACAATCAGGGACCGCTGGGCTCGGTCCTGCCGGGGATGTTCCAGGAGAGCCACTGGGAACCGGAGTTCGGCGTCACCTCCCCCACGTCCTTCGAGGCCCAGGTGGCCCGCGCGGAGAAGGTGGTGGCCGGACTCCCCCAGGATCAGCGCCTGTTCCTCTTCGTGAACGCGTCGGCCCTGCACCAACCCAACTGGTTCCACCTGCCCGGCGCCACCCGCGAGGCGGGCGACACGCGGGCCAGCCACGCCGCGGCACTGGAGTACGTGGACCAGCACATGGGACGGCTCCTGGCCGCCGTCAGCAGCCGCCGCCCCTGTTTCGCCATCGTCTGCTCCGACCACGGCACGGCGTACGGCGAGGACGGCTACCACGGCCACCGCATCGGCCACGACGTCGTCTGGACCGTGCCCTACGCCCACTTCTTCGTCGACGGGGCCCGATGACCATGGGCATCACCAGCACCGGGGCGGCAGCCGCGCCCGGCACCGTCCGCCCGTACCAGCAGTACGTCTACGCGTACCCGCACAAGACCGCGTACCGCCCACTCCCCCGGGAGCGGGCGTCCCTGCGCGCGCTGTGGGCGAACGAACCGAAGGACGCCCTCTCGCTCTACTTCCACATACCGTTCTGCGAAGTCCGCTGCGGCTTCTGCAACCTCTTCACCCGGATCGGGGCGCCGGACGGTCTGACCACCGCCTACCTGGACGCGATGGAGCGTCAGGCGGACACCGTGCGCGAGGCGCTGGGCGACGGGGCGCGGTTCGCGAACGCGGCCTTCGGCGGCGGCACTCCGACGTTCCTCCAGGCGGCGGAGCTGGAGCGGCTGTGCGATCTGGCGGAGCACGGTCTGGGCGCCGACCTCGCCGCGATCCCGCTGTCGGTGGAGGCCTCGCCGGCCACGGCGACCGCGGACCGGCTGGCCGTGCTGGCCGCCCGCGGCACCACGCGGCTGAGCCTGGGCGTGCAGAGCTTCGTCGACTCCGAGGCGCGCACGGCCGTACGCCCCCAGCGCCGGGCGGACGTCGAGGCGGCCCTCGCCCGGATCCGCGACACGGCCATCCCCGTCCTCAACATCGACCTGATCTACGGCATCGACGGCCAGACCGAGGCGTCCTGGACCCGTTCCCTGGACGCCGTCCTCGCCTGGCGGCCGGAGGAGCTGTATCTCTATCCCCTCTACGTGCGCCCGCTCACCGGTCTCGGCCGGCACCGCGGGTCGGCGCCCGGCGGCGACGCCGACTGGGACGAGCAGCGGCTGCGGTTGTACCGCCACGGCCGCGACCACCTGCTCGCGCGAGGCTACGAGCAGGTGTCGATGCGCATGTTCCGCCGTGCGGGCGCCCCCGCCACCGGCGGCGAGGACTACGCGTGCCAGACCGACGGCATGGTCGGCCTCGGCTGCGGTTCCCGCTCGTACACCTCCACGCTGCACTACTCCTTCGACTACGCCGTGGACATGCACCGCATCCGCGGGATCATCGACGACTACACGGCACGCCCGGCCGAGGGCTTCCGGCACGCGGACTTCGGCTGGGAGATGGACGCGGACGAGTCCCGGCGCCGCCATCTGCTCCAGTCGCTGCTTCAGGCCGAGGGCCTGCCCGTGGCGGAGTACCGGACCCGTTTCGGCACGGCGCCCGACGACGACTTCGCCGCCGATCTTGACCGGTTCCGCGCGCGGGGCTGGCTGGACGACACCGCGGGCCCGGAGTTGCTGCGGCTCTCCCCGGAGGGCCTGGCCCACTCCGACGCGCTGGGCCCCGAGTTGTTCTCCGCCGCCGTGCGCGAACGCATGACCGCCTACCGGCCGAAGTGACGGAGGCCGCGTCCCGTATGGACCTGACGATCCTCTACCGCGGCCCGCTGGCCTCGTGCGACTACGACTGCCCGTACTGCCCGTTCGCCAAGCGCCGGGACAGCCGTGCCCAACTCAACTCGGACCGAGCCGCGTTGGAGCGCTTTGCCACCTGGGCTACGGCGCAGCGCGACGACCATCTCTCGCTGCTGTTCACCCCGTGGGGCGAGGGCCTGGTGCGCTCCTGGTACCGGCGTACGCTCGCGGAGCTGAGCCGGCTGCCGCACATCCGCCGGGTGGCGATCCAGACCAACCTCAGCTGCCGCACCGACTGGCTGGACGCGGCCGACCTGGACACCCTCGCCTTGTGGTGCACCTTCCACCCCGGGCAGACACCGTACGACCGCTTCCTGGCCAAGTGCCACGACCTGGCCGCGCGCGGAGTCCGCCACAGCATCGGTGTCGTCGGCCTCCCCGAGCACCTGGACGACGCGCGCCGGCTGCGCGTCGACCTCCCCTCCCACGTGTACCTGTGGGTCAACGCCGCCGAGGGGCACACCTACACCGACGCCGAGGCCGACCGGTGGACGGCCCTGGACCCGCTCTTCCCGTACAGCCGCCACCCGCACCGCAGCGCGGGTCTGCCCTGTCGTACGGGAGAGTCGGTCGTCTCGGTGGACGGCGAGGGCACGGTGCGCCGCTGCCACTTCGTCCGGTCGGAGCTGGGCAATCTGTACGACGGCTCCTACCGGCGGGCCCTGCGCCCCCGCCCGTGCCCGCTGGCCGTGTGCGACTGCCACATCGGCTACGTGCACCTGGAGACGCTGCCGCTGTACGACGTGTTCGCGGGCGGCGTCCTGGAGCGGATCCCGGCCGCGCCGCCCGCGGTTCAGCCCTCCCAGCTGTCCCAGCTGTCCCAGCCTTCTCGGACCTCTCGGACGCGGCCGCGCTGACATGTCCTTTCACTTCGCCCCGGTTCAGCCCTGCTCCGTGGTGCACGCTCCGCGCCGTGCCAGCGGACGTGTCCCGTTGAGCCGCAGTCCCAGCCCGGCCTGCTCGGCGCGGCCCCGCTCGGCGAGCCGGTCGGCACCGCACTCCTCCGCCAGCTCGACCCCCTCGGCCAGAAGCCCGGCCGCCCGGTCCGTGCCGCCACCGCGCACGACCTCCACGCCGAGGTCGATCAGGGCCTCGGCGTAGGCGTGCCGGCTGGGCGAGCGGCGCAGTATCTCCACCGCGCGCTCCCGCAGGGGCAGCACCTGCCCTTCCTCGGCCACCGCCGCGCCGAAGCCCAGCGCCTCGCCGACGGCGGTGGGCGTGCCGTAGCGCTCCGCCCGCCGCAGCATCTTCGCCGTGAGGGAGCGGGCGCGCGCGGGATCCTCCTCGGCGACGGCGAGGGCGAGGTGGCCCGCCCAGGGGCACCAGGTCGGGTTGACGATGCCCTTGGCCTCCAACCGTGCCCCGGCGGCCGTGAGTTGGGCTTCGGCCTCCTTGCGCAGGCCGCGGGCGAGCAGCAGCCGCCCGTAGACCGTCTGAGAGTCCGGGAAGACCACCGCGTTCAGGTACGGGGGCGCGAAGTGGTACCTCCTGGCGACGTGCAGCGCCTCCTCCACGCGGCCCCGGGACAGCAGGACGTCCACCAGCAGCCCCACGGCATACCACCGCGCGGGCACCCGGTCGCCCACCCGCTCGGCCAGGCGCACGCCCTCGCGTGCGCACTCCTCCGCCTTGACGAGCATCCCGCGCCGGAACCAGACCAGGCCGAGCAGGGTGAAGCCGAAGGAGAGGTGGGCGCCGCTCCAGCCGACCTGCTCGCACTCGGCGATGGCCGAGCTGAACAGTTCCTCGGCGCGGTCGCATTCGTCGGCGTACATGTAGCTGAGCGCGGCCACGCTCGGCAGTTCGAAGCCCCAGTCCGGGTCGGTGTAGCTCAGGCCCATGGCGCGTTGGGCGACGTCCAGCGTGTCCGCGGCCGGCTCTCCGCGCAGCATCGCGTCCCAGGTGCGGACGCACAGCAGGGCCCGCTCCTCGACGGTCTGTCCGGGCAGGTGCTCGGCGAGCCGTGCGAGCCGCTGGGAGCGGTCGGAGGCCTGCTCCTCGTGCGCGTCGAAGACCAGCCACAGGTAGTGCGCCACCTGCATGCGCAGTCGTGCCCGGGGGGACTGTGCCCGGTCGACCTCGGTGCCTGCGACGGCGGCCGCCTTGGCGAGTTCGTCGTTGTGGGCGAACACCTGGGCCAGCCGGAAGGTGGCGTTCTCCCTGATCTCGGGGTCCAGGAAGGGCTGTTCCAGGGCGGCGGTGAGGTGGTTGCCCGTGGTGGCGGGAGCGGTGAGCAGGGCGGAGCAGCCGAGTTCGTAGAGCACGCCCGCCCGGTCCTCGGGCGCGGGGGGTTCACGCAGCGCGCGTTCCAGACAGCGCCGGGCGGCGTCGGGCGCGCCAAGACTGAGGTTCTCGCGTGCGGCGGCGCGCAGTTGGCGGACGGTGTTCGGGTCGCCCTCGGGGTGGGTCTCGAGCAGGTGCCGGGCGGCGGCGGTCATGCCCAGGCCCGCGTCGGCGACCGCCCAGGCGGCCTGACCGTGCAACGCGGTGCGCGTGACCGGCGGGATGGCCTGGTACACGGCGGTGGCGATGAGCGGGTGGACGAACTCGAGGGTGCGGGTGCCGGAGAGAATGCGGGCGACGCGCAGCCGGTCCACGGCGGCCTGGGCCTCGGCCGGGGGCAGTCCGGCCACGGTCGAGGCCAGTTCCGCGGAGATCTCGGTGCCGAGCACCGCGGCGGCCCAGGCGAGCCGGACCGCGGCGTGGCCGAGCCTCTCCAGGCGCTTGACCAGGCCGGTGCCCCGTGCGCTGGCGGCGAGTTCACCCAGCAGGGAGGCCGACTCCGCGTCCGGGGCGAGGCCGCGGTCCTGGACCCTGGCCATGAGCTCGACGGCTTCGTAGGGGTTGCCGCCGGTGACCACCCAGCACTCGCGGCAGAAGACGTCGTCGGCCTCCGCCCCGAGCGAGCCCCGCACCAGTTCGGCGACCGCCTCCGGGCTGAGGGCGTGCAGCGGGATCGGGCGTGCGCCGCGTCCCTCGACCAGTTCGCGGAACGTCTGCGCCTCGGCGGGCACTTCGTCCGGTCGGTAGCCGACGACGACCAGCACGGGGAGTTCCCGCGCCCGGACCGCGAAGGCGGCGAGCCAGGCGAGCGACTCCAGGTCGCCCCAGTGGGCGTCGTCCAGGACGATCACGACGGGTGCGCGGAGCACGGCCACCTGGGTGACGACCCAGTCCAGGCCGTCCCGCACGCCCTGCGGGTCCGGTCCCGCGGTGCCGGTCTGCTGGGCGAACAGGCCGACGGCCGGTCCGGCGATCTCGTACCACCCGCCGAATATCTCGCGCCGCTCGGCCTCGGTGCAGGAGGCGAGGACGGGCTGGAGCAACTGGCGTACGACGTGGAAGGGGACGGTGTGCTCCTGCTCGCTGCCCCGGGCGGACAGCACGGTGCAACCGCGTGCGGCGGCCATGCGCCGGACCTCGGTCAGCACGGTCGTCTTGCCCAGACCGGCGGCGGCGCTGTAGAACAGCAGCCCGCCCCGCCTGCCTTCGTCCTTCCCCTCGCCCGCGCAGATCCCCTCCACCGCTTTCTCGGCGGCGGTCACCTCGTCATCGCGCTCGTACAGGGGTTTCCCCAGCCGATCGCGTCCGTCCACGATGGTGGTCCTCTCGGTGCGCTGCCGTTCCGACACTCCGTTACCCCTGATCTGCCGGTATGGCGGGAAGCCTAGCGAAACGCACACGAGTACTGCACAGTTGCATGCGAATTGGTTGCGGACCGCCGGGCGAGGGTACTCACGCCCCGATCTGACGCCTCGTCAGGCCTCCGGGTCGGCCGGAAACAGCTCGGGGTGCTGCGCCAGGGCCAGTCGGCTGCGCCGGATGTGACCGGCCAGAAAGCGCTCGGCGTCGGCGGGTGGGAGCCCCCTGGAACCGTTCCAGGTGGGCTTGCCGGTCCGGGGCGGCGGTTGATCCTAGAGAGTGTTGAAGTCGGGGACGGTGAGGGAGCCGTCTGCGGCAAGTGGGAACCCCAGGTTGTGAGCGACTTCCCAGGCATGTCCGTCATGGTCGACGAAGACTCCTGCTTGACTTGCTCCTCGGGCTGAAGCCCGAGGATTCTGGCCTTCCGCTCCGGTGTCTGTGCCGCTATGCGGCGCTGGCTCCGGTGCGGATTCCGTGGCTTCCTGCTTCACCGCGCTGTGCCGGAATACGTTCCGGTCTTACCTGCGCTCCACAGGCTGTCACCGCCAGTCCGACGGCCTTGATGTTGATGGCGGCGTTGTGGTCCCGGTCGTGGACCGTGCCGCAGGCGGTGCAGGTCCATTCCCGCACGTTGAGGGGTTTGGGCCCGTCGCGGTGACCGCAGGCGGAGCACACCTGGCTGGTGGGCTCGAACCGGCCGACCTTGACGAAGGTGCGCCCGTACCGGGCGGCCTTGTAGGCGAGCATGGTCACGAACTGGGACCAGCCCGCGTCGTGGATACTCTTGGCCAGCCGGGTGCGCGCCAGACCGCCCACCGCCAGGTCCTCCACCGCGACCGCTTGGTTCTCACGGATCACTTTCGTGGACAACTGGTGGTGGAACTCGCGGCGCGCGTCGGCCACCCGCGCGTGGGCGCGGGCCACCTTCAGACGGGCCTTGGCCCGGTTCTTCGAGCCCTTCTGCTTACGGGACAGCTCCCGCTGCGCCTTCTTCAGTTTCTTCTCCGCCCGGCGCAGGAACCGCGGGGAGTCGATCTTCGTGCCGTCGGACAGGACCGCGAAGTGGGTGAGTCCGAGGTCGATGCCCACCGTCCGGTCGGTGTCGGGCATGCGGGCCGCGTCGGCGGCCGGGTCGGTGTCGACGACGAAGGAGGCGAAGTACCGCCCGGCAGCGTCCTTCGTCACGGTCACCGAGGACGGGACGGCAGGAAGAGACCGTGACCATTTCACCCGCACCTCGCCGATCTTCGGCAGGTTCAGCCGCCCCGTGGCGGTGATCTTCCAGCGGGCGTTCGCGGTGAACCGGATCGCCTGCCTGGCATCCTTGCGCGACTTGAACCGCGGCGCGCCCACCTTCGGGCCCTTGCGTCGGCCCTTCAGAGAGGTGAAGAAGTTGCGGTAGGCGGTCTCGACGTCCCGCAGTGCCTGCTGCAGCACCACCGCGGACACCTCGCCCAGCCAGTGCCGCTCACTAGTCTTCTTCGCCTCGGTGAGAAGCGTCTTCGACAGCACCGCCGCGGTGGGAAACGGCTGGCCTGCCGCCCGGGCCCGTTCCCGCGCCGCGACCGCGTCGTTGTACACCACCCGCGCGCATCCGAACGCCCGGGCCAGCGCGATGCGCTGACCGGGTGTCGGGTCGAGACGGAAGACGTACCGAAGCTGCACGATCCGGACGCTAGCACCGGTCACCGACAGTCCGGGGCGGATCAGCCGAATCCAGCTCCGCTGGAACGATCCGGCAACGCTCCGCGTCGCGACCCCCGGATTCGCCTCACCACCCGCGTGAACGCCGGTGCACTGCGAATGAAGGCCGGTAGC